>NZ_LOYJ01000001.1:0-41408 GCF_001526245.1 Burkholderia sp. MSMB1498
GGATGATCCTCAGGAAGCTGCGGCTTCTTTGCGCTCTGATTCTGGCGCGCGTCATTGGCGGGAACCTGATGATGACGCGCGGCGCGTAACGCCGTCGTCGTTCAAAGTGAATTGTTCAGGGCCGACTCATGAACAACACACCGTCTCCGACTTCGTCCGCAACTCGATCACGAGGTAACGGCAAGCGTTTGGCGCAGGCAGCGCTGCCCGACGAACAGAACAGCTGGGTCGGCGATTTCGATCGCCATCTCTCGCAGGTTGTGGGGCTTGCATCCGCGTCCCGCCGCCAATATCGCTTCTTTGTCCGGCGGTTCCTGGCGGAGTACTGCCCGGCAATCGCCCGTGACCAGTGGGTGCCTCGCGCGGAATGGCGCACCGCCTTTGTTCGCCAAGAGGCTGCACGTCTTCACGGACACTCGCGCAAGAAGCCAGGTACTGCACTGCGAGCTTGGCTCCGGTATCTGATGTTCTGCGGCATGGCGGGCCGTGAGCTCGAAGCCGCGATTCCCTCGATGCTCCAGTGGAAGTACGCCTCTCTGCCGGTTCGTCTCACCACAGAGGAGACCGAGCGCGTGCTCGGAGCAGCGCTCGACGGCAGCGCTCACGAGTTGCGCAATCGGGCGATGTTGCTGGTCCTGGCGAGAATGGGCGTACGGGCCTGCGAGCTCACGCATTTGATGCTCGACGACATCGACTGGGTCGAGGGCTGCGTGCGCGTTCGTCCTGGAAAGTCTCACCGCGAACGGAGACTGCCGTTGCCTTGCGAGGTCGGCGAAGCATTGTGCGCCTATCTTCAACGCGAACGCCCCGCCAGTGCTTGCAGAGCAGTTTTCCTGAGTACGCGGGAACCGTACCCGCGTACTTGCGATTCCGTTGAAGCGGACCGATCGACTGCTGGTGCAGGCGCTCACCCGAGTCGAAATCGATGCGCTGCTTGCTGCTCCCGACCGGTCTCTATGGCGCGGTCGTCGCGACTATGCACTGCTGCTGACGATGTACAACACCGGAGCGCGCGTTTCCGAAATCATCGCGCTCCGACAGGAGCAGGTCCAGTTCAGCGGCAGCACGCTGATCAACCTGATGGGCAAGGGCCGCAAGGAACGAAGCATCCCGATGTGGTCAAACACGGCCCAGGTATTGAAGACTTGGTTCCATGAACTGGAGCGCACCCGCACGCCGATCGCGTTTCCCAGTCATCGCGGCCGGCACCCGCCTTCGTTATACGGTGCCCGTTGCACCGCGGTGGAGGACATCGAGCTCTTGCGTCGTCGTCTGGAAATTTTTGAGCGTGTTCTTGCGCTCATTCGACACTGCATTTGCGACGAGGTCGATCGCCTGTTGTCTCGCATACGGCTGAAGCTCCCGGTATTCCGGGCACGCGGCTAGTTCTGCGTCCATCAGCCTGTCGGCGTACTGCCGGATTTCGGTATAGAGCGGATTCGTGCCGGCGCCGCTTGGCGTGAAGACGCCTTGCTTGTCGGTGCCGGGCAGCCCGGTTGCGCGCGCCGCATCGCCGAGCGCCGCGACGAACGCCGGCCGCGCGTTGCCCGCGCGGGTGGCCGGATCCATGCAGAACCGGTCCTTCGCTTCGCTGAAGATCGCGCAGAGCGTCGCTTCGTAGACCTGCCGGCCGAATTCGGCGTCTTGCTGGATCTCGGGGGTACGCGTGTGGGCGACCTGCTTGACCGCCTCGTCGACGAAATGCCGGATCGCCTGTTTCCGGTCGCCGGTGGGCCGATAGCTGCTGACGTAGCGAATGCCCTGCAGCTTGACCCGCGTGGGCGCGCTGTCCGGCGCACAGCGGCGGAACAGCGGCCCGAGCGTCTCGCCGATCTTGCTGAAGATGCGCTTGATCTGCTGGGCAAACAACGTGCGCGGTCGCGCTTCGCAGCGCTTGACGTGAACGTCGAACGACGCTTTCTTGACGTGCGTGGATCTGTTAATTCTCAGGTTGGAAATCATGTCGTGCTCTCGATTGAGTGGAATGGCGGGATCCGGCACGCCCGCATCCGCGCGGCGATTTCGGTTTCGATTTCGATCGACAACGGCGCGCGCGGGAACAGGCTTCTGAATAGATTCGATTTTATGGGGCGAGTCGCGTGGTCCGATTCCATAAAGTGCTCATGCGTGCCGGCGACGGGCGGCCATGCACGGCAATTTTTGACCATTTGCAGCCATGGGCGACGTCGGAGCGAAGCGGGACGAATCGGCATGGATTGGCACGGATCGGCGCGAGTTGTCCCGTTTGGCCGGATCCGCTTGTGTGCGACGCTGCGAAGTCGGATCGACGCCGGACGGCCGCGCGAGCCGCACATGCGGACGAGCGCATCCTTCGCCCGTGACGTCGCATCGTTTGCCGGCGGCGCCGACATGTACGCGGCGGCCTGAGCGGAATCTGAAAGCGACGCGGGACGAATGTCTTTAGCATCGGTATCGATGTCGACCGGGTTGAAGCGCCGTGCGCCGGTCTCGCTTGCATGCCCGGCGCGCGACGGCCCGTCCGACAGCAACGTGCGGCGGCCTGCGCGGCTGCCGCGTCGTATCGGAATATCTCGTAGTCGATGGGAGGACCTGATGATCAATGTCGATGCATTCGTTGCGCATGCGCTGCCGTGGGGGGGGCGTGTCGTCGTCGGTGACGGCGCGCGCGGCCCGGCGGTGTCGGTCGCGAGGTTGGGTATGAAGGAGCGGCTGTTCGCGTTTCTCGCGCACGTCCCGCTGCTCAAGCACTGCGATGCGGTGCGGCGCTACGCCGAGCGGGTCCGCACGGAAAACTGCCGCACGCTCGCGGTGTTCCTGGGCGCGTTGTCGAAGCGATACGGCCCGGAGGGCGCGACGGCGGCGCTCGACTACGGCGCGCGCCGCGACGACGCGCCGCTCGATCGGCGGCTCGTGCGCAACATGATGTCGATCGCCGAGCATTTTCACGGGACGGGCGATGCGAAGCCGCTCGCCCGCCAGATCGTGTTCCGGTCATGGGAATGCCGAGGTCTCGATCATCCGGGACACGCGTCGCTGACGATCAAGAATCAGGCGGACGCCGACGCCGGCCGGCATGTGTACGAGCACGTTAGTTGGTGGCCGCTCAAACCTCTCGACAGCAAGGAATTCGGGCGTGTCGAAGCGAAGGCGCTGAGCCGATATCGGCAGGACAAGCGATCGGAAATCGGCAAGGAAACAGTGCGCAATCTGCGGCGAGGCGAGATCGCGAGAGAAAAGATCGAGAAGGAAGCCAACCATCTTCTTGACGAAGCGGATTTTCGCGCCGCGCGTTTTTTCCCGAGAGCGGGGCAGAAACGGGATGAGGAGTGGCGATGGGGGCTGAGCGCGCGCAAGGTGTATTTTCCGGCGATCGGATTGAACCGCGACAAGCGCGAGGCGGCCGGCCGGGACGCGTTCGTGCTGTTCGGCCTGAACGAGGCGGCGATGTTGCGCGACGCGCGTGCCGTGAAGCACGCTGCGACGACGGGCGAGCTCAAGTACCAGATGATCAGCAAGAAGGAAAACTGCGCGTCGATGGCGCTGCGTGTGTTGCGCTCCGGCGGCGCCGAGCATTTCGTGCCGTATACGGCCGCATGGATCTCCGAAGATCCGAATCGCGCGCATGCGTATGCGCAGGCCGTGCAGGCGAGGATCGACACGCTGAACCAGCAGCGCGCTGATATCGCGCGCCACTGCGATCGGCTGTGCAACAGCGCGCCCGTGCGAGAGGCGTGGCGCGCGTTCTCGGAGCCCGGCCAAGCGGTGCGGGGCGTGCTCGCGGGCGAAGCCGGCCGCGGTCGCGTTCCCGCGCACACGGGCGCGCCGCGGCAAGCGCGCCTCGACGGTCACGCGCTCGAAGTCGAGCGGATCGGCGCGTATTTCGACGAGCTGTCCGCCGCGCGATCCGTCAAGCATCGCGATCGGGCGGACGCGGATCTCGCCGAGGCGATGAAGCGCTGCGCACCATCGGTGCGCGACGACGTCGCGGCGTTGACGCGCAAGGCGAGAACCTTTGTCGAGGCGCTCGGCCGGCATCTCGATGCGCCGCCGCCGGACGACCGGTCCGCGCTGCGGATGCTGGCCGCGCACGCGATGATCGGGCAAATCGAGGCGTTCATGTCGACCGCGATCGCCGCATGACGCATGCCCTCCGCTCGTCGGTTGGCGGCGCGCGACCGACCGATTCGAATCCGATGGAGTACCTCAAACTATGAATGCACACACCGAATTGTTGAATGCGCTGAGCAAAGCGACGGGCGTGACGCTTGGCTTCGACGAGAAAGGGCAGTGTTTCCTGCTGCTGGATGAGCAACTGATGATCTCGATTCGCGACCGGTCCGACGCGCTCGTGCTGTATGGGATGGTCGGTGAATTTCCGCCGCATGCGCCTGCGGACTTCTGGCGACGGATGCTCGTCGTCAATCTCGACTTGTCCGAATCGGGTAGCGGCCTCGGACTCGACGATGAAGCGGGAGCAGTGATGCTGATCGAGCGCATTGCAACGGCGAATCTCGAGAGCCGAGAATTCGTCGACGCACTCGCAGTGTTTGCGTCTCGCCTCGAAGGCCTGATCGACGCGTTCGCACGGATGGGCGCCTACGACGCGCGCACGTGGGACGCACCGGCGGAGTCACGCACGGCCTGCGTGCAATTGGGATCGCTGAACGGCGAACTAATGAAATGGATCTGAAATATTTCGGTGACGTGCGGGCACTATGTTAAAAAAGCGCGTGCGTAGCGTGCGGCATGGGCCGTCTAGGCGGCGCATCACGTGGGCTTACGGAAGAGGGGCGCATCGGAGCAACGGAGAATCAATTATGGTCGAAAAGAGTAAGTGTGAAAGGGTGCTCGTCATTGACAGTCACCCTATCGTGCGCGATGGCATTGAGGTCGTACTCGGCAGGGCGTATGCGGGAATCGAGGTGCGCGGGGCCACCGACATGATTGAGGCGAGGGACCGATGCCGTCGCGACAGGCCGGACCTCGTGTTTATGGAGGTGATGCTACCGGGCGATGATCCGCTGCCAGCAATGGGCGAGCTCCTGTGCGAGCATCCAAACGTCAGGTTTATCGTCTTCACCGCGCTCGGATCTGAGACGCGCGCGGCGGATGCGATCCGCTTCGGTGCGTCGGGCTACTTGCTGAAGTGGTGCAGCCTGGAAGGCATTTTGCATGCGGTTAGGCGCGTGATGTCTGGGCAAGTTTATATCGACCCGGCGCTCGACGGCGCGAGAATCGCGTCCTCGGTCAATGGCCGCTCGTTTTCCACGCCTGTCGACGAACTGACGCGGCGCGAGAAGCAGGTGCTGAAATTGATCGCCGACGGGATGCGCAACCGAGAGATCGCGTCGCGGCTCAACATCAGCCCGAAGACGGTCGATTGCCATCGGCAGCGGCTGATGCAGAAGCTCGGCGCGCGCAACGTGGCGAACGTGATTCAGTGGGCGTATCGATACGGATACGCGAATGCGTGCGCGCCGCTGACGTAGCGCGCGACCGGCGCGGGTTCGCGCTCTATGGCGCGTGCGTACGACACTTCGGCGGATCCGTTTGCTGTGCGGTTTAATCAGCGCGACGCGATTGTGGGCGTCGTACGCGCTTGCGTTCCGCGACTCGCGCTGTTCGCGCAGCTTGTGCGATTCGTGCGACGAAGCAAGCGAGGCTACGCCGTGTAGCCGGGCGAGCGATTCGTGAAAGTGCCGAGCCAATCTGCGGCGGAGAATGAACGCTCGCTAATGTTCAGGAAAAGGAAACAGATCATGAAAACGATTGGGATGTCCCCCGCGATTTTGAAACCTCAACATGTCGTAGTTGAAAAACATGCGAAACAGAACCGCGACGAGCGCGGTCGGGCGCTGAAGAGCGAGATCAAGGCCATCAGAATGGATGTGCTCAGGGAGATCCGCTTCAACAGCGCTGTCAGCCAACCGGTGCTGCTCGCGAAACAAAAGCGAATTACCATTAACATCGACGAGGTCGGCAAAAAGCTTGCCAGGAAAGGGCTGTTCGGCAAGACGATCGAAGCGGTCAAATGCGTCGCACACCGCGGCCTGTATTTCGAACGGCGCAAGCTGAGAGAACTCCATGCGTTCGTTAATCGGCACATCGGCGACCGGCCCGAGGACTGCAAGTACAAAGTCTTGCCAACGCGCACGCAGAGTCCGACACTGTGAACGCATGCCGCGCCCGCGCGGCGCGGCCGGGCAGACGACTCGCGTCAGGATGAATGCGCACGTGGGCCGGTGACGCAGCGGAGCGGGCGGCGGATGTCGCGCAAGCCTGTCACCCCGTGCGCGGTGTGGCGGGAACGCGGCCGCGCCCGCCGGGCATCTTGATGCGCCGCATCCGCTCATGTAACACAGTGCACGCCCCATATCGCGCGATGCACGCAGCGGGTTCCGATTTTGTGTCGCATGACACGTGACCTACGCCGCGCAACACATGCAATGCGACACGCACGGCGCGTCTTCCAGTCGCACATTTCACCGGGCTTCATCATGGCGAAGATGCACGCGCTTGGCAGCGGCACGCTGCTGCAGTTCTTTTCCACCGACGACATGCCGCTTGTGCACGGAACGGCGTTCTGGAGCGCGCACGTGTTTCAGTGCGAGGAAGTGCGTGCGGAACGGGCGCGGACGTTTCATGGACACGGTTTTTTGTGCAGGTGCGAGCGCGCCCGGTTCGTCCGTTTTCGCGGAGCATCGCTCGATGCGCGGATCACCGAAGGGTGGCTGAAGGCTGCGACGACCGACACGCACGTGACGATTTGCGCGCTGCACGCGGGCAAATGCGTGGTCGAGGCGCCCGGCTCGCCGGCCGCGCGCTTTTGTGCGAACGAACTGTTCATGCTCGACGGCGGTCGTCCGATGCATGTGCACTGGGAAGAACCGTGCTTCAGCGCACTCAGATTGCCGCGTTCGTCAGTGGGGCGGACACTTGGCCAAGTGGCGATGGACGCGTCGCAACCCGCAGTTTCGTTGCAGGCGGGCCGGCTCGCGCCGTTTCTTGCGGCGGAGCTGGCGCTCATCGGTGGGCGCGGCCCGGCGCTGTCGTCCGGCGAACTCGATTACACGCTCGCGCGCACGGCCGACCTCGGTCGCATGCTGCTGCAGGCGGCGCTATCGGCGCGCGCGCCGCGCGCCGCGCCTGCGCGCGGTGATCGTCTGCAGGCCGCGTACCGCTTCATCGGTCAGCATCTCCACTTGCAAACCCTGACGCCCGACCGAATTGCCGACGCGATCCATTGCTCGCGCACACAGCTCTATCGTTTGTTCCGCCACGAATCGCAGACGGTGAAGGCGGCGATTCGTGATGCGAGGCTGAACCGCAGTCTCGGCTACCTCGAGCAACCAGGGCTCACGCTTAGCATCGGCGAGATCGCGCACGCGTGTGGTTTCCCCGATCAGTCGACGTTCGGCAAGCTGTTTCGCCAGCGCTTCGGTAAGACGCCCGGCGACGTTCGGCGCGCGGCGCGGGGACGCCGCAGCGAAGCTGAGCCGCTCGACGCCGCGTACGGCGTCGGCGTGCTGCGTGTGCCGACCGATCAGCGATAGATCGCGAGCTCGATCGCCAAGGCGCCTTGGTGGTTATGAGCCGGCAGGGCGGACAACTGCTGCTCCGTGACTTCGGTTACAACGCCGTCGTTGACGCGGTACCAGATCGAATCCCGCTTCACATATGCGATGTAATGGCCGCCCGTGCTGTAGTCGAATGCGACGAGCCGGTCATGGTTCGGCAGCTCCGCGTAGCTGAGCGGTATGCCGGTCAGATAGAACGCTTTTGCTTCCGGCGGCGCGTAGCGTATCGCGTCCGCGTTATCTGCCGAATGCAGCGGCATCTGCAGCGCCTTCAATACATCAAACGTGTATCCCATGCCGCCGCCGCGAAACTGCGGCAGCGCGCGCATCGCGGCGACTGCTGCGCGCCACTGTTTCTCGAGCTCACTGGCTGGCGCAGCGTCATAGCCGTCGAGCAGCGCGCGCACGGCGGAATCGACGGTGGCATTCGACAGAATGTCGTCGAGCGCTGTCGAATGGACGGCCAGTTGCAGCGCCACATTGATGAAGCATGTGTTGCCGAGGTTCGACAATCCGCGCGGCGGTGTGGTCGGCGTAGTGTCGAAGCTGGCCGTCATGCGGTGCGCCGACCGTTCTCCCGTCACGCTTTCGATGCCGGTCGGCAGTACGATTTCGTAACGGCTGTTCGACTTAAGCGACACAAGTGGCGCGAAAGTGAGCCGGCGATCGCTCAGCCACGACAACGGGCCGATGGCAACGCTTGCGCGATTTCCGTCGTGTAGCGCGATGTTGCTGACCGAACGCGGTTCGATCGCACGATCGAATTCGAGCATGATCGTTGGGCGGCGCAATGCCGCGTGCGTCGGCGCGACGCCGGCGGATACGACAGCGGGCGGTGTTGTTGGAGTCGCGGTCGACGGCGCGGGTGCTGCGGGCACATTCGGCTGCGGCGCCGCTGGTTGCGCTGGATACGAGAGTTGCACTGTCGGCGGCGCGAGCACGCTCGTGGCGGACTGGTTTGAATCGTCGCCTCCGCCGCATCCGGCGAACGACGCGACGGCTAGCGCGAGCGCCGCACTGACGCGGCACGGGCGACGACGCGTTGTGGCCGCGCCGGTACGGGCCGGGCGGATAAGACGATGCGCCGAATGCGGCGCGTTGGGATGGTCAGGGTGTGTCGAAGTGCGTTTCATCATGACAAGATCGAAGAGGGACATGAACGGGTTCGATGAACCGGCGGCGCTGTGCGCCGCCGGTTCGGAAGGGACCGCGGATTACGCACCTTGTCCGGCGTTTTGCCCGTCGCGAGCCGGGTCGCCCCAGCACGCCCCAATGCGGGGAGGCAGCGCGGCGTTCGCTGCGGCGCTCGCGGCCGTTTCGTCATTCTGCCGAATCGGGTTGCGCCGCTGGCGCGCGATGTTGTCGCGACGCGTTTGTTCGAGCTCGTCGATCCGGTCGACTTGCGCGAGCAGCGCGTCCTGCCCAGAGAAGTCGTATCGCACGTCGACGTAGCGCACGCCGAGTCGTTCGAGCTGGGCTTTCGCGTCGGGGAAATCGCCGGGCGTGAAACGGCGCACGCCGTAGCGGAAATCTTGCACGAAGCGCGCGACGCCAAGCGACCCTGTATAGCGACGCACGAGCGTGACGCCACCGAGCGCGATGCGTAGCGTCGCGTCGCCGCATTGATCAGGCCGCCAATCGATTTGCTCGGATACGCGGAAGTTGTAGTTCGTTAGCGTGCGCGCTTGCGGTGTGCATTGTAGTGTCAGCATCGTCTCGAACGGCTTCGCCTGCGCATCCGGATTCACGTCGGTTGGCTGCGCGACGATCCCGATGTGCATCGTCTGCGCATGTAGCGCGTCGATCTGTCGGCTGAGCGACGCGATTTGCTCGTCGAGTTCCGCCGCTGCTTGCTGTTGCGCGCGCCGCTCGGCGTCGCGCCGCGCTTGCGCGACGCGACGGGCAGCCGCGTCGTCGAGAAGCGGCAGGAACGTGTCGGTGAACGGTAGTCGGTAGCCGAGCGTGTCGACCACCGACGCACGCGCCGCGCCGACGCGCACGAACGGCTTCGCGGGACCGTTGACGAACGCCCAGATCGCTCCTTGCGGGCCGTACAGCCGGTCGTCCGCATCGTCTTGCGTTGCGGCGCGCTTGAGCGGCCACAGCACGTCGCGCTCCCAGTCGCTTTGCAGTGCGCACGATGCCTGCTGCTCGACATACGCGAATACCGAATGCAGTGAGCCGCCGATGAGGCTCCAGACGACGTCTCCGCCGCCGTCGCGATCGCCTGCGAGTTGCTTGACGCCCCGTAGCGCGTCGTCGGCTGCCCGCATCGCGGACGCTTCGACTGATGCATCGGCGCCGAACCCGTGGAAGTCGGCTGCGAGTCGGTAGGCGGCGCCTGTGCCCGCGAGCGCGTCGACGGCGAGTGCGGCGACGCGCCGATCGTAGTCGACGAGCGCGTCGCGCAGCGCGGCGTCGCGCTCGAGCGTCAACCGTCCTTGCGCGGGCGCGCCGCCGAGCGTTTCGTGCAAGGCCCGGCCACCGCTGCGCGAGATCGAGCCGAGCAGCGCGCCGAGGCCGTTGTTTGGCGTGGGCGCCCATACGGGCGCGAGCATGCGTGACGCCGTCCGGACGAACCGCAGCCAGGGTGGCAGCGTATCGTTGTGCTCGGATTCGAATTCGCGCGTGATGCGCGCGAGCAGCGCCGCGAACGGATCGCGGCGGTCGGGAATTCGGTCGATCACCACGCGCCATTGCGCTTTTTTCGTCAACAATTTCTCGCCCTGCGGGAAGCGAGCGACGAAGTCGCGCCACGCGTCAATTCGCTGCGCGAGATACCAGGCGTAGAACGCGTCGCGATGGAACGCGAACGTTGGCCGGTTCGCCACAGCCTGCGCCATTTCGTCGAGGAACGCATCGATTGCCGGACGATGTGCGGCCGTCAGCACGGCTGACACCCGCACGTCGTGCAGCGCGGGAGGCAGCGTGCGCGCTGCAGCGGCCGGCCAGAAGTCGGTGAGCGTCACGTCGTGTGGCGTAGACGCGTCGGGCGCGTCGAGCAGCCATGCGCCGTTGGGATCGCGGTACGCGAGCCGTTCGAGCTGCGCTTGGGCCGCCGCGATTCGAGCTGCGAGCGCGCCGTCGTCCGGCGCGCTCCAGGCAATTTGGTTGACGGCGAGCGCGTCGATGCGCGGCGACGCTTCGTCGTCACGATCGCGTGTGTCGTCTGCCTCGTCTTTGTTAGGCGCCCGGGTGATCTTCAGCGCGGGCATTCGCGTGAGCGTTTTGCGGTCCGCGCCGCGCTGGCGTGCCTGCATCAGGTTCACGTAGCGGACCAGATTGCGGATGCGCGCGGCGACTTCGCCGCTGCCGTTCGCGCGCGCGTCGCTTGCATCGTCCGGCTCACCGAAGAACAGCCGGTCGGCGGAAGGCTCGATCGACCGTCGATAATGCGTGACGTAGTGGCGCTTGAGTTCCGCTTCGAGCCTGCCGACGGGCGTGGCATCGGCGATGGTGCGAGCGGGCGGCCGATCGTCGCGCTGCTCGACGTCGGCGATCGCGCGGCCGATCCGTTCGAGCGTTGCCGCATCGTGCCGGAACTCACCTGTGAAGCGCGGATGCGCGGGATAGTCGCGGCGGACCAGCTCGACGGTTCGCATGTCGCCGACGAACGACGCAGTCATTAGCAGCCCGACCGCGACGCAGCCGAGCAGCCATGCGGCCAGCCCGAGACGCCGCAGCGTCAGCCGCGAGCGGCTCGGCCGCTCGACGGGGCGTGACGCGTCACGATCGCTCGGCAGCACGCGCGCGAATACGTCGTACAGGAACAGGCCGGCGTCGTCGGGGTCGTGCGCTGGCGCGGCGTCGAGCCAGTCGGGTAGCGTCAGCGAATGCGCGCCACCTGTCTGTCGGCCGCTCGCGAGCAGCAGACCGCGCAGATACGGCGTCTCCTGATAGACGTTCGGTCCGAACGCCGCGCGCGCGAACGCGTCTAGCGCGGGCCGCAGACGTGCGAGTTCGTGCTGCAGCATCAGTGCGCGTGGCGACGGCGGCTCGCCGCGCGCCGTTAGCGCCGTTCGTAGCACGCTCAGACGCGCGTCGAGGCTGTCGAACGCGTGCGAGACGAACGCATTTGCGTCGTGATCACCGAGATAGCCGAACGCGCGCTCACGGTCTTGCGGAGCGAGTTGCTTGGCCCATTCCTCGAAGCCATAGAGCCGATCGCACTGTGTGACGAGCACGTAGACCGGGAAGCGCCGGTCGAACAACCGGATCAGGTGCTCGAGTCGTTCACGGATGGCGCGGCCGTCAATCGTCAGCGCGTCGTGATCTGCTTCGACGAGGCGCGGCGCATCGATCGCGACGACGACGCCATTGATGCCTTTGCGCGCGCGTGCGCGGCCGAGCCGGTCAAGGATGGCGCTCCACTCGTGCCGGTCGGCGTCCGTCGCGTCGGGCTCGGCGAAGCGGCCCGTGAGATCGAGCATGACCGCGTCGTCGAAACACCACCAATCGCAATCCTCGGTCGGCTCGACGGGTGCATCGCGGCGCGCGCGCCGCAGTGGCGACGAGACACGCGCGCGAGTCAGAGCGGTCGTCTTGCCCGAGCCGGAGCGGCCAATCACGAGATACCATGGCTGGGCGTTCCGCGGCCGACCGAGTAGGCCAGGAGCGGGCACTGCGCGCTCGAGCGCCGTGAGTGAGGCTCGCCAACGCGCGGCGGCATTCTTTTCAGGCGTCTCGCGATCGGAGGGCAGGCGCTCGGACGCGTCGAGTTGCGCCAATTGCCCCCGCGCGCGCATTGCACGCAGCGCGCGACGCGCGACCCGAGCCAGGAGCCATCCGGCGAGTACCGCGCAGAACGCGGCGAGTGCGCACCACAGCGGCCAGTCGAAATAGAGCGTTGTCGCCCAACTGAACGCGACGAGTGCGACTAACGCCGCAATGCGCGCGATTACCATACCGATGATCTTCATTGCAATGTGGGGAGTACCGAGTCGACCATCCGCGCGATGACGACGTGAAAAATCACATAAAGGGACAAAAGGATCGCGAGCGGCACTCCGAAGTTCAGGCCCGCGAGCCGGATACGGCGGTGCGCGCGCGCTTTTGCCACCGTGGCGTGCGACTCGATGCCCGTATAGGCGGCTGGAAACAGTGGTTCGCCCTCGGCGCGCGAGGCCGCTTCCGCAGACAGAGCTTCGATCGCGCGTTGACGGATCACATCGAGCGGCCTGCTGCCGCCGTCGTAGCCGTATCGGCCGCGAAAACCGAGTTGTAGACAGAGGAGAAAGACCTCCAGCACGTCCGCGCGCTCGCCGTCGAGTGTTTCGAGGCGCTCAAAGAATTCGACGCCCGCGTGCGACGTGTCGAAGTAGTGTTTCTGCAAAAGCCGTAGCGTCCAGCGATCGGCGTTGTCCCAGCCGCTGTTCAGTAATGCTTCGTCGATCCACGCGCACACGGCGAACAGCGCATGGTCGACGTCGATTTCGGATACGCCGGCACACGCAGCGTGATCACGCGCGCTTTCGATCAGATATTCAAACCGCAGCGCAACTTCAGCGGCATCGCCGCGTGGGTGTTGCGCGAACTGTCGCGCATATGCGACGAGCGGCATCATGGAATCGGACAGTTTCATGATTTGTGCCTTACTGCGACGAGTTCCACTTGCAGGTCGTCCGGCGCGTCGTGCCAGCGCAACGACACGTGCCCATCGCGCCTAATTGCGTCCCACTGGCGGCCGGTCTGCTCGATCCGAAAGTACTGCGTGCCACTGCGGCGCGGCAACCGCTGCGGTGCGCCCGGCAGGCGGGTCAGCTCGACACCCGGCAGCGCGAGTGCGGTAAGCTGGGGCATCTCGTCGGTCGCAGCAATACGGCTGCCGTGCAGAAAGCGTTGCGCGACTGTGTCCGGATCATGCTCGCTGCGGATCACCAGATAGAACAGATGGCGGTCGCCAAAGACGTCAGGCGGCAGTTGTGCGGACCACTGCGCGGGCTGCTGCGGGCCGTCGGGCTCGAACGTCGCAGCGCAGTCGGGGCCGACCGCGATTTCGTCGAGCAGATGGCCGATCAGCGCATGCGCGTGTGAGAAGCAGCCGCCGAGATCGCGATGGTCGTACGGCGGTAGGCCGCCACGCGCGTCAAGCCCACGCGCGTCAAGCGCTTCGCCGAGCATGTTGAAGCGCTCGGAGAACACGCTCAGTTCGCCGACGAGTTGCCGCAGCGCGCCGTAGATTTCCCACGGATGCAACTGATCGCATTCGGTGAGATGGAACAGCAGCGGGCCGAAGCGATTCAGCGAGCGCAGCGCGAGCAGGAACGCCGTATAGCTCGCGTCGAACTCGTCGCGCTGCATCTCGCGTGGGCTCTTGTACTGCTGCAGTTGCCGCGCGCGGCCTGCGAGCTCGTCGCGAATGCAGCGGATTCGGTCGAGCAGCCCGCGCGAGCCGGACAGCGCGTAGCAAGGCGGCACGAATTCGTTGTCTAGCCGCAGGCGCTCACCGTCGCGCACGATGCGCGCGAACGGGACCGTCTCGTGCCCGGAGAATGTGTCAAGCTCGTGCTCGAAGACGATCTTCAGCACGTGCTTGAGCGTGCGCACCGGCGCGGGCGGGTGGTCCGAGTGGAGATCGCTGACGTCGTCGGCGGACGGCAGCGTTACGTAGCGCGTTGCAACGCTCGGCAGCGCATCGGCGGCGGCCGCGACGGTCACGTTGTTCGCGTCCCGCGCCAGCCGCTTCAGCGCGACATGAGCGACGAGCGCCCGGCCGTCGTCGAGCCACGCGGGATCGAACGCACGCGCGGCGATGACCGCATTGCCCGGGTACTCGACGTAACTGCGGTCGGAAAACAGCAGGTGTGCGGAGCGGATCTCGACCACGCGATTATCGATCGCGGTTTCCGCGAGTGAAAGCGCGCCGACGCCCCAGAAGTGCGGGGGGCCAGACGCGAGCCACGGCTTGGCGCGGAACTGCTGCTGTAGTTCGGCCAGTTGGAAGTGTTGCGGCTGCAGGAGCATGCCCTGATGCCAATAGACGTTATCCATGTTGTTCATTTGGGGTTCGTGAGTCATTGCTTGCGCTGCGCGCCGGTCGCGTCGCGGTTGTGCTTGTCCTCAGCTACGTCGTCGGGCGGCAGCGTTAGGGATTTCGCGCCGAAGTCGAGCTGCGTCCACGCGCGCGCGCCGGATGGTGGCAGGCTCAGGCGCGCTTCGCGCGCGTCGGTGATGCTCTGCGCGCCGAGTCGTAGCTTCAATTCGAGCGTTCGTGGCGAGGCGTGATAGGTGGGTGAGAGCCAGCCGCGCTTGTCGACCCGCAACGGTACGTCGTAGAGCCGCACGGAGCGCGGGCCGTCGGTGTCGTAGTAGCCGGCGACGATGCCGAAGTAGCGAGCCTGCTGCACACGATCGATCGATAATGCGACGCGCGCGCCCGGCGAGACGACGTAGCGTGTGGTCTGAATGAAGCCTGTAGCCGTCTCGCCTGCCGCGAGCGTTGCGCGCAGGCGGTCCGGATCGTCGGCGAGGTTGCGGAACGCCTGCGCGTCCGCGGTCTGGAAAATCGTGAGCAGCAGCGTGTGCGGCGCGTTCAGGTATTCGTTCAGCCGTGGCGACGCATCGATATCGATGCGCAGCGCGTCGGGCACGTAGTCCCATCGCACGTCGGCGCGCGCCTGCTCTTCGGTAACGCCCGCCGCGCAGCCCGTCAACGCGGAGAGTGCGGAGAGTGCGGCGACGGCGCACGCGCGCGCCGCGAGGCGGCGCGCCGTCGTCCGTGCGGAAATCCGTTGATCGTTCATGTCGAATTCTCAGCTCATCGCCATCACTTTTTGCTGGCTCGGTTGCAGCACGGCGCCGGTCGCATTGCCGTCGTTGTGCTTCGTTGGCGTCGAGAGCCGCACGACGGGGCTGCCTTCGAACTTGACCTTCGCGCTGCCCGCCGCGAATTCGACTTTGCCCATGATCTTTCCGGACATCACGCCGCCGACGGTGCCGGGCTGATCGCCGTTCGTCATCGGAATCGTCGATTTCTTCGTGAGCGCGGGCATGCCGCAGACGAGTACTTTTGTCGTGATCGAAGAGGCCATCATCGGCGCGCCGGTGTTCGGATACGGGATGGGAACCGGGCCGGTCGGCGTCGGCGTTTTGCAGACGTCGGCGGGGCTCATGCACAGGCCGGACGCGGTGGTGACGACAAACATGTTTGAACTCCGAATCGGGAAGAGAAAATCAGCCGAGGTCGATGCGTTCGCCGTCGATGCCGACGTGACGGTCGGCGAGCAGCGTGACATCTCGCGCGTGCAGATGCGCGCGCTCGTCGATCTGCCAGCGCGCTCGGCTCGCGCGCGTGTCGTCGACGCCCCGCACGCGGCGAAAGCAATCGCCGAGCGTGTGCAGTGCGCGGCCGATCGTCGACGTGAAGCGGCGCGCAACGAGCCGCACGTCGTGCGCGCGGCCGTCTATCGACTGCGCGCACGCGTCGAGATGCGCGGCGCGCACGCATGCGCGATGCGCGCTCAGGTCGACACGCGCCGCGCGGGCGTCGATCCGGTCGCGCGCCGCGAGCGCGATGCGCGGCGCGTCGATGCGCAGCCCGTCGATGCCGGTTTCGAACACCACGCCGCCGGGCAGCGCGAGCGCGGCCTGAGGCGCGCCGACGCGCGCGAGCACAGTGAGTACATAAGCGGGCGGCCTGCCGGATGCGTCGTCGGCTGCGCACGCCCAGATCAGCACGCTGTCGCCGACGTCGGGGGCGAGCACGCAGCCGTCGGCGCGTCGCGCGCGACCGACCGGGTCGTCGAGCAGCAGCCAGTCGCCGACGCGGCCGGTTACGTGCGACGCGCGCAGCGTCACGCCGAGTATGCGTGGCATGTCGACGGACGGAAGTGGCGAGATCGACGGAGCGGAAGAGGAAGGAACGTTCATCATCGGAGCGTAAGAGCCAGGCGTTATCGTTCGGGTGCGGTCCATCGCTCGGCCTGCGCGAGTGTGGGATCGGTCGGGCGCACGCCTGTCTTGCGTGCGCCGGCCCAGCGGGCGGCGCGATCGTCGACGGCGTGTAGGTTCGCATGCGAGAAATCGGCGTCGGTGCAGTCAGCGCGCGACAGCTTTGCGTGCGAGAAATCGCAGTAAACGAAGCTGCCGCCCGCGAGCGTGGCATCGGCGCAATCGGCATGCGCGAAGAGCGACATCTGTGCACGCAACCCACGGGCGTTTGCTGAAGACAAGCGCGCGCGCGCGAAATCAGTTTCGTCGAATGCCGCCCCGGTGAGGTTGGCGCCAACGAGCGTCGCGTCCGCGAAGCGAGTATGGCGGCCGCGCGCACCAGCGAGCGTCGCGCATTCGAGGTCGGCATCGAAGAACATCGTCTGCACGAGCGATGCGCTGCTGAAATCACTGCCGGACAGCTTTGCGCCGTTGAAATGCGTCATTGTTAGTTCGCAGTGGTCGAAGCGTTGCCCGCACAGATCCGCGTTAGTGAGGAGCGCGTTCGTCAGACGCGTGGCGTCAAAGCGGGCGGTCGACAGGTCGGCGTGCATCGCTGCGAAGCGCTCGAGTTCGGCGTTCGCGAAGTTGGTGTGCTCGAAGCGGCAATCGACGGTTTCGCAACGCTGCAGCTTTGCCCCTGTGCACTGTGCGGCAGTGAGGTCGCAGCGCTCGAACGTCGAGCGCGCCCAAAGCGTGTCGGTTAGCGTCGCTTCGGCGAGATCGGCGTCTGTCATCGCAAACGCGTCTCCCGTTGTCGCGCACAGGCTCGCGCCGTGCAACGCGACCGCGTGCCAGCTCGATCCGCCGAGTGTTGCGCCGTCAACGCGTGCGCCCGTCAGGTCGCAATGCAGCCAGCACGTCGTGTCGAGCTGCGATCCCGAGAGGTTCGCGCCGCGCAAGATCACGCGGTCGAATGTGCAGACGGACAGGTCGCGCCGCGAAAGATCGGCATACGAAAGATCGACGCCGGATAGTGTGCGGGTGTCGGCGAGGGTGGCAAGTGCCGCCTGAAGGATGTCGGACATCGGTATCGTCAAATGGATCGGCGGGCGATTTCTGTTAAGAGGTGGACCGGCACGTCAAGCAGGGTTCGATAGACGTTCGCGCCGTCGAACTGTGATCGGCTGAGCGCCGTGCCATAGCAATCGGCGCCGTACAGGTTGCTCGATTGAAGTTGGGCACCGTTGAGCCGTGTGCGGCGTAGCGATGTGCCGAACAGGTTCGAGAAGCGCATGTCCGCGTGTGATAGATCGGCCTTTGCCAGATCGGCGTGCCGTGCGCTTGTCAGGGTCAGTTGCGTGCCGCTCGCGATCGCATGAACGAGGCTCGCGCGATCGAGCGTCGCCTTGTGCAGATTCGCGTGACTCAGGTCCGCGCCGTCCCAGTTCGCATCGTCGAGCGACGCCCTGCTCAGGTTGGCCTGCCGGAACGACGTCGCCGCGTCCGCGCGCGATCCGCGCAGCGATGCCGCGTGAAATCGAGCGTGCGGCGCTTGCGCGGCATGCCATTCGACGCCGTCACATTGCGCCGACGCGAACGTTGCGTCCGTAAGCGTTGCGTGCTGGAAGTTCGCGCGCGGCAAGCGCGCGGACGTGAAATCGGCGGCGTCGAGTGTGCAGCCAGCAAAGCTCGCATGCGCGCCATCGAGTCGCGCGGCGGTGAGCGCAGACATCGCGCTTGCATCGAATTGCGCTCCCACGCAGCGGCTGTCGACGAGCGACGCGCGCGTGAAGTCGCAGTTGGTGAAGTCGGTGCGGTCGAGGCGCGCGCGGTCGAGCGTGGCGCCTCGGAACGATGCATCGGGCGCGGACGCTTGTACAAGCGTCGTCTCGCTCAGGTCCGCGTTCGAGAAGTCCGCATGCGACATCAGGGCGCGCTCGAACGACGCGCCGGACAGCTTGCAGCCTGCGAAGCAGGTTCGCTCGAGGTGTGCATCGCGGAAATCCGCGTGCTCGAGCGCTGCCGACGAGAGATCCAGATCGCTCAGATCGAGGCCGGCGAAGCCGAGCCCATGGGCGTGGCGTTCGATGACCAACTCGCGCGTGAGCGGGGGCGCGGGCGCCGCACCGCTGATCTGCGAAGCGGCGGGGAGCGCTAGCGCGGCATCGTCGAGCTGATTGGCGGGCGGCTGTTCGGGGGCGACCAGCGCATCCGGTGCAATCGCTTCGCGGTTACCGGGCGCCGCGAGGCCTGTCGTTAGCGCGCCGAGGTCGAGCGGTGCATCGAGCGCGTCCACGAGCGCGGCAAGCTCGGGCCGGTCGTGCGCAGCCGCCTGCACCTGCGCGCGCGATAAGCCGAGCTGCTCGACGAGCGCGCGGGCTTGCGCGTCGGCTTGCCGGAGCAGTTTGACGAGTGGTGCGTCGTCCGATTCCGGCGACCAAGGAGACGATGACGACGGCGGAGTGGCGTTTTGCACGCCGGCTACCGCTGATGCGCAACACTGCGTTTGCCATTGCTCGGTCTGCGCGTTGAGTTCCGCTGCGAGCGCGGCGAGTTCGTCCAAGTTCAGGTCGGTGGGTGCGACGCGCGCGGGCAGTAGCCGCGTGATATCGGCTTCGGTCAGGCCGTGTTCGGCGAGCAACGCGTCGGTTTGTACGGCGAGTGCCGCCGCATCCCGTTCGAGCTCGGACAGGTCCAGTACAGGCGGTTTCGTGTGCGAGGCCGACACGGCCGCCATACGGTCCACGTCGGGGCCAGTATTGGCGCGCGCTTCATCGTCGACGCTTTCTGCCAGCGCGGCGGCGTTCGCGAGCGGACGCCGATCTTCGATCATCGGCTGGCCGATGTAAGCATCGTCGGCCAGCGGCGGAGCGTCGGCGCATTCCCAGCCGGCGATCACGCGCACGACATCATCGCCGTCTTCGTCGTCGATCGCAGCGAGCGCGCGATACAGGATGATTCCGCAGACCGCGCCGGGGAACAGCCAGACGGTTTCCGCACGCATTGGACACGTGTCAACGCGCGCGACGCCGCCGACCATGCGCTCGACGAAGCAGCGCGCCCGCAGACGCGGTAGCGCGCCCGCGATGATCGGCCGATCCGCATGCATATTGACGAGCTCGATGTTCTCGCCGCCGCGCCAGAATCCGGCGATCCGTTGGTCGCGTGGCGCTGCGTGGAAGTACTCGGCGCGTGTGCCGGGGGGGAGATGAGGCCAATGATTCGCCTGCCAGCGGGCGTCCAATGGCCCGAGATGGCGCACACGCTCGCGATCCGAGGCCAGCAACGCGCGGAAATCGGCAAGCGGCGCGGACGCTCGCACGTCGACGAGCCGTTCCTTGCACGTCGCACCGATGCGCGCGCGTACCGCGATAGACGTGCGCGCGCCGCGTTCGCACGCAGGTGCATACACGTTGCCGTAGACGAGAAATTCACCTGCCGGCTTCGGAAAGCCTTCGTCAAGCAGTGCGTGTTCGTCGAACATCTGTTGTGCAACTTGCCAGAGCTCTGTCTCGGTCGCGAGGTCATCAGGGCCGACAGGTGCGTCAGCGCGCAGCGGAAAGAGCGCGAGCGCGCCGATCGACAGCCGGTCGACGCCTTCGAAGCGCAGTGTTCGGTAGAGCAGTGCAAGCGTATTGGGTTTGACAATTTTCATGAAGGAATTCGTACGAGTGATCAGATCAGCCGAGCTGGATCAGTTGGCCGTCGATCTTCACCGACGCGCTGCCGCTCAGCTTGAGGTTCGTCGCACGCACATTGATCGCGCCGTCGCTGCCGAGCTTGAGCGCCGTCGAGCCGCACTCGGCCGCAATCTTTCCTTCGTCGACCTCGACGCTCGATTTGCCCGCTTCGACGCCGATCTTCGTTTCACTGACGTCGAGCTTCGCCTTGCCCTGCGCGTGGGCGAGCGTGACGCCGTCGGCTGTCGCGACGAGCCGGTTGCCCTTGAAGCCGAGCTCCGCGTCGGATGCGCTTATCCGCACGGCGCTCAGATTCTTTACGTGCTTCACGAATTTTTGCTGCAGGTTGTCGATCTTTAGCGCGACCAGCTTCTGCTTTGCGTTCAGCTCGACGAGCTTCGCCTCTTTGGCCTTGATCGCGATCGCCTCGACTGCGTCGGCCGGCGACGGTGGCGTCGGCACGAGCGCACTCACGCCGAACGCGTTTTGATCGGTCGACAGTACTTGGTGCTCCGAGATGTCGGCTTCGAGATCGGCGATGTCCTTCAGACATGCGTCGAGATTCTGACGCAGCCCGATCAGGTCCTTGAGGTCGAGCTTGGTCGCCGGATCGGCCGGTACCGCGAACAGCACCGTGTCGTTCGCGTGGACGTGCGCATGTTTCGCCGATTCGACGCCCCAATGGCCTTTGCCGACGCTCATGGCGACATCGGCTGCGCCCGGCCCTTTGCCGTGCGTTGACCACGTGACGCCGTCTACGGTCAACGACATCCGGGTCGCGTGCGCCAGGTTCTTCGCCGCGAGGGCGATGCCGTGCTTGCCGAGCGACAGGTCGGCGATGAGCGGCAGCGTCGCCTGCAGCTTTGCGATGTTCATCAGCAGCGCGCGGGATGTCGCCATTAGGCCGGCGCTGACGGCAGTCGCGCCGGCGAACTGTCCGGCAGACACGCCGAAGCTCTCCCATGGCAAATCGGCGCTTGCATCGCTGCCCTTGATGAGCGCTGCCGCGGCTGCTGCTGCCCCTACATTCGCGAGGCCCGACACGATCATGAACTTGCGGACCGTGCCTTTCAGCTTATCGAGCTGCTTTTGCAGCACGGCAGACGCGTCCTGCCCCGCGGACAGCCGGATAGCACGCGTTGCGGACTGCTTGTGGAGCGTCTGTAGCAGCGTCGACGCGCTGTCGTTGATCTCGTAGGCCCGGCTGCCGGGCAGCATCCAGTGCAGGTTGCCTTGCAGCGTCGTCATGAAATTCGCGCTAATGTCGAGACTGTTGCGCACGCCGACGTAGACGTCGGTGTTGCCGCCCATCGACACTTTGCATTTGAGTCCACCCGAGAAGCTGTACGCGTTGCCGAGCGAGAAATCGAACTTGTTGCCGGACGTGAGAAGCGCGAGCCCGTCGCTCGGCCCGACCGCGCCGATGCCGATATGGTTGTTCGGCGCGTGCAACCACGTCGCTGCGTCGCTGCCGTCCTTCATGTAGAGCTGGTTGTGTTCGGTCATGATCCGGTGCGCGGCGGGATTTTTGCGCGTCACGACGCTGTGGTGCGACGAATTGGGCACCGCGCCGACAATGACGGGGCGGTCGGGATCGCCGCCGTCGAATGCGATCTTTACCTCGGTCTGCTTCAGGAGCGGCAGATGCATGCCACGGTCGCGGCCCGAATACGGCGTCGCCATCCGAATCCGTGCGGAGCCCTTATTCGCCGGATGGGCGGTATGTGCAAACGGAAAGCGCACTTTGTATTGCCCGTATTCGTCGAGCTCGGCGAGCTTGCCGCTGCCCTCGCCGTCGACGATCGCGCTGACGACGCCCGCCGCTTGCGGCTTCGGAGTCGTGCGCGGTGGCCGGTACTGGACGTTCGCGGGAATCGCGTCGAATTCGCTGCGGTAGACGACTTCGCGCGGCGTCGCGCCGAACGGCGTGTCGAGATCGGGAAACAGCAGGCACGCCTGCGAGCCGCGGTGCGTGACCGCCGTCACCAGATAGCGGCCGTCGAAATCCGTACGATAGTGGCCCGAGAGCGCGATGAAGCGGCCTGCGCGCAGCCCGGTCGCGGTCGCTTCGCCCGCGAATCGGCGGCCTTCGCAGATCAGCGCCTCGGCGCGCAGCTTCGCATAGCGCTGGCCTTCCTCCTTCGTATGAAAATGCTCGTCGCTTGACACCCGTTCGCCGACGCCGTCGCGTGACACGCTCTCGCGGACTTCGAGCGGTAGCTCCGCTTTTCGGTGATTGAAATCGCGTAGCACAACTTCGCGTGGCAGCGGCTTCGCGCGGCACGCGAACGCCTGCACGCGGTTTGCGTCGATGCCCGTGTCGAAATCCGTCGGGGGCAGGTAGCGGAGTGCGAGATCGTCGGCGGGGCCCGGCTGATGGCGGCGCTCGTCGACAATCACGAGCGTGTCGCGCGCGCCGTCCTGCTCGAAGTAGTAATAGATGCCTTCCTTTTCCATCCAGCGCGACACGAAATCGAGATGGCTTTCGTCGTACTGGCAGACGAAGCTGCGCTTCCGATAGGCGCCGCCGTGCCGGAACCGGTAGTCACGGCCGCCGAACGACGCGGCGCGCAGCACCCTCTTCACGATGTCCGGAATCGTCTGTTCGTTCAGGTAGACGTCGGACACTTTGTACTGCGACAACTGCCAGAGGCGCGGCACGAGTACCGCACGATAGACGGTACGGTTGCGAAAGCCGTTCAGCTGGTCGAACTCGGCGAGCACACCGGAATAGCGCGTCGTGTTGGCGTTGCCATACTGCGGGCGGATCGTCAGCGTCGCCGCGCGGCTCAGCATCTTTGTGAAGTCGATTTGGGGCTCCGCGCTTATGAGCGTCAGCTCGAATCGGTACGGCTGCGAGATCGCCTCGCGCCCGGTCACGTCGACGACTTCAAACGTCATGTCGCCGTACGCGTCGCTGACGAATGCGAAGCGCCGCGCGTTCGCGGACGCCGCGTCGGCTATCAGTTGGTGGGACGAAGACATCGGGAACTCCTGGGCAGCGGGGGGCGTCAGGACGCGTTGGACGTGGCCGGCTCGTCGGTCGAGACAGCGAAGCAGCCGTCGGCGTCGACCGCGACGCGGATCGCGGATGTAGGCGTCGCATCGCACGCGCGCACGAGAATGTGCTGCGCGAGCGCAGGCAGCACGTGACGTTGCAGGACGAAGTCGACGTTGCGCGCGCCCGATTCGACTTCGGTACAGTGCGCAGCGACGTGCGCGACGACGGCGTCGTCACAGACGACGCGCGTTCCATGCTGCGCAGCGACGCGCGCCGTAATGCGTTCGAACTTCAGCCGCGCGATGTCCACGAGCGTGTCGGGCGCGAGCGTCGCATACGGAATCACGGCCATCCGCGCGAGCAGCGCGGGCTTGAAATGGTGCGACAGAGTCGGCCGGATCGCCGCGCGCATCGCGTCCGCGTCTGGCCGGCCGCCGTCCGCGACTAGATTGGCGATTGCACCCGCGCCGAGATTCGACGTCAGGAAGATCACCGTGTTCGCAAAGTCGACTTCCTTGCCTTCGCCGTCGGACAGCGAGCCCTTATCGAAGACCTGGTAGAACAGATTCAACACATCCGGGTGGGCTTTCTCGACTTCGTCGAGCAGCACGACCGAATAGGGCCGCTGGCGCACCGCCTCGGTCAGCATCCCGCCTTCGCCGTAGCCGACGTAGCCGGGTGGTGAGCCGATCAAACGGCTGACTTCGTGCCGCTCCTGAAACTCGCTCATGTTGACGACGACGATCGAGCGCTCGTCGCCGAACAGCGCGTCGGCGACGGCGATCGCGGTTTCGGTTTTGCCGACGCCCGACGGCCCCGCGAGCAGGAACACGCCGAGCGGTCGACGCGGATCATGCACGCCGGCCGCGCTTGTCTTGACGGCTTCCGCGATCTGCTCGATCGCGTGATCCTGGCCGCGGATGCGGCGCTTGAGCGTGTCGGCGAGTCGCAGCATCACGTTCGCACGGTCGCGGCGCAGCTTGCCGGCCGCGATGCCGGTCCAGTCAGCCACGACGTCGGCGATCGCGTCCGGATCGACGTCGATCCGCACGAGCTGGGCGTCGCGCTGCGCGTGCTTGAAGCGATGGGTCGCGTCGGCGAGCGCGCGCTTCGCGCGGTCGCGCGCGTCGGCATGCGAATTCGAATCGGCCTGGGCGTTCGAAGCGGCGCGCACATCCGAATCGGTTCGTGCATGCGCTGCGGTATCCGCGATCGCACAGCATGCGCGGCGCGCGTCGACGAGCGCTTGCGCCGCGTCGCGTTGTGCCGCCCATGCGTCCCGTAACGCGTCGGCGCGCGTGGACTGCGCGACGAGCTCGTCCGCGATGTCGGCGACGCGCGGCGTGTCCGGCTCGCAACGATCGGCGAGGTCCTGTCGCAGCGCGCGACGCTCGCGCTCGAGCGCCTGGATCGCGCGCTCCGCGTCCTCAAGCGCGGCGGGCTTCGTCTGCAGGCGAACTTTCACGCGTGCGCAGGCCGTGTCGAGCAGGTCGATCGCCTTGTCCGGCAACTGCCGGCCCGTGATGTAGCGATCCGACAGCTCGGCTGCCGCGACGAGCGCGTCGTCGCGGATCGTCACGCCGTGCGCGTCCTGATAGCGGTCCTTCAGGCCGCGCAGAATCATCACCGACGTCGCGACATCGGGGCTGTCGAGCTTCACTGGCTGAAAGCGTCGGGCGAGCGCCGCATCCTTTTCGAAATACTTCTTGTATTCGCTCCACGTCGTCGCCGCGATCGTGCGCAGCTCGCCCCGCGCGAGCGCGGGCTTCAGCAGGCTCGCCGCATCGGATGTGCCCGCCGGGCCGCCTGCGCCGACCAGCGTGTGCGCCTCGTCGACGAATAGCACAACGGGCGTTTGCGACGCGCGAATTTCGGCGATCACGCGCTTGAGCCGCTGCTCGAATTCGCCCTTGACGCTCGCGCCCGCCTGAAGCAGCCCGAGATCGAGACCGAGCAGCGTCGCGTGCCGCAGCGTCGCCGGCACGTCGCCTTCGGCGATCCGCAGCGCGAGCCCCTCGACGACGGCCGTCTTGCCGACGCCCGGCTCGCCGACGCACACTGGATTGTTCTTGCGCCGCCGCGCGAGGATGTCGACGATCTGACGGATTTCGGCGTCACGGCCGAACACGGGATCGATCCCGCCGGCGCGGGCCTTCGCGGTGAAGTCCTCGCAATAGCGGGCGATCGCGCTCGACCCATCGTGCGCACCGCCCGGCGCGCCGTCGCGCGCGCGCGTTTGTGTCGATTCGACCGATTGCGCGCACGTGTCAGTGAAGTGCGCGAGAAGCGCGTCCTTGCGTAGCGACTGCAACACGTCGTCGCAGCCGGGCGATGGCTGCCGCGCGGCGCGCGCGACCGCGGCGGCAAGCACCGCCGCCGAGCGGATTCGCGTTTCGCCGAGCTCGAGCGACGCGATCAGCCATGCGTCTTGCAGCAGCGCGAGCAGCGACGGCGCGAACGCGGGGCGGCCGCCGTCGCCCGCCTGCCGTGCGTCGAGCGCCGCGTCGGCTTGCCGGCGCAGGCACGCCGCGTCGACCCCGATCGCGCGCAGCAGCAGCGCGACGTCAGCCGACGGTTCGTCGCACAGCCGCGCGAGCAAGTGCTCGACGGTGACGTCGTCGTGCCGGCGCGCGACGCATGCGCCGATCGCGTTTTCGAGCGACGTTCGGCAATAGGGGTTGAGCTGTTCGATCAACGGCTTCAGGTCAACCAGCATGATGGGGTCTCGCTTGATCAAAGGGGGAAGTCGGAAGACGGAATTCAGGCGACGTCGCGTGTTTGGCAGAAGGGCCGCCCAGCCACGCGTCGAGTCCGACGCGCGACCATGCGTCGCCGCCGCAGCGCGCGGGGCCCGCGTCGCGCGTACGCACGCGTACCTCGACGTCGACGACGAACGGTAGCGTCAAATAGAGGCGAGCGAGGAACCGGAGCCGGCGAAACGCGTCGCCGCCCGGCATTAGCTCGCGAAACAGCGGGCCCGGCACATCGCCGAGCACGATGCGCAGCCGCCCGCCGTCGTCGCGCATTCGCTCGCCAACGCGCGCATCGACGCCGAGCCGATGCGCGTTCGCGCCGACGCGAGTGCGCTGATCAACGGGAATCGGCAGCCATTGCGGCACACACTGCTCGATGTCGACCGTCGAGGGCGCGAGCACGTCGGCGAGCAGCGCGCGTAATCCGGCCGCCGAACGCGGCCGCTGGCTCAGCAACCCGACGTGTCGCAGCAGCGCGTGCTCGTGCAGGCCCGCGTCGCGCGCGGTGCGCACGTCAACGCCCGCGAGCGCATAGAGCGGACGCAGCGCGGCCGCGTCGTGATCCTCGACGATCCGCAGCGACAGCCGGTACTTGAGCCATGCGTCGAACAGCAGCGGATAGAGCACGCGATGCAGCACGTCGAGGAAGCTTCGCGCCGCGTGGCGGCCTTTGGACGCTTCGTCAATCAGGTCTTCGGTATAGAACGTCGGCAGTGGCGACGATACGCCGTACAGCCCGAAGAAGTTCGCGATGACCCGGTAGCCGCCGTCTTCAGCCTTGTCGATGCGCTCGACGTCGGTGTCCGGAAACGACAGCGCGAGATTCGGCCGCGTATGGATTGGCATCGGCGCGGCGGGTCCACCTATGGCGTCGCCGCGCCGTTCGCGGACAATGCGACGCAGCAGCCGGATCGCCTGGAAATACGCGAAGTGCTTCGCCTCGCCGAGCAGGACAGGTTCTAGAGCAGGCATTGCGTTCCCATCCTCGGCGGCCAAGCGAAACGCTCGCCGTCGGGCGACGCGTCGATCTCGACGCGCATGTATGTGTTGATCGCCGCGTAGTCGGACAGAAAGCGCTCGAGCACGCAGCCGAACAGATACAGCTCTCCGGTGCCGCCGAACGCGTCCGAGCGGCAGCGCAGCGCGACGCGCTGGCCGCTTAGCATCCGCTCACCGACAATCCGCGTCTCAGCCTGTACGTCGACTGACTCGATCCCGTCGATGCGGCGGCGATCGCCTTGCGCGCGCGCGTCCTCGCGGTACTCGGCGAACGCGTGGAGCGCGAGCATCTGCTTCAGGCTGTCGGTGCTTCCAAGCGACAGGAAATTCAGCGCGAGAAGACCGATCGTCCGCCAAAGAAGAGGCTCGCCGAGCGGCGGGTCGATCGACGGGCTCACGGGCGTGATGTTGGTGAACGCGAAACATTCGGGCGAACTGTCAGTCGGGCGGCACACGTCGCCAATCTTCAGGCTCGCGGGCAGCGTGCCGTTCGTGCACGACAGGTCGACCGACAGTGTCTCGGTCGCGAGTGCCTCGCCGGGTGGATAGGCGAGCGCGAGATGGACGTTGTGTCTGCGCCCGTCGAGCGCCGTGCGGCGAATCAGCCGATAGCTTGCGGCGTCGCCCACGACGCCGAACGGTACGTAATGCCGATCGCACGGATGGCCCGGACGATAGCCAACCACGCGATCGACGGAAAAGATCCGGCAGTGGCCGCGTGCGTCCCCTTCGGGCTGCAGCCGGTAGTCGGTCGCACGATGCTCGTGCTGGATCGGCACCGCCTCGTGCGGAAACAGGTTCAGCGCGGCAGCGACGTTCAGCCGGAAGCTGTCGCGATCGACGCCCGACAACCAGTCGGGCGCGCAGTCGAGCGCGAGCCACACGCTGAACTGCGTGCCTGAGCGGGCGGCGCGCCAGCGCTCGAGGCCGGTCAGTTCGACGAACAGGAATTTCTCGGCGAACGCGAAGTATTCGTGCAGCAGCCGGAAGCCCGGAAACGCGCGGTCGGGGCAGGGCAGCAGCGCGTCGTCGAAGCCCGCCGGCCGCAATGTGCCGCCGCCGAGTGCGATGCGCGGGCCAGGTCGATCCGGAGGGCCGCACGTGATGTCGACCGATGCGACGTTTCGCATCAGCAGCGTGAACAGCCGACTCGCGTGCAGCCGCTCGCCACCGACGAACAGGCGGATGCGCGTCGCGTCCCATTCGCTTGCGTCGATGCCGAGCATCTCGAAGTCGAGGCGCAGGGCGGGTGCGTCGCCCGCGGACGGAACGAAACGGCAGTCGGCGAGTGCAATCGGCTCGATGTCGAGGTCGACGCACGTGCGGAACCGGCAGGCCGTGCCGTCGACGGGCATCGATTCGATCTCGGTGCCGGCCCCGACGATCGCGCGCTCGCGCAGCGCGCCGCGCGGCTCGAAAGCGATCAGTGTTGCCGCCGGAACCGGGCGTAGTGAGTGCGGAAACAGCAGGTTCGCGAGTCCCTGGACGAGCTCCGGAAGGCCGTCGTCGAGCTTTTGCCGGGCGAGCCCCGTCAGGAACGCGACGCCTTCGAGCAGCCGCTCAACGTCAGGGTCGCCCGACGGCGCGCCGAGCATTGGCGCGAGCAGCGGGTGTGCGCGGCCGAATTCGGAGGCGAGTTCGCGCAGACGGAGCAGCTCGTCCTCGAAATAGCGATTCAGCGTGGTGGTCATGATGGACTCGCGGCGAAATCGCGTGCATTCAGGAAGTCGTTTGAATATCGATCTTTCCGTTGCCGCTGATGGTTGTCAGAAAGCGTGCCGACACTTCATGTGTGTCGAGCACGAGCAGCGCGTCGAGACTGAAGTGCAGCGTCGCCGCATCGAGCGGACGCTCGGCGAGCACGACGCGCGGCGATCTCAGTCGAGGTTCGTAGCACTTGATCACGCGTTCGATCTGCGTTTCAATCTCGCGGGCGGACCCTTGCGCAAAACCGCCCGCGAGATTCGTGAAGTCCGGCACGCCGAAGGCCGGATCGATCGGCACGTGGCCCTGCCGCGTGTTCAAGATGCGGCGCAGATGATCGATGACCGAGCGCGCGAGCACGTCCGCGCGCGGGATGCAGCTGTGCTCGCCACCCGCTTCCCAGGCCGTGATCCGCTCGAGCAGGCGGAGCTCGCCCGCCGGGGGGCGGGCAGGCGTGCGAGCGGTCATACCTTCGGCGCGCGCCATGAGTCCTCGGCCTCGATGCCGTCCGGCACGTAGGTCCATGTGATCTTCTCGTATGTGAACGACACGTCTTCCATGTGGCCGAGCTGCTTGTTGTCGAGCACGAGGCAGTTCGGCGTCCACGAGCGGATGCTCGTCAGGATCGCATTCTCGAGCTTGACCGTGTAGTAGTGCTCTTCTTTGCCCTCCTTCAGAATCCGGTAGAACTCGAGCGCGACCGATTTCATCTGCTCACCGGACGCGAGCGCCTGCGACAGCTTCGGCGACGACTTGTCGATTTCCTTCGTCAGCGTCATCGGTCCGTGGATGCGCTTGCCCGTCGGCAGACCCGTTTGCGGGCTTTTGGGGATCTCGATCGTGTGCTCGACGGCCTGGATGAGAATCTTGCCCTCGTGCCCCTGGATGTCGACGGAACCCTCGATGTTTCCCTGGGTTTGCCCTTCGAGCGTGAGATAGCACGGCATCGGCATGGCGAATTCCTCCTGGTGTAGCGGCGCGCCGCGCGGCGCACCGGATTGACGAACGTCGCGGCCCTATGCGGGGCCGCTGACGTGAAACGATTATTGGCGGCGCGGAATGGATTTCCGTTTCGGTGCAGTGCTCGAACATCTCGGATGAAACATTCGGTGCGGTGCGCCGGCGGCCGCGCACCGTCAGCGCTTTTCGAGCTTGCCGACGAGCGACAGCGTGAACGACGCGCCCATGTACTTGAAATGCGGCCGCACCTTCATGTCGACGCGGTACCAGCCCGGCTCGCCCTCGACGTCCGACACGAAGATCTCCGCCTGGCGCAGCGGCCGGCGGCTACGCACGCCCTCGGTGGGGTTGTCCATGTCCGCGACGTACTGGCGAATCCACTGGTTGAGCTCCTGCTCGAGATCGCCGCGCTCCTTCCACGTGCCGATGTTCTCGCGCTGAATGACCTTGATGTAATGGGCGAGCCGGTTGACGACGAAGATGTACGGAAGCTGGGTGCCGAGCCGGTAATTCAGTTCGGCATCCTTGCCTTCCTTACTAATGCCGAAGAATTTCGGCTTCTGCGTCGAATTGGCGGAGAAGAACGCGGCGTTGTCGCTGTGCTTGCGCATCGTGAGTGCGATGAAGCCCTGCTCAGCGAGCTCGAACTCGCGGCGCTCGGAAATCAGCACGTCGGTCGGGATCTTGTTCTGGATCTCGCCCATGGCCTCGTATGCATAGAGCGGCAGATCGGCGACCGTGCCGCCGCCTTTCGGGCCGATCACGTTCGCGCACCAGCGATAGTCGGCGAAGCTCGCGGTGAGCCGTGTCGCGAACGCGAACGCGGCGTTGCCCCATAGGAAGTCTGTATCGCCGCCGTCGACGCGCTCGTCGTAGTTGAAGCGCTTGACGGGCGTCGTGTTCGCACCGTAGGGCAGCCGCAGCAGGAAGCGCGGCAGCGTGAGGCCGACGTAGCGAGCATCCTCGCTCTCGCGAAACGCGTTCCATTTCGTGAATTGCGGCCCCTCGAAGAGCGACGACAGATCCTTCACGTTCGGCAGCTTGCCAAACGAATCAATGCCGAAGAACGCGGGTTCCGCCGCCGCGATGAACGGCGTATGCGCCATCGCCGACGTGCTTGCGACGAATTGCAGGAGCTTGACGTCTTGCGCGCCGGGTCCAAACGTGTAGTTCGCGACGATCGCGCCGATCGGCTGGCCGCCGAACTGGCCGTACTCGGCCGTGTAAACCTTCTGGTATAGACTGGATTTCGTGATGTCGGGCGAATCGTCGAAATCGTCGAGAAGCGTGGTCTTAGCGACGTCGAGGAACTGAATCTTGATGTTCTCGCGGAAATCTGTGCGCTCGACGAGGAATTTCAGCGAGCGCCACGTCGATTCGAGTTGCTGAAAATTCGGATGATGCAGGATCGCGTCTACCTGCTGGCACAGCTTGCGATCGATCTCGGCAATCATGTCGTCGACAGTCGTCTGGCTCACGGTGTCGATCGGGCGCTTGGGCGTTGCCAAGTGTGCAATGAATGCCTGAATGCCGTGACGCGTTACCGAATACGCGTCCTCGTCGCGCTTCACGCGCGCGGCCTCGATCAGTTCGTCGAGCAGGGATGCGGGTGTGCCGGATGTCGCGGCGTCGGGACTCGCCGCGTCCGACACATCGGCGACCTTCTGGGTTTGCAAGTGTTCGCCTTCCATGATCATGTCTTTTGCGTCGCGGTTCATTGGTTGTCGAGGCCGAGCTCGGCGAGCAACTGCTTGCGCGCTGCCTTGTCGGTCACGATCTCGTGGATGCGCTTGCGAAAGCCCGGAATGTTGCCGAGTGGACCTTTCAGCGCTTTCAACGCGTCGCGTAGTGCGATGAGCTGTTTAAGTTCGGGCACCTTCTCGACGATCGCGTCGGGCGAGAAATCGTCGATCGAATCGAAGCCGAGCGTGACGGGCAGATGATCGTCTTCGCTAGCCTGATCGTCGAGCAGGTTCGGCACGCCTATCGCGAGTCGTAGATTCTGCGCCTTCATCACGTTGTTGAAGTCGCCCTTGTCGATGTTGACGGGGGTAAGCTCCTCGAGCGGCGGTTTGTTGTCAGCCGTCGAGAATTCACCGAGCACAAGCACCTTGAGCGGCAGTTCGACTTCCGCTTTTGCATTGCCGATCGCGGGGCGATAGACGATGTTGACCCGCTCTTTCGGTGCGACGGATCCGTTCGTTGTCACGTTGGGTTCTCCTCTTCGTTGTCGCTCGCGAGCGACGGCTGAGTATGGGTTACGGATGCGTTCGGCGTTTCGCATGAAACGCTCAGAAAAGGCTCAGAAATGACATCAGTGAGACAAGTATCGAAGGAAAGATGGAACCGGCGTTAGTCGCGGGGTTCCAATTTTTGGTTGCCTCGTGCCGCTTTCGTTGCGGATGAAAGGAATCGTGCGCTGCATCGTTAAGATAGGTTGATATCCGAAACGAAGACGATTTAGTATTCGCCCACTTCTGACTGACCTATGCACGGAAATTTCATCGATGCCAGCCTTTCGCGACAGGCCCGGCCCGCACGCATCACGCAGCCTTTGCGGCGCGCCGATCGCGCGTTCACGCAGGGCGGTGCGCTGAATGCGGCGGCGCTGTTATTGTTGCTGTTCTACGCGAATCATCTGCTGTCGCGGCCTGGTGCGTGCACATCGCTCAATCACGCGCTGTCGGCCGTCGTGTGGCCCGCGCCGGTGCTGGGCATCGCGCTGCTGTTGCATTGCCGTCGACCGCTGACGCGATGGCTGGGCGCAGCTTCGCTGTATGTCACGCTGCTGATCGCGGGCTCGCTCGACTGGGTGCCGTGGTGCGTCGACGCGCTGTTCGCGGCCGTCAACGTCGTCGAGGCTGTGGTGGGTGCGTGGCTTGTGCGGCGCTACGTGATGCCGGACGGCGGCGTGAATACGCTGCGCGGCTTCGCGATGTTCGTGCTGTTGTTGCCGGTTGGCGCGGCGGCAATGCACGCGACGTTCGCCGCGGCGGTTCTGTCCATGTGGATGAACGATCGCGAGTGGTTGAACGAATGGTCGCGCGCCTATGCAGCAAACGCGCTCGCACTGCTCACGTTGTTGCCCGCACTCATCACGTGGCAAGCGCGCGCTTGCCTTACGATATGGGCGCAGCACCGCAACTGGCTGCCCGCGCTCGCGGCTTTCGGTTCGCTATGCTTCGCGTCGATTTGGAGCGACCAGGGCGAAGTCGCGCGCGCGTTGCTCGCGCTGTCGTTGTGCTGGGCGGCGCTCGAAGGCGGGCTCGTGCTCGCGTCTCAGCTCAATGCGGGCGCGGCGATCAGCCTCATCGCGATGACGCTTGGTGGTCGCGGCCCGTATGCATTTCATTACGATGGCCGTGGCGTATGGGCGCTACAGGTCGATCTGATCGGCGTCGCGATCCTGTCGATGTGCATCGCGATCGCGACCGGCGAGCGCAGACGGCTCGCGAGGCAGATCGAGCGGTCGCGCCGCTTCGAGTCGCTCGGTTTTTTCGCGGGCGGAATCGTTCACGACTTCAATAACGTGCTGACGACGATCAACTGCTATGCCGAATACGCTTCCGATCGGCTCGCGGCTGGCGTGGGTGCGGACGAATCGATAGACGAAATTCATCGCGTGGTCGAACGTGGCCGCGATCTGACGACGCAGATCCAGCTTGCCGCGCGCCGCGGCGAACCCGTGTTGACGAGGGTGAGTGTCGATGAGGTCGTTGACGAGGCGCTTGGCTCGGCTCGTGCGGCAGCCGTGCGCGGCGTCGAGATCGTTCGGTGTGGCGATGACGCATGCGGCGACGCGAGGTGTGATGATGCCCTGTGTGGTGAAGCGCGACACATCGTATTTGCCGATCGCAGTCAGATCGCGCGCGCGGTCCTCAATCTCGTCGGTAATGCGGTGCGCGCGGCGCGTGGGACGGTCGTCGTGCGCATCGGCGCGAGCGATTGCCACGCGCTGGCCCCAGACGAATTCGATGTCGCGATCGGCGAGCCGTCGATGTCGAACGGCGTATGGATCGAGGTGAGCGACGACGGCGACGGTATCGACGTCGAACCGCTCGACCGCATTTTCGAGCCGTTCTATTCGAACCGGCGCGGCGCACCGGGCACGGGGCTCGGCCTCGCGATCGTCGCGGGGGCAGCGATCGCGCATCGCGGACAAATCGCCGTCGCGACTGAGCGCGGCGCGGGTAGCCGCTTCCGACTCACGTTGCCGGCGGCGCGCTGGACAGGTGCGTCTGGCGAAACCGACATCGGCGCGTGCGACGCAGCACAGGAGATGGAACGATGAATACGACAAAATTGCCAGCGGTGCTCGTCGTCGAGGACGACGAGCCGTTGCGGCGTGTGCTTTGCAATTATTTGTCGGGCCACGGTATGTCCGTGGACGGCGTAGGAACGGCTGCGGCGGCCGTCGAATCGGTTGGTCGGCGCGAATACGAAATGGTGCTGCTCGATCTCGGCCTGCCGGACGGAGATGGCATCGACGTGCTGTTGAGCTGGCGCGATTCGCAGCGCTTCCCGCTCATCTGCGTGACGGGCCGAAACGAAGAGGCGGATCGCATCATAGGCCTAGAATTCGGCGCGGATGACTACGTCGTGAAGCCGTACTCACTGCGCGAGGTGCTTGCACGGATGCGTGCGCTGTGGCGTAGAGCCGAGCCGTCGACGGCCCCCGTGCGGCGCGGCAGGCATCCGCGCGCATACCGTTTCGACGGCTGGACACTGAACATGAATACGCGTCGCCTATCGACATGCGACGCGCGCGAAGTCCCGCTGACGGTCGGCGAATTCAATCTGCTTGCGTTCTTTCTCGGTTCGCCGTCGCGCATCGTCACGCGTGCGCAATTGCTCGAATGCACTCGCGCATTCGACGACGTGTTCGATCGCGCGGTCGACGTGCAGATTTGGCGGTTGCGCAAAAAGATCGAGAAGGATCCGAAGCGTCCCGAACTGATTCAGACCGAACGCGGCGTCGGGTACTACTTCGCAGCAAAGGACGTGGAGACGGTATGGGCGTGAGCGCACGGCGTCAGCTCGGGAGTGCGTCATCGGGCGCGTGTATGAACGTGGATTTCGAAGCGCTCTTAGTGCTGGGGCGCACGGACGTCGATCCGGACGCGCCCACGGGGGGCGACGTGCGCAACGACGCGCGCTTCGACGCGCTGCAGACGGAGGTCGCGAGGCTCGCATCGCCGGGCGCGGGCGGGCGGGTTGACTGGAGCTCGGTGGCGAACGTCGCGACGGAACTGCTTCGCGACAGAGGCAAGGATTTGCTCGTCGGCTGCTATCTGGCCGGAGCGCTGCTGCAGATCGGCGGCGCAGCCGGGCTGCGCTGCGGCCTCGAGGTGGTCGGCGATCTCATCGAACGCCATTGGGATGCGATGTCGCCGCCCTTGTCACGGATGCGGGCGAGGCGAGGGGCGCTGCAGTGGCTGCTCGATCGCCTCGACGCGATGCGGGACGCGGGGACCGTCGCATGCGGCGGTGCTTGCCCTACCGAATTGATCGATCAATTGCGTGCAGCCGCGCGGCGGATCGACGCGCTGCTGGCCGAGCGCGACGACGATGCGCCGACGATGCGCGCGGTGACCGCGTTCGCGGACCGGCTGCCTGTCGATCCGGATGAAACGGATGCAGCGAACGTGCTCGATGCGATGGACGAAGCGTCCGCGAACATCGCGGATGCCTCTGCCGAGCATGTATCGGCAGAGTTGGCCGGTCGCACGGGGAGGCGCGCGAACGTGGACGCCGCCAGGCAACCGGTGTTGCTCAACGACGCGACTGGCCGCGAGCGCGCGCTCGACGATGTGCTTGCGCATTTGCATCGCATCGCGATGGCGTTCGCGCAAGCCGATTGGACCGACGCGCGCAGCTTCCGCCTGCGCCGCTTCGCCTGCTGGTCGAAAGTGCGCGCATTGCCGGATACGGAAGTGGACGGCGGGCGGACGCGGATCCCAGCGCCGAATGCGCAGATCGTCGACGTGGCGAAAGGCATCGACGTGCACGGCGAGCCCGCGGATGCAATTCGCTTCGCCGAAGAGCACGCCCAGGCGTTTCCGCTCTGGCTGGATTTGCAACGGATCGCTGCGTGCGCGCTCGCGCGCGCGGGCAGCGACTGCGCTGATGCGCAACGCGAAGTGGAGACGGCAGTTCGAGCGCTGCTTGGACGGCTGCCGGGCCTCGACGCGTTGAAATTCGCGGACGGCACGCCGTTTGCCGACGATGCCACGCGTGCGTGGCTCGCCGGGCTTTCTGCGCCGATCGGCGCGGCGGACGCGGCGTCGCCGTCGTCTTCACCGATGACAGAGGAACCGGATCGTACGCGGAGCGACGCGCACGAAACTTGCGCCGACGATGCCGTCGACCGTGCACGTGCGCTCACCGCAAACGGTCAGCTCGATCGCGCGCTGCATGCGATTCAGGAGGCGATCGATCGCGCACCGAGCGCGGAATGCCGGCTGAAGGCGCGCATCCGATTGTGCGAGTTCGTGCGCGATCATTGGGCGCACGAGATCCCGGAAGCGTTCGCGCGCGGCGTGATCGATCCGATCCGCCGGCACGACTTGCTCGCGTGGGATCCCGGGCTGGCGCTCGACGGCCTGTCGGCTGCATACGCGCTGCTGATTCGGCGCGATCGTGATTCGGTGCACGCGCAGGGGGTGCTCGACGATATCGCGAGCGTCGACGCGGCGCGGGCGATGCGGTTGTCGACGTGAAACGAGGTGTGCGGAACGACACGCGATGTAGTGCTCGTGCGCACATGCACGGAGCATGCCGGCGCCAGCCCGTTCCGGTCGCTCGCGTGTCGGTTGGACGGCGATCGTGCGAGACGGGAGCGCGGTAGTCGTTGTACGGTATGCGTTGCGCAAGCGGCGAGCGAAGAGCGCGCCGCGACGGGCCCGACTACTCGCGGGCGGAACGTCACGGCGCGACCGGATCAGGGGAGCTGCGAATTGGCGGCCGGCGCATTCGACCGATGCGCATGCAAGGGCGTGAGGTGAGTGCCGCTTGCGTCGGTCGGCGGAGCGGGCGCCGAGTCGGTGGATGGCACCGTCTTGGCCGTGTTGAAGACGCCCCAGCCGCGATTGATGTACACGCCAGTCTTGTGCTCGCCGCTCATCGATCGGATGCTTTCGTTGAACTCCTCCATGTAGATGGGCCAACCTCGCGAGGCTGACGCGCCGGCGTCGACATTCGCGGCGGGCATGGATTCGGCGTCGCGATTGCAGCCGCTGAGGCTCGCAATCGACAACGCGAGCGCCAGGAGGGCTTTGAGACGACGGATTGGGAGTTTCATCGTGTCGTGTGCCTCCTTGACGATGTGTGCGGTGCGCGCCGGAGGGTGCTCACCATTGCCAGCTCATGCCGACGCCGACCGTATTGCCGCCCGCGCTCATCGCGACGCCCGCCCGCACCTTGAGGTTTTCGCTGATGCGCGCGGTGCCGCCGAGCGCGACGGCGCGATGGCCCTTGTAGACTGCGCCGCCGACGCCGATCGACAACGTCTTGTCGCGGTCGACGTCTGGAATCATCGTCAGCGCGGTCGCGGCCGCGACGCCGGAATACGCGTCGCGCGCGGTGTCGGTGATGCTCTGCTGAAGGTCGCCGATGCGCCGGTTCGTGTAGGCGGTCGTATCCGACATCGCCGCACGGAGTTGCGTGACGTTGACGGCGTCGGTGGGCTCGGTGCCGGGCGCGACGTGGACGATTTGGCGTTCGCGGCCGCGTTGGCCGACGGATACCGTATCGTCGCGGTCCGCCACGGAATCGGCGCCGAGCGCAACGGTGTTTTGACCGGATGCGATTGCTCCGACGCCGATCGCGACTGAACGGGCGCCGCCAGCTTGCGCGCGCCGACCGTGCGCAAGCGATTCGTGGCCTGGCGCTCGTGCGTCGGCACCGATCGCAATCGCGTTGGTGCCTGTTGCTGATGCGCCGGCCGACACGGAATTGATCGCGACATATTTCGCGGATTCGGAAGCTGGCGCGGCGAGATGGGCCGGTATCGGCTGAGCGGACAATTGCGGACCGGGGTGTGCTCCAGGCACAGCTCTCTTACGCCATGATGGCCCCTGCGGGGGCTTTTGCAACGCGAACGGTCTTCGCTGCGTTCGGTCAGGGTACATGACGGGCGACGCGGCATGCGGCGACGCAATCGGCGATCGTTCCGGGCTTTCGTGCAGCGGTGTCGGCGGATCTGGCCAGTGCGTGAATGCGGACTCCGGCGATTCTCGCGATGGCGAAGACATCGCGAGCGGAGATGGCGGCGTTCGCGGAGACGACGCATTTGACGGTTGCGGCGAGGGCGACTCGACGGAAACGTGAGGCGAACTCGGGAACGAGGGATGATGCGGGGTGATCACCGCAGACTCGAGGCGCGATACCGGTTGCGTCGGGATCGGCGTCGGTGGGGAAGACTCGTCGTCCGACCATGGCGTGGAGGGTGATGGGGAGGGGGGCGGTGACAATTCGAATGCCGAGAAGCGTGCGTTCATCGCTCGCCTCATCATCTCCGCGATTGCCGAGCCGCCCGAGCCATTCGGATTTCGTTCGGGGACTGAAACATGTTTCAGCTGCACGCCTCTCCTTATCTCATCGAGCAGATTTCCACGTGCACCATTCGACGTGTCTCGATTGAAAGGCGAAGTCACTGCTTCATCGGCGGTGAATGCGTCCGTGGGAAATCCAAGCACCAGCGGAGCGATGGACGAGCACAACAAACGTGCGAATCGCCGAGATTGGACAGTCGATGCAGCTTGCCCGGCGTCTTGTCGAGAATGAGCGAGAGGAAGGCGGTGATATTTCATACGGTGAGGATGTACGGAATGAGCGAGGCTGATTGTCGGTTGCCGGAATCAGCCGGCGATACCAGGAATCGATCGAATCGCATGCTTGATCTGCTCGACGCTCACGAGCCGCGCACATTCGAACTGCCGCAACGTCCCCGCATGACGCGGGCACGACGACGCATCGGCATCGTCGAAGCGCGCGCTCGCGTCGTTCCAGCAGCTATTGCATGCATGGAAGTTGATCACGCGGTACGGCGTGTCGAACTCGCTGACCGGATGCGTGAACCCGCTGATCAGCACGACTGGCGTGCCGACCGCCCACGCGAGCCACGAGAGATCGCCGGGCACGCCGATCAGGCAGGCCGCGTGGCGCAGCCAGCGCGCGCGCTCGGTCCACGGCGCGTCGGGCGGCAGGCAATGCGCGACATCCGCGAGCGCGCTGCTTTCGTCGACGACATCCGGCGAAGGCGAGTCGACGCAGACGATCCGGTAGCCGGTCGCCGTCAGGAACCGTTGCAATTCCCGCCAGCCGCCAGGCCGCTCCCAGCGCGCGCAGCGCAGCGCGCTTTGCGCGGCGATGCAGACATAGCGGCCTGCAAAGGGCCTGCTATCGTCGAGCAACTCGATGCGTGGCGGCACCTCGCGCGGATCGACGCCTAGCATGTATGCGGCGCTGCGGTGCATTCCGACGAGCTGCGGTGCGCTCGGCTGGTACGCGCGCGCTTCGTCGCCGACGAAGCGCCCGAGTCGGTATGTCGCGTAGTAGCACTCGGGCTTGACGAGGTCGGGCGTCACGAACTCGATGTCCGGATAGCCGGGCTTCAGCAGCGAGATCAGCGACGCGTGCATCGAGCACGTCAGCTTGCAGCGATGTTGCCGTTGAAATTTCACGGCATAGCCGAACCAGCCGAGCGCTTCGCCGAGCCGGCCCGCTTCGAACTGAATGAGCACGGGCTTGCCGTGCGCGTCGAGCTGATGCTTGAACACGCGCTTGCCGCCCGAGTCGATTTCGATCAGGAACGGTACGAAGTGCTTCCTCGTGCTCGTCACGATGCCTGCGCCGATCTGCGTGTCGAACAGTGGCGTATCAGTGTGTATGTCGCACAGGCGGACCGTCCAGTCACCGTCCGGCAGCAGCACGCGGCAGCCGTCGTTGAAGTCGAAATGCATACCTTCGGTGCCGGACCACGTCGGCATGTCTGGAGGCGCCACGAAACCCCGCGGGTCCACTTTGTTCGTCATGACCGACGGCTGACGTGTAGGTGGATGAGGGTCGAGTGCCGATGGCGCCTGTCCATCCAGCTTCGGTGACGAACCGGAGAACGTGACTTTCGGTACGTTGTGTGCGTTTTGCTTGGTATTTACATCGGAATACGACGGGGATAAGTGCATGATTACAATTGTTACTCAGTGGCGTGTCGTAACGCGGGCGGAAGCAGGTACGTCCGCGCCGCAATCGTCGATGCGCTACTTCCCGTTCGCGGCATCAGCGCGCTGGATAGGCGCTAGGCGGCCGGGCCCGCATCCTGCGAATTCCCCGCGAGGGGGTGATCGCCTGATTTGGGCTCGGGCGCCATCGTGTCGCGCAATCGCGGGTTGTCGCGGCCGAAGTACTTTTCTAGGAGCGCATCGAGAATCGCGACGGTTTCGGTATCAGGAAAACCGTCGTATTGCGTAGGGCGGAAGTGCATCTGGAATGCTGTGACAACATCCTTCGTCTGTGCGTCGAAAATGCCGCTTTGCGGCGTGTCGTACCCGTACGCAAGTAACTTGGCCTGTAGTTCGCTGAAATTCCAGTCGAATGGCCGGCGATTGCGGTAGTACTCAACGGCCTCCGCATCAGGCCATGCTCCCACGCCGTATTGTTCGTACAGCACTTTCCACGGGAATCGCGGCCCCGGATCGACCTTGCGCCCAGGAGTGATGTCCGCATGGCCGACAACCCGGTGGGGAGGTATTTGGTGGCGCGCTACGATATCGGCTGCGAGTTCTCCGATCACCACAATCTGCGCGCTGGGATATGGAGACCATCGCCGCTTCATCAGCGGGATATGTTCATCATCTTCCGGGAATCCGATATTAACGATCTCGATGCCGATGGAACTCGCGTTCAGCAGTCGCTCGCCTTGCCAATAGCTGACGCCGGCGTGCCACGCGCGGCCAGATTCCGGCACGAGTTCATAGACACCGAAGCGCTTGCCGTCATCGGCCGCATCGGGCACGAGATAGTGCGTGCTCACCGGCCGCGCCGGATCTGTCAGCAGCGCGACGGAGCGCGCGAGCGATTGTGCGGTGTAATGCAGCACGAGCGTGCGTACGCGCGAGTCCTGATTCGGCGACGAGATTGACTTGTCGATCGCGTAACGTGCATTGCGTGCGTCCTCACCAGCAGCATATGCAGTGACCGCGGGCAACGCGAGCGTGCCTGCGGCGAATAGCGGAGCGCGCGCAAGGAAATGGCGCCGTTCCGCGTTAGCGGTGCCATTGCGTGGCGCTTGACGTTGTTTGCTCATGCAGTAGGTCCCTTTTTGCCACCATCCGAAGTGATTCGGATACCTGGATGACTGTTGTTCGTATCGGAGAGTGCGTGCGGCGCAGCCTCGATGACAGAAGTAGGTCATTCAGCAGGCGATTCAGAGGCACAATTGTTTCAGGCAATTGATGTCCGGGCGTCGGGGAAACAACCGATATTTGGCTATTCGGCGGCGTCGCTTTGATCGAAGTCGAAACGTGTTCAAATGAAAGGAACAGGAATGAACGGCATCTACTAACGATCGAGGTCGATGCATCGGGTGCAATGTCCGGCTCCGGCCGCGTATACGGGGTGTGAATCGTAATCGCTCGCCCGGAAAATCAAGTGTTTTCCCGATTCGGTCGCGCATGTTCGTGGAGAGAATGAACGTGAAAGTGCGAGCGTCCTGCGCCTGGATAGTCGGCCCTGAACAATCCGCCAAGGCTTATACAGCAAGGCTCGTGGGCTGAAGCGGTGTTGTGGGAATTGCAAGGTGCAGTCATATTGACGCGTGTTTCCTGCAAATTCTGACGAGGTCTGGATGGGGCCGAAGACGCCGGTGACGGAGGGAGATTTC
>NZ_LOYJ01000002.1:0-31245 GCF_001526245.1 Burkholderia sp. MSMB1498
CCGCCGACCCGCCAACCCGCCAACCCGCCAAACCGCCAAACCGCCAACCCGCCAAACCGCCAAACCGCCAAACCGCCAAACCGCCAAACCGCCAAACCGCCAAACCGCCAAACCGCCATGCGCCGGACATCACGCCGGCCACTCCAGTCGGCCCTGCATCAAGAACGCCGGCAACCGGTCGCGTACAATCGAGCCTCGCGGCGGCCCGACCGGGCGCCGCCCTCCTTGCCTGGCCGTCGCGCGCGCCCACCCGCGCACGGCGGCCGCTTCCGTGGAATTCCAATGCCTCACGTCGCAAGACGCCGGCCCGACGGCCGGCTGATCCTGTTGCTCGGCGCGCTCGCCGCGTGCGGGCCGATCGCCACCGACATGTACCTGCCGAGCCTGCCCGCGATCGCGGCCGGCTTCGGCGTGAGCGCCGCCGCCGCGCAGCGCACGCTGACGAGCTTCATGGCCGGCTTCTCGATCGGCATGCTGCTCTACGGACCGCTGTCCGACACCTACGGCCGCCGGCCCGTGCTGCTCGGCGGCATCGCGCTCTTCACGCTCGCGAGCGTCGGCTGCTTCGTCGCCGCGTCGATCGACATGCTGATCGTCGTGCGCTTCCTGCAAGCGTTCGGCGCGGGCGCGGCGTCGGTGCTCGCGCGCGCGATCGCGCGCGACGCGCACGAGCCGGCCGACGCGGCGAAGGTGCTGTCGATGGTCGCGATCGTCACCGCGATCGGGCCGCTCCTCGCGCCGCTCATCGGCGGGCAGGTGCTGCGCTTCTCGGGCTGGCGCGGCGTGTTCGTCGTGCTCACGCTGTTCGGCGCGGTCTGCGCGACGGCCGCGTTCCTGCGCGTGCCCGAGACCTGGCCGCGCGAGAAGCGCGCGAGCTCGGCCGTGCTCGCATCGTTCTCCGCATACGGGCGCATCGTCGCCGATCCGGTCGCGTGGGGCCATATGCTGTGCGGCGGAATGGCGTTCGCGTCGATGTTCGCGTACATCACCGCGACGCCGTTCGTCTATATCGATTACTTCCACGTGTCGCCGCAGCATTACGGGCTGCTGTTCGGGTTGAACGTCGTCGGCATCATGCTCGGCAACTTCCTGAACACGCGCCTCATCGGCCGCGTCGGATCGCTGAAGATCATCGCGGGCGCGTCGCTGCTGAGCTGCGCGGCGTCGCTTGCCGTCGCGTTCTTCGCGCTGACGGGGCTGGGCGGATTGTGGTCGATCGTCGCGAGCCTCTTTTTCGTCGTCGGCGTCGTCGGGATTCTGTCGGCCAATTGCACGACCGACCTGATGCACCGCTATCCGCACAACGCGGGCGCCGCGGCCGCGGTGTTCGGCGCGATGCAGCTCGCGCTCGGCGCGCTCGCGAGCGTCGCGATCGGCGCGCTCGCCGACGGCACGCCGTTCGCGATGGGCGTGACGATCGGCGTCTCGGGCCTCTTGTGCCTCGGCGGGCGCATGCTCGTGCTGCGCTGGCATGGCCTGCCGGTGAAGGGCAGGTTCCGCAACGTCGACGTCGCGTAGCGAAGCCGGCGGCTTGCGCACGCCGCCGCCGGCATGCGGCTTTTCGTTGCCGCTGGCGCCGGTTGCCGCGCGGCACGAAGGGCCGCGTTCGGCGTCGCGCGGTCACGACGCGTGCGCGACGCCGTATTGCGACGACAGATAGCGCCGGATGCCGTCGGGCGCGGCGATGTGCGCGAACGCGGGGTGACGGCGCTTCAGCGTTCGCGCGACGTCATGCGTTCGCGCCGCACGCGTCGCGATACGCGAACAGCGCGGGCGCGCCGCCCGTATGCAGGAACAGCACCGGGCCGTTTCCTTCGATGCGGCCGCGCGCGATGCCGTCGAGCAGGCCGGCCATCGCCTTGCCCGTGTACACGGGATCGAGCAGCAGCCCCTCGGTTCGCGCGAGCAACCTGACTGCGTCGTTGCCCGCGCGATTGGGCTCGCCGTAGCGCGGCGCGAAGTAGTCGTCCCACAGATCGATGCGCGTCTCGGCCGGCGTTTCGACGCCGAGCAATGCGCTCGCCCGGTCGAGCAGTTGCCGCACCTTCGGGCGCTGCGCGGCATCGGTGCGCGACACCGTGACGCCGATCACGGGCAGCGATGGCAAGGCATGCGCGAGCGCCAACGAGAGGCCCGCGTGCGTGCCCGCGCTGCCGGATGCGAGCACGACGGCCGAGAAGTCGAGCGCCGCGGCGCGGATCTGCTGTTCGAGTTCCAGCCCCGCGCGCACGTAGCCGAGCGCGCCGAGCGCGTTCGAGCCGCCGATCGGAATCACGTACGGGCGACGTCCTTCGTCGCGCAGCCGTTGCGCGGCCGCTTCGAGCTGCCGGTCGGCGTCGTCGAGGTTGTCGACGTCGTGCACGCGCACACGGAACAGATCGAGCAGCAGCCGGTTGCCGCTGCGCAGGTAATCGTCGCGCGCGGTCCCGATCGGGTTTTCGAGCAACGCGACGCAGTCGAGGCCGAGTTGCGCCGCGAGCGCTGCGGTCTGCCGGACGTGATTCGACTGGATCGCGCCTGCCGTCACGAGCACGTCCGCGTTTTGACGGAGCGCGTCCGCGGCGAGGAATTCGAGCTTGCGCAGCTTGTTGCCGCCCATCGCGAGCGGCGTGCAATCGTCGCGCTTCACGTAGACGTCGCGGCCGACGTGCGCCGACAGGCGCGGCAGCCGTTGCAGCGGCGTCGCCGCATCGATCAGATTCAGGCGGGCGAAAGTGTTCAGTTTGGTTGAAAGCGTCGTCGTGTTCATGCCGGGTGGAGGTGTCGGGTCGTCGTGACGCCGCCGGGCGGCGGCAGGCCAAGCGGGTCAGTGCAGGATCTTGTCGAGAAAGTCGCGCGCGCGCTCGGAGCGCGGCGTGCTGAAGAACGTCGCGCTCGCCGCGTCTTCGACGATCACGCCGCTGTCCATGAAGAGCACCCGATTCGCGACCTTGCGTGCGAATCCCATCTCGTGCGTGACGCAGATCATGGTCATCCCTTCGCGCGCGAGCTCGACCATCACGTCGAGCACTTCGTTGATCATTTCAGGATCGAGCGCGGATGTCGGCTCGTCGAACAGCATCGCTATCGGGTTCATCGACAATGCACGCGCGATCGCGACGCGTTGCTGCTGCCCGCCCGACAGCTGGCCGGGAAACTTCTGCGCATGCGCTTTCAGGCCGACGCGATCGAGCAGGCGCAGCCCGATGTCGCGCGCCTCGTCCTGGTCGCGGCGCAGCACCTTGATTTGCGCGAGCGTCAGGTTCTCGAGCACGGACAGGTGCGGAAACAGTTCGAAATGCTGAAACACCATGCCGACGCGCGCGCGCAACTGGGCGAGCTTGATCGACGGATCGCCAAGGCGCGCGCCGTCGACGATGATATCGCCCCGCTGGAACGGCTCGAGGCCGTTGATCGTCTTGATGAGCGTCGACTTGCCCGAGCCGGACGGCCCGCAGACGACGACCACTTCGCCTTTCGTGACGGTTGCGCTGCAACCGGTGAGGACTTGATGGGCGCCGTACCACTTCGATACGTTGTCGAGAGTAATCATGTTCGGAAACCTTGCGAATTGCGCAACGCGCGGCCGTGCCGCGATCCGGACGGCCGCCGCATGTTCAGTGCGCCGACGGTAGCACGCAGCGCTTTTCGACGCGCACCTGGAGCCGCGACAGCAGCGTACTCAGGACCCAGTAGATGGCCGCGGCCGCGAGATACAGCGGAAGCGGCTGGAACGTCGATGCGATGGCTTCCTGCGTCGAGCGCAGCAACTCCGTCACGGTGATGACGGAGACGAGCGACGTGTCCTTGATGAGGCTGATCAGCGTGTTCCCGAGGCTCGGCACCGCGAGGCGCAGCGCCTGCGGGCAGACGACGTGGCGCAGCGTCTGCACGTGCGTGAGGCCGAGGCTGTGCGACGCGGCCCACTGGCCGCGGCCGATGCCGAGGATCGCGCCGCGCATGCTTTCGGACAGATAGGCGCCCGCGTTGAGCGTCAACGTCAAGATGCCGGCCGAAGTCGGGTCCAGCGAGATGCCGATGTCGGGCAGCCCGTAGTAGACGACGAACATCTGCACGAGCAGCGGCGTGCCGCGCATCAGGCTGACGTAGCCTTGCGCGATGGCGGACAGTATCCGGTTGTTGCCGATTCGCACGATCGCGACGACGAGGCCGACGATCAGGCCCAGCACCATCGACGCGAGCGCGAACTTCATCGTCAGAATCGCGCCGTTCGCGAGCACGGGGAGGGCGTGCACGACCACATCGAACGCTTCCATGAATTGGACTCCAAAACATTTACGGGCGCGCCGGTGGCCCCTGGGCGTGCCGACGCGCGCGGGTGGTGACGGTTATTGCGCGTTGGGGACCGACGTGTCGACGCCGAACCACTGCACCGAGATCCTCTTGAGCGTGCCGTCTTTGCGCATCGAGGCGAGCGCGTCGTCGATCGCCTTCGCGAACTTCGGATTGCCCTTGCGGAACGGGATGCCCATCTGCGTCTCGCCGCCCTTGACCGTCGCGCCCGGCCGCAGCGGCATGTGCGCGTTCTTGATCAGGTACGGCAGCATCAGCCGGTCGTCCATGCTGACGTCGATGCGGCCCGCCGCGACGTCGCGCAGCTTCTCCGGCGCGCCCGGGTACGTCTTCACGTCGACGCCGGGCAGCGTCTTCGCGAGATCGGCGAAGTTCGTGCCGAGCGTGACGCCGAGCCGCTTGCCCTGCAGCGCGCCCGGCGCGCCGTAGTCGAACTTGTCGTCCGCGCGCTGGATCAGTTGCGCGGCGGAGTACACATACGGCTGGCTGAAGTCGAGGGCCTGCTTGCGCGCCGGCGTGATGCCGACCTGGTTCACGATCACATCGAACTTGCCCGCCTGCAGGCCGGCGAGAATTCCGCTCCATTCGGTCGTGATGAATTGCGGTTTCACGCCGAGCCGCGCGGCGACTTCCTTCGCGACGTCGACGTCGAAACCTTCGAGCTGGCCGTCGCTGTTGCGGTAGTCGAACGGGGGGTAAGTGCCTTCGAGCGCGATCTTGAGCACGCCGGCCTGCTTGACGCTGTCGAGCAGGTCGGCTGCGTGCGCGGAAGCGGCAGCGATGCCGAACAGCGCGGCGGCGAGTGCTGACGTGAACATCGGTTTGAATGCCTTCATCTTCAATCTCCGTGGGACAAAACTGAGCGAGTGATTTTACGGCTGCGTCGTCGCATCGACGGCGTTCGCCGCCCGCGCGGATTCGTGCGGCATCGGTGCGGACGGCAGTGACGAATGCGTGCCGAGTGAAGGCAAGCATAGTTTTGTCAAAATGGAAAATGTTTCCAAAGAATCCCGGATTTACACGGCCGCGTGGAAAGTTCTTCTATCGTTCGCGTGGGTTGCGCAAGTGCTCCGCTGTCGGCGCAACCGGGTGCAATCGTGGGGAAGCCGAGTCGACGCGTTGCCCGTCGGTTCCGGGCCGCGCAACCAAAAAAAAGCCGGAGCCCGAAGGCTCCGGCTTGCGGCGATCCGCGAGGCGCGGCGCGCGTTGAATGCTCTCGTCAGTCCTTCGCCGCGGGCGCCGCGCCGTGGCTCAGCCAGTCGAGCACGTCGGCGGCCTCGTCGTCCGCGCTCGCGCCCGCGCGCGCCTTCGCGCGCGCCATCGCTTCGGCGAGCTCCGCGTTCGGCGCGGCGCGGCGAATCGCGACGCCGACCGCGAGGATGTCGATCATCACGAGATGCAGAATCCGCGAGATCATCGACAGCTGCGATTCGCGCATCTCGATGTGATCGGTTTCGAGCGCGACCGTCGCGCGTTTCGCGAGCGGCGTGTTGCTCGACGTGATCGCGATCACCTTCGCGCCCGCCTGCATCGCGACGTCGAGCACGCGCAGAAGCTCCGGCGCGCGGCCCGACTTCGACACCGCGACGATCACGTCGCCCTTGCCGAGAAGCGCCGCCGACGCCGCCTGCATGTACAGGTCGCCGTAAGCGATCGTCGGGATGCCGAAGCGGAAGAACTTGTAGTGCGCATCCTGCGCGACGATGTTCGAATTGCCGAGCCCGTAGAACTCGATGCGCCGCGCGTTGTTCAGGATGTCGATCGCCTGCTCGACGTGCTCGAAGTTCAAGTGTTCGCGCAACTGAAGGATCGCCGACACCGTGTTGTCGAGCACCTTCGCGCCGAAGTCGGTGGCGGTGTCGCCGAGATGCACCTGGCTGTGGCTCATCGGGATCGTGCCCGTCAAGCCCGTCGCGAGCTTCAGCTTGAAGTCCGACAGCCCCTGGCAGCCGAGCGAGCGGCAGAAGCGGATCACCGTCGGCTGGCTCACGTCGGCCTTGCGCGCGATGTCGACGATCGGATCGTTGATGATCGAGCGCGGATGGTTGAGCGCGAGATCGGCGACGCGCCGCTCGGCGGGCGTCAACGCATCGCGCATCTGGCGGATTCGTTCGAACACGGCCGACGACGCGCCGCCCGTGCGGTTCGACAACTGCTCGGCGAGAATCGCCGACACGCCGAGGAACGCCGGATACTCGGCGGTGATGAGATAGGTCGGGATGTTCGCGAGATATGCCTCGAAGCGGCCCTTCGCCTCGAAGCGCGCGCGGAACGACGAGCGCAGGAACAGCTCGCCCAGCTTCGGCACGACGCCGCCGCCGATGTAGATGCCGCCGAGCGCGCCGAGCGTCACCGCGAGATTGCCGGCGAACGTGCCGAGAATTCCGCAGAAGCACTCGACCGCCTCGAGCGCGAGCGCGTCGCCCGCGTGCGCGCGCTCGACGATGTCGGCCGTGTCGACGTTCGCGGCCACCCGCTTCTTGTCGCGCGTGGCGAGCGCGCGGTAGATGATCTCCATGCCCGGGCCCGCGCACACGCGCTCGAACGAAACATGCGGATACTTGCGGCGCGCGTACTGCAGCACCAGATCCTCGCGCTCGTCCATCGGCGCGAACGTCGCGTGGCCGCCTTCGCTGCCGAGCGCGATCCAGCGGTCGTCGGCGGGGATGAGCCCGGACACGCCGAGCCCCGTGCCCGGCCCCATCAGGCCGATCACGCTGTTCTGCCGGCGCGCGCCGCCGCCGATCTGCACGCGCTGCGCGTCGGTCAGGCCGGGCAGCGCCATCGCGAGCGCGGTGAAGTCGTTGACGACGAGCAGCGTGTCGAAGCCGAGCGCGCGGCGCGTCGCCTCGATCGAGAAGCTCCAGTTGTGATTCGTCATCCGGACCTGATCGCCGTCGACGGGGTTCGCGATCGCGATCGCCGCGTGATTCACGCGGCCGATCTTCACGTCCTTCAGATACCTGCGGATCGCGTCGGTGAGCGTCGGATAGTCGGCGCCCGGGTATACGCGGATCTGCGTGATGTCGCCCGGGCCCGTCTCGAGCGCGAAGCGCGCGTTCGTGCCGCCGACGTCGGCCAGTAGGCGCGGCCCGTCGGCGTGCTGGGCCGCGGCGGCGGCCTTAGTTTGCGCACCAGTAGACATCGAGCTTCGTCCCCTTGTCGTTGGCCAGTTGCGAAATCGCGTTCTTTTGCGGCGCGGCCGCGGCCGCCTCCAGCACCTCGCGCTTGCGGCTTCCCGCGATCAGCAGGAACAGGCGCTCGATGCGCTTCAACGCATCGAGCGACAGGCTCACGCGCGCGTGCGGCGCGGCGCCGGGGTGGACGGCGACGAAGCGCTCGGCCGTCGCGATCGCGCGGTCCCATTCGGGCGCGTCCGCGAAGATCGACGCGGTGTGGCCGTCCTCGCCCATGCCGAGCACGGCGACGTCGGGCAGGGGGTGCGCGGGGCTCTGGTTGAGCGCCGCGATCTGCGAGTCGAGCGACTCGCGCACGTCGACGAGCGGCGCGAAGCGCGCTTGCGCGGCCGCGTTGCGCAGCAGCGTCTCGCGCACGAGCTTCGCGTTGCTCGCGTCGTCGGTGTCGGGCACCCAGCGGTCGTCGACGAGCGTCACGTCGATCCGCGGCCAGTCGAGCGCGGCGCCCGACAGCGTTTGCAGGAACGGCCGCGGGCTCGTGCCGCCCGACACGGCGAGCGTCGCGCGCGCGCTGCGCGCGAGCGACGCCGCGAGCGCCTCACCGACCGCTTGCGCGAGCGCTTCGGATTGCGCGCGCGGGGTTTCGAAAGCGTGAACCTCGATCACTTCTCCTCCAGACTGCTTTTATTGAATTGAATGAATTCGGTGGGAACCGTCGGGCGGCGCGCGGGCGAAGGCCGCACGCGCGCCGCGTTACGTCAGTTTTCTTCTTCGAGCCAGCAGGTGCCGTGCTGCGCGAGCATCGCGCTCGCGGCGGCGGGGCCCCAGGTGCCGGCTGCGTACGGCTTCGGCGGTTTCGCCGAGCGCGCCCATTCGTTCAGGATAGGCTCGACCCAGCGCCACGCGGCTTCCTGCTCGTCGCGGCGCACGAAGAGCGCGAGCCGGCCGTTGATCACGTCGAGCAGCAGGCGCTGGTACGCCTCCATCTGGCCTTCCTTGAAGAACTGATCGAATGCGAGATCGAGGTGCACGCTCGCGAGGTTCATCCCTTCGCCTGGCTGCTTCGCGAGGCAGTACAGTCGAATCGACTCGTTCGGCTGCAGCCGGATCACGAGGCGGTTCGCGCCCGCGCGCAGCGCGGTGGGCCCAAGCGCCGAGTGCGGCACCGGCCGGAAGTTGACGACGATTTCCGCGACGCGGTCGGCGAGGCGCTTGCCGGTGCGCAGGAAGAACGGCACGCCGGCCCAGCGCCAGTTCTCGATCTCGACCTTCAGCGCGACGAACGTCTCGGTCGGGCTCTCGGGCTTCACGCCCGGCTCGGTCGCGTACGCGGGCACCTGCGCGCCCCTGATCACGCCCGCGTGATACTGGCCGCGCACGGCGACCTTGCCGATGTCGCGCGGATCGACGGGCTTCAACGCGCGCAGCACGCGCAGCTTCTCGTCGCGCACCGAATCGGAATCCATCGAGTGCGGCGGCTCCATCGCGACGATCGACAGCAACTGCAGCAGGTGGTTCTGCACCATGTCGCGCAGCGCGCCCGTATTGTCGTAGAAATCGCCGCGCGCCTCGACGCCGAGCTCCTCGGCGATCGTGATCTGGATGCTCTCGACCCACTCGCGGCGCCACAGCGGCTCGAACAGCGCGTTGCCGAAGCGCAGCGCGAGCAGGTTCTGCACCGGCTCCTTGCCGAGATAGTGGTCGATCCGGTAGATCTGGTCTTCGGCGAAGATCTCGCCGACCGCGTCGTTGATCGCGTTCGACGAGCGCAGGTCATAGCCGAGCGGCTTCTCGAGCACGATCCGCGCGCCTTCGTTCAGGCCCACGGCGGCGAGCGCCTTGCAGATCGGCACGAAGAGCGACGGGCCGGTCGCGAGGTAGAACACGCGGATGCCGGACAAGCGTCCGACCGTGTCGCGCAGCAGCGTGTAGTCCTCCGCGCGGCCGAGGTCGAGCTTCACGTAGACGATGCGCTCGAGAAAGCTCTGCCAGACCGCTGCGTCGAACGCGCCGCCCGCCGCCTTCGCCGCATGCGGCTTCACGTGCTCGTCGATCCACTGCAGGTAGCCGTCGCGGTCGGCCGCATGGCGGGCCACGGCGACGATCCTGCCGGCCTCCGACAGCATGTTCGCGCGGTGAGCCTCGAAGAGCGCGGGGAGGATCTTGCGCATCGACAGATCGCCGGTGCCGCCGAAGAGAACGAAGGTGAAGCTCGAATCGGTATGCATGTGTCTCCGCCGTTTGGGGATGCCCGCGACGCGGGCCGTAGTGCGATAAAAATATTTTTGACACTGAATTGTAGTTTAACTACAATCCGCCGCAAGGGGTAGCACCCGAACGAAGAAAAGAAGCGCACGGCATGAAGAGGCGCGGTCTTCGGGCGGGCCGTGCGGCGCGCGCGCCGCACGCGGCAAATGTTATCGGACATTGATGAAGCGCATGTTCGCGCGGCGTCGCTGCCCCGGGTTCGAGCCGCGAGGCGGCGGAACCGGTTAGCCCAAAGAGGAGACGGTCGTTGAATTTCGAGTCACTCAGTTCCTAAGAGCCCGCGGCCGGCATCGGCCCGAACGCATCGATCATGCGTCGTTCGCGGCTCGATTTCCCGTGTCGTTCCGTAGCAAAGCCGGCTTTCGCGTATCCGCGTAGTCGAAAGCCTGACGAATCGATCCAAATCTGGAGGAGATAACTGATGAAAATTCGCGCGATCATGGGCGCGCTCGGCGCCGCAGGCCTGTTGTTCGGCGCCGCCGCGGCGCAAGCGGCAGAGAATGTCACGGTGCTGCACTGGTGGACGTCGGGCGGCGAATCGAAGGCCGTCGGCGTGCTGAAGGACGACCTGCAGAAGCAGGGCTACGTGTGGAAGGATTTCGCGGTCGCGGGCGGCGCGGGCGCCGCGGCGATGACCGCGCTGAAGACCAAGGTCATCAGCGGCGACGCGCCGTCGGCCGCGCAGATCAAGGGGCCGCTCATCCAGGATTGGGCGGACCAGGGCGTGCTCGTGAACATCGACGCGGCCGCGGGCGACTGGAAGCAGAACCTGCCGCCCGAGATCGACAAGATCATCAAGTACAAGGGCAACACCGTCGCGGCGCCGTTCTCGGTGCACCGCGTGAACTGGCTCTACATCAACAAGGCCGCGCTCGACAAGATCGGCGCGAAGCCGCCCGCGACGTGGCCCGAATTCTTCCAGGTGGCCGACAAGCTGAAGGCGGCGGGCATCCAGCCGGTCGCGATGGGCGGCCAGCCGTGGCAGGACCTGACGCTGTGGGAAGACGTCGTGCTGTCGCAAGGCGCCGACTTCTACAAGAAGGCGCTCGTCGACCTCGACCAGAAGACGCTCACGTCCGACAAGATGCTCGAAGTCTTCAACACGGTCCGCAAGATCCAGGGCTACTTCGACTCCGGCCGCAACGGCCGCGACTGGAACCTCGCGACCGCGATGGTCATCAACGGCCGCGCCGGCATGCAGTTCATGGGCGACTGGGCGAAGGGCGAGTTCGAGGCGGCCGGCAAGAAGTCGGGCAAGGATTACATCTGCGCGGCGGTGCCGGGCACGGCGAATGCGTACACGTTCAACGTCGACTCGTTCGTGTTCTTCCAGCAGAAGGGCCAGAAGGCGGCGACGCCCGGCCAGATCGCGCTCGCGAAGACGATCATGACGCCCGCGTTCCAGGAGCAGTTCAGCTTGCTGAAAGGCTCGATCCCCGTGCGTCTCGGCGTGAAGATGGACAAGTTCGACGATTGCGCGAAGAAGTCCTACGCTGATGAGCAGACGGCGATCAAGGCCGGCGGCTACGTGCCGTCGCTCGCGCACGGCATGGCGCAGAGCGACGCGACGGCGGGCGCGATCACCGACGTCGTGACGAAGTTCATGAACTCGCAGCAGGACTCGAAGAGCGCGGTCGCCGCGCTCGCGCGAGCCGCGAAGGTGAAGTAACGCACGGCGCGAGCGCCCGGATTCGCGCATCGTCGCGCCGGGCGCTGCGTGCTGCATCCGCAGCAAACGGGCCGCGAGCCGGCCCGCGCCGTACCCGCCGCCCGCGCCGGCTTCGTGCCCGCGCGCGGCGATCTCGTCCCAGGAGTCGAAACACGTGGCTGCCCCTCTTAGCGGAAACGGAACCAGCGCGGCTGCCGCGCACCGCACGTCGCCGCTGTCGGCGTTCGCCGACCGCTGGATTCCGAAACTGGTGCTCGCGCCCAGCATCGCGATCGCCTTGGTTTTCATCTACGGCTTCATCGTCGTCACCGGCTATCTGTCGCTGACGAATTCCCGGCTGTTGCCGAACTACGATTTCGACGGCTTCGGCCGCTATTCGGACCTGTTCCAGAACGACGTCTGGTGGACGTCGGCCGCGAATCTCGGCTGGTTCGGCATCCCGTTCGTCGCGATCTGCGTCGTGCTCGGGCTCTTTCTCGCGATCCTGCTCGACCAGAAGATCCGCAACGAAGGCGCGCTGCGCGCGGTGTTCCTGTATCCGATGGCGCTGTCGTTCATCGTCACGGGCACGGCCTGGCAGTGGATACTGAATCCGGGCCTGGGCCTCGAGAAGGTGATGCACGACTGGGGCTGGACGAATTTCTCGTTCGGCTGGCTCGACGATCCGGACAAGGCGATCTTCTGCGTCGTGATCGCGGCCGTGTGGCAGTCGACGGGTTTCGTGATGGCGCTCTTCCTCGCCGGCCTGCGCGGCGTCGACAGCGAAATCTTCAAGGCCGCGCAGGTCGACGGCGCGACGCTGCCCACGATTTACCGCAGAATCGTGATTCCGAGCATGCGCCCGGTGTTCTTCTCGGTGCTGCTGATCCTCTGCCACATCACGATCAAGACCTTCGACCTCGTCGTCGCGCTGACGGCGGGCGGGCCGGGCACGTCGTCGTCGCTGCCCGCGATGTTCATGTACACGTATTCGTTCAACCGCGGGCAACTCGGCGTCGGCGCGGCGTCGTCGGTGATGATGCTCGCCACCGTCGTCGCGGTGCTCGTGCCGCTCATGTATCTGGAATCGAGGAGCACCCGCAATGCAGCCTAAGATGACCCTCAGTCGGGCAGTCATTTACGCGGCGTTGATCCTGTTCGCGTTGTACTTCCTGTTCCCGATCTACGTGATGCTGTCGACGTCGTTCAAGGATCTCGACCAGTTGCGCACGGGCAACCTGCTGACGCCGCCGTCGAACTGGACGGTCGCGCCGTGGGCGAAGGCGTGGAGCGAGGCGTGCACCGGCGTGCGCTGCGACGGGATGAAGCCGTTCTTCTTCAACTCGATCAAGATGGTGATTCCGGCGGTGCTGATCTCGTCGCTGATCGGCGCGTTCAACGGCTACGTGCTCACGCACTGGCGCTTTCGCGGCGCGGATGCGCTCTTCACGATGCTGCTCGTCGGCTGCTTCATCCCGTTCCAGGTGATCCTGCTGCCGATGGCGCGCGTGCAGGGCTTCTTCGGAATGGCCAACACGATTGCGGGCCTCGTGTTCGTGCACGTCGTGTACGGGATCGCGTTCACGACGATGTTCTTCCGCAACTTCTACGTGAGCGTGCCGGCGGAACTCGTGAAGGCGGCGCGCATCGACGGCGCGGGCTTCTTCACGATCTTCACGAAGATCCTGCTGCCGGTGTCGCTGCCGATCTTCATGGTGTGCCTGATCTGGCAGTTCACGCAGATCTGGAACGACTTCCTGTTCGGGATCGTGTTTTCCGGCGTCGATTCGATGCCGATCACGGTCGCGCTGAACAACCTCGTCAACACGTCGACGGGCGTGAAGGAGTACAACGTCGACATGGCGGGCGCGATCATCGCCGCGCTGCCGACGCTCGTCGTCTACGTGATCGCCGGGCGTTACTTCGTGCGCGGCCTGACGGCGGGCGCGGTGAAGGGCTGAGCTCGGCACGAACGACGCGAACGGGCGGGCGCCGCGCGCGGCGCAACGATACGAGACATACGAGACACGACGCGGCGCACGCGCGCCGCACTGAAGACAGAGGATTCACAGCATGGCAAGCCTTTCCATCCGCGACGTGTACAAGACCTACCCGAACGGCGTGCCTGTCCTGAAGGGTGTCGACATCGACATCGAGGACGGCCAGTTCCTGATTCTCGTCGGCGGTTCGGGCTGCGGGAAATCGACGCTCCTCAACATGATCGCGGGCCTCGAGACCGTGACGAAGGGCGAGATCCGGATCGGCGAGAAGGTCGTCAACGACCTGTCGCCGAAGGATCGCGACATCGCGATGGTGTTCCAGTCGTACGCGCTCTATCCGTCGATGACGGTGCGCGAGAACATCTCGTTCGGCCTGAACATCCGCAAGGTGCCGAAGGGCGAGCAGAAGCAGATTGTCGATCGCGTCGCCGCGATGCTGCAGATCGAGCACCTGCTCGATCGCAAGCCGGGGCAGCTGTCGGGCGGCCAGCGGCAGCGCGTCGCGATGGGCCGCGCGCTCGCGCGCGATCCGGCGCTGTTCCTGTTCGACGAGCCGCTCTCCAACCTCGACGCGAAGCTGCGCATCGAGATGCGCGCCGAGATCAAGCTGTTGCACCAGCGCCTCGGCACGACGATCGTCTACGTGACGCACGACCAGATCGAGGCGATGACGCTGGGCGACCGGATCGCGGTGATGAAGGACGGCGTCGTCCAGCAGTTCGGCGCGCCGCAGGACATCTACGATTCGCCGTCGAACCTGTTCGTCGCGGGTTTCATCGGCGCGCCGCCGATGAACTTCATCAACGGCAAGCTCGTCGAGCAGGGCAGCGGCGTGGGCATCGAGCTCGACACGGGCGCGATGCGCGGCGTGCTGAACCTGCCGTTCGACGCGAAGCGGATGAACGGGCACGTCGGCCGCGACGTGATCCTCGGCCTGCGGCCGGAGCGCATCACCGATGCGCGGAGCGCGCACAACGGCGAGAGCTCGCGCCTGCAGCCCGTCGACGTGACCGTCGACGTGACCGAGCCGACGGGCCCCGACACGCACGTGTTCGCGCAGGTCAACGGCAAGCGGATCGTGAGCCGCGTGCACCCGGCCGCCGATCCGAGGCCGCAGCAGAAGCTGTCGCTGTTGTTCGACGTGTCGAAGGCGGTGTTGTTCGATCCGTCGACGGAGGCGCGGATCGCGTGATTCCGCGCGCGCGGGCTGCGGCGTCGGATGACGGCGCCGCACGCGCGACGCGTGCGCGGCTCGATCGCCGCGCCGATCGCGGGCGAAACCCGAGCGGCGGTGAGACGGCAAGGGAGCGGGGAAGAGAAGGGCGGACGTGCCGGCACGGGCCGCCTTTTTTTCGCCTGCGTCGCACGCCGCGAGCGCAGCGAGCGCCGCTAGTGCGGCAGCCGGATGTCGAGCTTGTACGTGACGAGCCGCGCGACGAGGATGAAGGCCGTCGCCGCGAGCACGCTGTAGACGGAATCGAATTGCAGCCACACGAGCAGCAGGTAGATCAAGCAGCCGGCGAACGCGCAGGTCGCGTACGGCCGCGAATCGCGCAGGATCAGCGGAATGTCGTTGCACAGCACGTCGCGGATGATCCCGCCGAGCACGCCCGTCGTCACGCCCATCATCGCGGCGACGAACCACGGCATCTGCGCGTCGAGCGCGATCGACGTGCCGGAGATGCTGAAGATTCCGAGGCCGACCGCGTCAGCGACGAGCAGCAGCCGCTCGGCGGACAGCCGCGACGCCATCCTGAGCACGAGCGGCGCGGCGAGCGACAGGCCGAAGATCGCGATCATGTAGCCCTGGTGCTCGACCCAATAGAACGGGCGCCGCTCGAGCAGCACGTCGCGCATCGTGCCGCCGCCGAACGCGGTCGCGAGCGCGACGACGAACGTGCCGACCGAGTCGAGCCGGTTCTTGCGCGCCTCGACGAAGCCGGAGATCGCGAACGCGAGCGTCGCGATCGCCTCGAGGACGGCGATCGCGAGCGCGAGCCTGGGATGCACGCTGCCGCCCGTCTTGGTTTCGCGCTTAGGCCGGCTGCAATAGCACGAGGACGGCGCCCGCGCCGCCGTCGTGGCCGCGCGCCTGGCAGAACGCGATCACCTCGTCCTTCTGCACGAGCCACGCGCGCACCTTGCCCTTGAGCACCGGCTCCTTGCCGACCGAGCCGAGCCCCTTGCCGTGAATCACGCGCACGCAGCGCAGGCCTTTCTTGCCCGCGTCGCGGATGAATTCGGCGAGCGCCTCGCGCGCCTCGTCGCGCCGCATCCCGTGCAGGTCGAGCTGCGCCTGGACGATCCATGCGCCGCTTCTGAGCTTGCGCACGACGTCTTGGCTCACGCCGGGGCGGTGGTAGTACAGCGTCTCGTCGGTGTCGAGCAGCGTCTCGGGATCGAATTCGTCGGACAAAGTCTCGGACAGCACCGCCTCCTCGTCCTGCTGCGTGTGCTTCGGCACGGGCTCGGGCACCGGACGGCCGCTCGCGGCGCGCGGCGGCGCGGCGAGCGGCTTGATCTCGCCGATCTCGCGGCGAAACAGATCGGCGTCGGCGTTGGCCTGGCGGGCCGCCTGCTTCGCCTGTGCCGCTTCGCGCGCGCGGCGCTCGGATTCGCCGGCGAGCGACGCGCGCAGCGCGCCGAGCCCGGTGAGGCCCTGGCCGCGCAGCGCGGCGGGCGACGGTGGCGGGCTCGCGGGCGCGGGCGCCGGTTCGACCGCCCGTGCGGCGGCTTGCCGCTTCGCGGGGTCGCTCGGGTGAGGCTGGTTCTTCGCCATGATGAATCGAATGCGGGGAAGGGCGGGCGCGCCGACGCTGCGGATTCGCCCGACGGACATGAAAAAGAAAAAGCCGCTGCGCGATGCACAGCGGCTGCGGTGTGTCGGACCCGGCAGGCGGCGCGCGGCGAGACGCCATTGTAGCGCCCGCGCGGCGCGCTTACTTGCGGTCGTGCAGGCTTTCGAGATAGCGCTGCGCGTCGAGCGCCGCCATGCAGCCCGTGCCCGCGCTCGTGATCGCCTGGCGGTAGATGTGGTCCTGCACGTCGCCCGCCGCGAACACGCCCGGCACGCTCGTACCCGTCGCGTTGCCCGACAGGCCGCTGTTCGTGATGATGTAGCCGTCCTTCATCTCGAGCTGGCCCTTGAAGATGTCGGTGTTCGGCTTGTGGCCGATCGCGACGAAGAGGCCCTGCACCGCGACATCCTCGGTCGCGCCCGTCTTCACGTGCTTGACGCGCACGCCCGACACGCCGGAATCGTCGCCCGTCACTTCGTCGAGCACGTGGTCCCACTTGATCTCGACGACGCCTTCCTTTTCCTTCTCCAGCAGGCGGTCGACGAGGATCGGCTCCGCGCGGAACTTGTCGCGGCGGTGGATCACCGTGACCTTCTTCGCGATGCCCGTCAGGTAGAGCGCTTCCTCGACGGCCGTGTTGCCGCCGCCGACGACCGCGACGTTCTGGCCGCGATAGAAGAAGCCGTCGCAGGTCGCGCAGGCCGATACGCCCTTGCCCATGAACGCTTCTTCCGACGCCAGGCCGAGATACTGCGCGGATGCGCCCGTCGAGATGACGAGCGCGTCGCACGTGTATTCGCCCGCGTCGCCGACGAGGCGGATCGGCTTCTCGTGCAGCTTCGCGGTGTGGATGTGGTCGAACACGATTTCGGTGTTGAAGCGCTCCGCGTGCGCGAGAAAGCGCTGCATCAGCTCGGGGCCCTGCACGCCGTCCGGATCGGCCGGCCAGTTTTCGACGTCGGTCGTCGTCATCAACTGGCCGCCTTGCGCGATGCCCGTGATCAGGAGGGGCGACAGGTTCGCGCGGGCCGCGTAGACGGCCGCCGTGTAGCCGGCGGGGCCGGAACCGAGAATCAGGACTTTCGCGTGTTTGGGCGTGGACATGTGCAGGATCCGTAAAAAGCGGCCGGCCGGGCGGATGACGCTGCCGGGCGGCCCGTTGCGAGCGGGATACCGTCGCAGATGGGTGCAAAGCTCGCATTATAAAGGGCTGTCTGCTGCGCTGCCGAATGGACTTTTCAATCGACGCGATAGCTTCGCGCGGCGCCAACTGTGGTAACGCGTGCACATTCCCGGCGCGAGTCGGCGGGGCGTTACCGTCATTTACACTTGGCGCGGCGGCGCAGCGTTTACAATAGATCGGATCGAACGATCGGCCGTCCTGCCGCGCGCAGGCCGCCTCATCGCCATCTTGACGGATTCATGGCAAAAGCACCTTACACCGCTCAGGCCCAAGCGCTGCCGCATCGCATGTCGCGCCTACTGACCGAGATCCGCTGGATTCTCCAGGTCGCGCTGCTCGCGTTCCTGCTGATGGCGCTCCTGAGCTACAGCCGGCGCGACCCGAGCTGGACCCACGCCGCGCAGGTCGACCACATCGCGAATTGGGCAGGGAGGGTCGGCGCGTGGACGGCCGACATCATGCTGCTGCTCTTCGGCCTCTCCGCGTATTGGCTCATCGTGCTGCTCGGGCGGCGCGTCGCCGCGAATTATCGGCGGATCACCCGCCACGACACGCTGCCGGACGAGCCGGCACGGCCGGCGGGCTGGCTCGCCGAGGGCTTCGCGTTCGTTCTCGTGCTGCTCGCGAGCGACGGCATCGAGGCGCTGCGGATGTGGTCGCTGAAAGTGCAACTGCCGCGCGCGCCGGGCGGCGTCGTCGGCGAGGCGCTCGCGCGCGGCGTGTCGCACGCGTTCGGCTTCACGGGCGGCACGCTCGCGCTGCTGATCGCGCTCGCGATCGGGCTGTCGCTGTATTTCCGCTTTTCCTGGCTGTCGGTCGCCGAGCGCGTCGGCGACGCGATCATCAACGCGTTCACGCTCGCGAAGCTGCGCCGCGAGGCCGAGCGCGACCGCAGGCTCGGCGAGGCCGCGGCCGTCAAGCGCGAAGGCAAGGTCGAGGAGGAGCGCGTGCGCATCGAGGAGCACGAGCCCGTCACGATCGTGCCGCCCGTCGTCACGCCGGCGAAGTCCGAGCGCGCGGAGAAGGAGCGTCAGCAGCCGCTCTTCACCGATCTGCCGGGCGACTCGACGCTGCCCGCGATCTCGCTGCTCGATCCCGCGCCGACGTCGCAGGAGACGATCTCCGCCGACACGCTCGAATTCACGTCGCGCCTGATCGAGAAGAAGCTGAAGGATTTCGGCGTCGAGGTGAGCGTCGTCGCCGCGTACCCGGGCCCCGTCGTCACGCGCTACGAGATCGAGCCCGCGACGGGCGTGAAGGGCAGCCAGATCGTCAATCTGTCGAAGGATCTCGCGCGCGCGCTGTCGCTCGTGTCGATTCGCCTCGTCGAGACGATCCCCGGCAAGAACTACATGGCGCTCGAGCTGCCGAACCAGCGCCGGCAGACCGTGCGCCTGTCAGAGATCCTCGGCTCGGAAGTCTACGCGGACGCGCCGTCGATGCTCACGCTCGGCCTCGGCAAGGACATCGGCGGCAAGCCGGTTTGCGCGGACCTGGCAAAAATGCCGCACCTGCTCGTGGCCGGCACGACGGGCTCGGGCAAATCGGTTGGGATCAACGCGATGATCCTGTCGCTGCTCTACAAGGCGAGCGCCGAGCAGGTGCGCGTCATCCTGATCGATCCGAAGATGCTCGAAATGAGCGTCTACGAAGGCATTCCGCATCTGCTGTGCCCGGTCGTCACCGACATGCGCCAGGCGGGCCACGCGCTCAACTGGACGGTCGCCGAGATGGAGCGCCGCTACAAGCTGATGAGCAAGCTCGGCGTGCGCAATCTCGCGGGCTACAACAACAAGATCGAAGACGCGAAGAAGCGCGAGGAGAAGATCCCGAATCCGTTCAGCCTGACGCCGGACGATCCGGAGCCGCTCGGCCGGCTGCCGAACATCGTCGTCGTGATCGACGAGCTGGCCGATCTGATGATGGTCGTCGGCAAGAAGGTCGAGGAGTTGATCGCGCGGATCGCGCAGAAGGCGCGCGCGGCGGGCATTCACCTGATCCTCGCGACGCAGCGCCCGTCGGTCGACGTGATCACGGGCCTCATCAAGGCGAACGTGCCGACGCGGATCGCGTTCCAGGTGTCGTCGAAGATCGATTCGCGCACGATTCTCGACCAGATGGGCGCGGAGTCGCTGCTCGGCCAGGGCGACATGCTGTACCTGCCGCCCGGCACCGGGCTGCCCGTGCGCGTGCACGGCGCGTTCGTGTCGGACGACGAGGTGCATCGCGTCGTCGAGAAGCTGAAGGAGCACGGCGAGCCGAATTACGTCGAGGGGCTCCTCGAAGGCGGCACGGCGGACGGCGACGAAGGCTCGGGCGCGGGAACGGGCGATGCGAACGGCGAGTCTGATCCGTTGTACGACCAGGCGGTCGAGGTCGTCATCAAGAACCGGCGCGCATCGATCTCGCTCGTGCAGCGCCATCTGCGGATCGGCTACAACCGCGCGGCGCGCCTGCTCGAGCAGATGGAGCAGTCCGGGCTCGTGTCGGCGATGTCGTCGAGCGGGAATCGCGAAATCCTCGTGCCCGCGCGCGATGCAGATTGAATTCGCGCTGGCGCCGTCGGTCGAACGCGCACCGGCCGTCTACGGAGAAAACCTCAACATGCAGCATCAGTCGTTGGCAGTTCACCCCGCTTTTCGCGTCGCGCCGAAGCGCACGTTCGCGCGCACGCTGCGCGCCGCGCTCGCGGGTGCGGCGCTCGCGCTCGTCGCATCGCACGCGTTCGCGAGCGGCACCGAGCAGTTGAAGGCGTTCGTCGCGAAGGTGCACGCGGCGAAGGGCGATTTCACGCAGCAGATCGTCAAGGCGCCGTCGAAGGCGGCGAGCGGCGCGGTGCCGACCGTGAAGCCGACCGACAACTCGAGCGGCAGCTTCGTGTTCTCGCGGCCCGGCAAGTTCATCTGGACGTATCAGAAGCCGTACCAGCAGGTGCTGCAGGCCGACGGCGACAAGCTCTACGTGTACGACAAGGATCTGAACCAGGTCACCGAGCGCAAGTTGGCGGGCGCGCTCGGCGCGAGCCCCGCCGCGATCCTGTTCGGCAGCAACGATCTCGAGAAGAACTACACGCTGCGCGACGCGGGCGAGAAGGGCGGGATCGACTGGCTTGAGATGGTGCCGAAGGCGCAGGACACGCAGTTCCAGCGGATCGGCATCGGCTTCAGGAACGGCGTGCTCGCCGCGATGGAACTGCACGACGTGTTCGGCAACGTGACGCTGCTCACGTTCTCGAACATTCAGACGAATCCGCCGCTGAAGGCCGACCAGTTCAAGTTCGTCGTGCCGAAGGGCGCGGACGTCGTCACCGGCTGAGCGCGGCCGGGGCGCATCGACCGACGACCGGGCCCGCCAGCGATGGCGGGCCCGGTTCGTTTGGGCGCGCGCCACGTCGCGTCGCTGCCTCGCGCGCCTAGCCGCCGCGCCGCTGCCCGGCCCGCCGTGGCAGCGGGCGGCGCGGCTGTCATAATGTCCGGTCCGGCGGCGAACGCTTGCCGCCATCGTTTTTCGTGGGAGCCAAGGTCCATGTCCGACCTGTTTGCAGTCGAACCGCGCCGGCCGCTCGCCGAGGCGCTGCGCCCGAAGACGCTCGCCGACGTGATCGGCCAGACGCATCTTCTCGGCGAAGGCAAGCCGCTCAGGCTCGCGTTCGAATCGGGCAAGCCGCATTCGATGATTCTCTGGGGGCCGCCCGGCGTCGGCAAGACGACGCTCGCGCGCCTGACCGCGCTCGCGTTCGACTGCGAGTTCATCGCGCTGTCCGCCGTGCTGGGCGGCGTGAAGGACATTCGCGAGGCGATGGAGCAGGCGCGCGACATGCTGAACCGCACCGGCCGCCACACGATCCTGTTCGTCGACGAGATCCACCGCTTCAACAAGGCGCAGCAGGACGCGCTGCTGCCGTTCGTCGAATCGGGGCTCGTCACGTTCATCGGCGCGACCACCGAGAATCCGAGCTTCGAGGTGAACTCGGCGCTCTTGTCGCGCGCGCAGGTGTACGTGCTGAAGTCGCTGACGGAAGACGAACTGCGCCAGTTGCTCAAGCGCGCGCAGGACGCGGCGCTCGAAGGGCTCGCGTTCGACGACAAGGCGGTCGACACGCTGGTCGGCTACGCGGACGGCGACGCACGGCGCTTCCTGAACCTGCTCGAGCAGGCGCAGACGGCGGCAACGTCCGCGGGCGTGACGACGATCGACGCGGCGTTCGTCGAGAGCGCGATGACGATGAATGCGCGCCGCTTCGACAAGGGCGGCGACAACTTTTACGATCAGATCTCCGCGCTGCACAAGTCGGTGCGCGGCTCGAGCCCGGACGGCGCGCTGTACTGGTTCTGCCGGATGCTCGACGGCGGCGCCGATCCGAAATACCTCGCGCGGCGGATCGTGCGGATGGCGTGGGAGGACATCGGCTTGGCCGATCCGCGCGCGATGCAGATCGCGAACGACGCGGCCGGGACGTACGAGCGGCTCGGCTCGCCGGAAGGCGAGCTCGCGCTCGCGCAGGCCGTGCTCTACCTTGCGTGCGCGGCGAAGAGCAACGCCGGCTACAACGCGTACAACGAGGCGATGGCGTTCGTGCGTCAGGACAAGTCGCGCGAGGTGCCGGTGCATCTGCGCAACGCGCCGACGAAGCTGATGAAGGAGCTCGGCTACGGCCACGCGTACCGCTATGCGCACGACGAGCCGAACGCGTATGCCGCGGGCGAGACTTACTTGCCGGACAGGATGCGCGAGCCGCGCTGGTACAAGCCGGTGCCGCGGGGGCTTGAAACGAAGATCGCTGACAAGCTCGCGTGGCTGCGCGAGCTCGATCGCGACGCCGGCAAGAAGGATTAGCGGCGGCTGCGGCCGGCTGCCCGTTCAGCGTTTGCGCGCGGGCTGTTTCTTCCAGTAGTCGAACGGCTCGTGATGGCAGTCGATGTCGAGCTCGGCGACGCGCGCTTGCAGGCTCGATTGCGCGTCGGCGACTGCGAGGTTGTAGATCGCGGGCCCGATTTCCTGGACGAAGAAATGCAGCAGCGCGCCGGCCTGGATGTTGCCGATCGGCTCCTCCATGTTTTCGGTGAAATAGCGTTGCAGCGACGCGATCGCGCGGTCGCGCACGTCCTTGTCCAGTTCGATGCCCATCGTTTCTCCGTGTCGACCAGAGTTAGCGCTTTAGCGCTTACTCTGGTCCCATGCACCGCAGTCGACCAGAGTTAGCGCTTTAGCGCTTGTTCAGGTCCCATGCACCGCGGTCGACCGGCGTTCGCGCGTCAGCGCTCGCTCCGGTCCCATGCAAAGCGGCTTCGCGGCGCGCGGCACGCATGCCTGAAACGCGATACTGCCACGAACAGCGGTCCGTTTGCGACGCCGGCCGTCCGGCCGACGCCGTGGCGGTCGCGCGGTGCGTTAGAATTCTCCTCTTACACAACGATTCTCCTGTCCTCCCATGCTCGACATCCAGTTGCTGCGCAAAGACCTCGACGGCGTCGCGAAGCGCCTAGCCGATCGCGGCTACACCCTCGACGTCGCCGCGTTCTCCGCGCTCGAATCGGAGCGCCGCGCGATCCAGACCCGCACCGAAGAGCTGCAGGCGCGCCGCAACAGCCTCTCGAAGCAGATCGGCGCGATGAAGGGGCGGGGCGAGGACACGTCGGCGGTGATGGCCGAAGTGGGCGGCATCGGTGACGAGATGAAGGCGTCGGCGGTGAAGCTCGACGAGATTCAGGCACGTGTGTCCGATCTGATGCTGCAGATGCCGAACCTGCCGCACGAAAGCGTGCCGGTCGGCCGCGACGAAACGGAGAACGTCGAAGTGCGCCGTTGGGGCACGCCGCGCCAGTTCGATTTCGACGTGAAGGACCACGTCGACGTCGGCGCGCCGCTCGGCCTCGATTTCGAAACGGGCGCGAAGCTGTCGGGCGCGCGCTTCACGGTGCTGCGCGGTCCGATCGCACGGCTGCATCGCGCGCTCGCGCAGTTCATGCTCGACACGCACACGCAGCAGCACGGCTACAGCGAAATGTACACGCCGTACATCGTCAATCCCGACGTGCTGTACGGCACGGGCCAGTTGCCGAAGTTCGCCGACGACATGTTCCGCGTCGAGAAGGGCGGCGCGGAGAATACCGTCACGCAATACCTGATCTCGACGTCCGAGATCTCGCTGACGAACACCGTGCGCGATTCGATCGCCGAGGCGTCCGCGCTGCCGATCAAGCTGACCGCGCATTCGCCATGCTTTCGCTCGGAGGCGGGCTCGTACGGCCGCGACACGCGCGGGATGATCCGTCAGCACCAGTTCGACAAGGTCGAGATGGTGCAGATCGTCGCGCCGGAGGCGTCGTACGCGGCGCTCGACGAGATGGTCGGCCATGCGGAGGCGATCCTGCAGAAGCTCGAGCTGCCGTACCGCGTGATCACGCTGTGCACGGGCGACATGGGCTTTGCGGCGGCGAAGACGTTCGACCTCGAAGTGTGGCTGCCGGCGCAGAACACGTATCGCGAGATTTCGAGCTGCTCGAACACCGAATCGTTTCAGGCGCGCCGGATGCAGGCGCGGTTCCGCAACGCGCAGGGCAAGCCGGAACTCGTGCACACGCTGAACGGCTCGGGTCTCGCGGTCGGCCGCACGCTTGTCGCGGTGCTGGAGAATTACCAGAACGCCGACGGCTCGGTGACGGTGCCGGTCGCGTTGCGGCCGTACATGGGCGGCGTCGAGCGGATCGATGCGCCGTCGAACGCGGCCTGAGCGGGCTTCCGAGCGGCTTCGAAAAATATTTGAGAAAAAACTTGGAAGTCGGCAAAAGGGTGTTCTATAATCTTCGCTTCGCCGGGACGACCTACCGGTGAGCGAAAAAAGGAAAGGTGGCAGAGAGGTCGAATGCGCCGGACTCGAAATCCGGTATACGGTTATACCGTATCGTGGGTTCGAATCCCACCCTTTCCGCCAGATAAAACGATTCTTTCTACAGTTGCTTAAAAGGGCTTCTGTTCGGGGAATTGAAAGGCACATGATGTGGAAAAATCTTTCGATTTTTCCACATCCATGAGAATCGGTTACGCCAGAGTTTCCACGCAAGAACAGGAAACGCGAGCGCAAATCGACGCACTGACGAAGGCCGGCGTCGATGCAATCCACGAAGAAAAACGGTCCGGCGCAACTCTGCGCCGACCTGTCTTAGACAAACTCCTCAGAAACCTCAAGCGCGGCGACACTCTTGTCGTCTACAAGCTCGACCGCATCGCGCGATCGCTCAAACACCTGCTGAGCATCATCGATCGATTACAGGATCGAGGCGCGGGCTTCGAAAGCCTTACCGAGCACATCGACACTAACTCCCCCGCTGGTCGCTTGATGCTCCAAATGCTTGGAGCCTTTGCCGAATTCGAACGCGAGATGATCCGCGAGCGGACGAAAAGCGGTATGCAGGCCGCCAAGAAGCGCGGCATTCGCCTAGGTCGACCGCGAAGCCTTGAAAGCGAGGACGAGCGCCGCGTCGTGCGCCAGTGGCGCACTGGACGCTACACGCTAACCGCGCTCGCCCACGAATACGGCGTTCACCTATCGAGTATCAAGCGTGCGATCTACCGCGCCGATCAACACTCCCAGCCGCTGCTCATTCAGTAAAAAGGCGGATTTGCAGGAGGGGGGAGGGGAGGCGGCAATGCTTCCGCTCACCACCCTATCGAGTACCCGCTACTCGGTCCGGCAAGCCGCGCTGAGCCGCGCGACGACCGCTCGAACTCCGCATTGCCGCCGTCGCCCTACGTCGCTTCGGTTGCGGCCGGACACTCCCAACGCTAGACGCACGACCTTTTGTTACGCCCGCGATAGAGGTAACGATTGAATAGAAAAAGCCCGCTGCGTGCGGGCTTTTTCTTGCGCTGCGGCAGGAGGGCATCAAATTTTCGTTACCTGTAACACGAGAACGATCTCGGTGCTATCCGTCGCGTCATTGTGGCCGTTCATCCATTTCGGCAAAAACGACAGTCCCGAACGCGAGCGCGAGTCGTGTGACTGGATCAGCCCGCCGATCACCGCGACATCGCCTTCCTTCATCGCCGTCACGGTTTGCAGCTTGCGCGTGTTCTTCGTTGGCGACGTGTTGACGCCTGATGACGTACGCACGAAGTCGGAAATCTCCTCCTGCACAGCGAGTTCGATCGTATCGTGCATCACCGTCGGCTGCACGTCGAAGATCACGCCGGCATCCTGATACACGATCGACTGCACCGGCGTTCCGCTTGACCCTTGATAGCTCACCTGTCCCTGCGTTGGCACCTGCTGACCGACGTTCAGCCGCGCGCGGTCTCCGGACAAGACCGTCAGATTAGGCCGCGTCAGCACCTTAAATCGACTGTCCGAATCCAGCGCCTGAATGCCGACGTTCAACGCGTTGCCCGCGTGCAGTTGCACCACCGCTGCCGACGGGTCGCTAAGCCCGTTGCTGATGCCGAGCACCGAACCAAGCACGCTGACCGCCAGAGAAAACCCCGACTGATCCTGCGTCGTGTTATTAACCTCGTACACCCATGCTCGCAAGTTCACCTTACCCCGCGGCACATCAATCATTGGCAGCACCTTCTGCAATGCCTCGACCTCAACCCGCGTGCCCAGGAACACCAACTGATCCGAACTCTGATCGATCAAGGCCGCTGCTGACTGTTGCGGCACGTCCTGTATCACATCGCCCTTGCCCTGCAACGCCGCGATTCCACCGGCCGACACGCCGCGTTGCGTCGTGAACCGGCCGCCAACCAGCGGCTGCACCATTCGCATCAGGTAATCGGCCTTGCGGTAGCGCGGCGCATAAACGAACGGCACGCGTACATCCTTGGGCTGATCCGCGTCTGGCTTCTTGCCGATAAAGTCTACGCCGTCACGCACCGTCACCGCGTACCCGAGCGAATCGAGAAACGCCGACAAGAACCCGCGCAGGTCCCCATCGCTCGCCTTGTAGCGAAATGAGACTTGACGCTGATCGGCTAGCACATCTGGCCCGATCACATGCGGCGTCTTCACCGCGTTCTCATACACAAAATCCACGAGGAAAGAGACGGTCGCAAACCTCAGATCGAACAGATTGCCGCTTGAACGCTGCACCATCGGTTGCAATGGTGGAACCGGCGCGGGCAACCCCACCGACACATCTGCCGCTCCACCAAGCGACGCCAAAGTAGGCAACGGCGGCACCGCCACCGGCGACGACGTTGGCTTATCAGCCAGCGCAAGCAGCGGCCACATGACCAGAAGCACGAGCAGACGCTTAACGCTCATTTTGCATTACCCCCCGGAACAAAAGACGACCAGCTCGAAGGCTTCGAACCAGACCACGTTGCAACGCGCTGACCATCCACACGGCCCACCGTTGCAGCGCCGGCCCCGTTAAAAGCAGAGGGCGAATCTACCCGCAGCCGCCCCGAGGAATCGGCCAACACGACGTAGTGAACATCGCCAGACTGGAAACGCCCAACCACTCGCCACGTGTCCGATACATCTGGCGGGTTGGGTGCCGCAGCAGGGACAGGCACTGACATCACGCCACCCGACACGCCTAGCCCACCGCCTGGAGTCGGCGAAGCGACAGCAGCCCGGCCTTCCACTGACTTCTCCGTCTTGCGAGTAAAGAACCCGACCGCGAGCCATAGTCCGCCACCGATCAAAACCACCACCGCACCCGCGATCCACCACAACTTGCGATCGAGCAACACGTTCTGCCGTGCATCCACGACCGCCTCCTGTCCGGCCCCGCCCGCGTAGCTCTTGTAGAGCGGGAAAATTTCCGCCTTATAGGCCTTGTAGTACGTCGCAACACGGGTCTTTGCGTTCTGCTTCCAGCCGTCGTATTGCTCGACCCGATACCGTGACGGCGCACCGAATGCCTTCAGTTTATGCATCACAAATGTCAGCTCGAGCACTGGCCTCAGCATTCGATGCAGATCGCCAACCGACTGCACCATCAGCACCACGTCGCACGCCAGCCCCGTATCAGGATTGACGAAATGTCGGTGCATGCGAAAGAAGGCGACGTGCTCCTTCGACAACTTTTCGCCAAAGGCCCATAGCTTCCACGCCTCATCGATCGCCAGCAGGTCGCCCGGCTCGACAAGCCCCGGAGTCACTGTGGCACCATCTGCTCCCTCAATTTCCACCGGGAAAAAGCCACTTTCCTGCACGCGGTCGGTAGTCACGTGCACGACCCGCCCGAGCTTCTCTCGATCAAGTCCTCGCTTTTCAATGAGGTAGTCGTGCACCGCTTCTTCGTTGATGCCGTCGATGTTCGTTACCACTCGCCGACCGCGTGCAATCGCGTCGAGCACCGGACCGGATACCACTTCGTACGACTTGCCGGAACCCATGATTCCGCAGTACGCGTTGATTGCCATAGCGCCCTCAACCAATGAACGGAATGCGCCGGATGACGAAGCGAGCGCCCCACGCTGAGACAATGAGCGGCGCGCCGTAGCTGACGGAGCAAAGATCTAGGAAGTACCAGACACCTGAGCCGGTCGCACCAAACGCCTGTGTCAGTGATGCCGACGTAGGCAGAATGCCTTGCTCCTGCAGATAGGGAATCGCCTCAGTGACGAAGAAATACAGCGCGAAATAGAACACGAACTTCACCAACACCGAGCGCAGCAGCCACGACAAGATCGACCACCCGGCCGAAATCAAAATTGCGTACATGGATCACCTCAAGCCGTAAGGACGATGAATACTGACGCGAGCAGGAAAACCACCGCGAACACCGCACTGATCGCCTTTCGGTTTTGCTCGAACAGTGTGCAATGCTGATCCATCGTGTAGGAGTGGCCAAACATCGAAAAGGTCGCTGTTGGGCATATGCCTGTGTGCGCCGGAACCTGAAACGCGCCGAACCCCGGAAGCATGTTCATGATTGGCCCCAGGATCATTTGAATCGTCGGTGTATTTTCTAAGGATGGCTTATCAGTTTTTGGGTCGGGACCAAAATCAACCTCGCAGACTGGCTGTCCCGGTGCACCGCATAGTTGCCCGTTACCCGATCCCGCTCCGGGGTTCGTGCCACTGCCCGGACTCGTGCCAGTACCGGGGTTCGTGCCAGTACCGGGGTTCGTGCCAGTACCGGGGTTCGCGCCGGTGCCGGGGTTCGTTCCCGTACCGGGGTTCGTGCCGGCGCCCGGATTAGTGCCGGTTCCGGGTTGTGTTCCTGTATCCATACCCGGATTAACGCCCGGAGTCGTATCGACCGCCCCCGGCCGGCCCGAGATAGGAAGCCCGCCAACCGAACCCGCCTGACGCCCCTGAGTGCCAGCACCCGCACCGGTCCCGAGCGCATCCCCAACGGTCGGCGTCCATCCCGGATTCGCGCGCTGCCACTGATAGGCGTCATCGTAGGTGATCGGGTTATTCACGTCGTACGGGATGCCCTGATATCCGGGCAATTGCGATGCCAACTGCCAAAGATCATTTGTCGTAGTGGACATCAACTCCGGATTGATCATCCGCTCACTCTCGCTATCCGGAAGCGCCTTAATAGCATCGCTAAGCGTCATCGTCTCTACGTTGCCACCGCCCTGATATTGACCGCCCGCCTGCAACGGGTTCGGGGGTGTTCCCTTCCGCCCCTGAAACCCCATTCGTGACTTGAAGGAGGACGAAGGATTGCCCATATCGGTGTACAACATTTCGCACACAGCAATGTCGTCCGGCTCTTCACATTTCCCCGTGAAAGTAATCGCGTATGCAGTCGGACGGCCACCAGCCGGGATAATAGGATCTTTATTCTTTACCATCTCAAACTGGGTACCATTTGCCGCCCAGACGGTCGCAAGATCACCAAGCTTCTGAAAATAGACAAGTTGCGTTTGCTTCGAACGATATGTAATGGGTTGCGGAAACAGATACCCTTCGTAGTAGTCCGATCTTCCTCCGGGGGGCTTCGTTACGTCCACCTTGCCATCTTCATTGAATAGCCACTTCACCAACCCATCTAATCCCAGACCTATCCCCCAGTTCACAACAGCGCCAAGCACCGCCCCAGCTACCATCCCGAGCCAGCCGCCACCAGCGCCAACACGAGCACCGTTAGCCGCTCCGGTCGCGACTGTCTCGATTGCCTCTACCGTTTTCGTCACCTTTACGTCCGTGACGTCCAACCCCCTACGGCCCGCTTGCTGGTATATAAGCCCCGACGTTTGAGTCTGGACCTTTCCATATGAATAGGGCGTGGTCGGATCGACATAGCTTCCGGTGATGTTTCCCTTGGCATCGAACACAATCACCGTTCCCGCCTCAGCTTTGGACAACGCACCCAGCGCGAGGAGTACGCACAGAACTTTTTTTGAGCGCATGGTCATCCCTTCAATCCAGTCACGCATGCCCAGCCGCAGACCATGCCCCACGAGAAAATCACCAAATACCACCCGTCCGATACTGTCATCATTCCGCCCCCGTAAACGCAAAAAGGGGAGCCCTGCGGCTCCCCAACTCGACAACGGCCGCGCTAGCTTACAGGCCCTTCACGGCGCGCAGAGCGAACTTCGCACCACGCCACGCGACGTACACGCCGACCATCACCGAGGCGACGGCCATGATCACGGTGATGACCGTGCTGAAATCCACAGCCGCCGTGAGCTGCGTGAAGTCCGGCGCGGTCGATGCGGCGTTCGCCGTCACCGCCGAACCAGCCACTGCCGCACCAACTGCATACTTCTTCATTGCTTGAAACATTGATTGGCCCTCAAAAAAAACCGGGAAGCGCCCGGCACGCATCACCCCCGCTTGATCAACGCGAGAATGCTTCCCGCGCTGGAACTCACCATCCAGATACCAACAACCATCGTGAATGCCAGTGCGAAGAAACCGCCCGCAGCGGCGTAATCAAAGGGCATCGCGAGCCCATCGAAAAAGCCCGCGCTTGCTGGATCAACCACATACGCCTGCTGCGCTTGAACATGAAAATACTGAGTGCCCGAAGGAGGGCATACTTGCTGATCTACTATCGATGACCGATCCGACGTTACGGGCACACATAGCAACACGTTCTGCACAGTGCCAACCGACACACTTAATCCTCCTTTCGAACAAAGATCAGCGGCACGACGTCGAATGACCCGTCGCAATGGTCAATTCCGGCTTCATATGCTTCGCCGATATCCTCGAATCCACCCGCATCACGTAGGCGATCGGTCCGGCCCACGTCCCCGGAATCAGGCCGCAGGAAACCACCAGAAACAAGGTCCTGCACCACGTACACGACCCTGCTGTCCATGATCAGCCCTTCGCCGCGCGAGCGGTCGGCGTGAGCGAGTGCATGATGGTTTTCTGTGTCTTACCGTTCGTGACGATCTCCAACTCGGCCGTCGCTTCGAACGGGAAGGGCAGATGCTTGTACTTCTCGAACTCGGCAGACGTGCCGAGCGTGAACTCGGCGACGGCGAAACCCTTGGCGGTCCCCTTCGAATCGTCGAGGCTCGTCTCGGTGTAGACCTTCGTACTGTCGAACGCAGTGCCGTTGTCCATCTGACCTTTGCTCGACTTCATACCCATCACTTTCACTTCGCTCTTGAATCGCATCGCTCGTTTCCTTTCTCACTGGCCGAAAAAAAGACCGGTTCCTCTGTCCAGCCGTCGTCAGAGGGGTCTAAATCGTTATAGGGTTTCGTGATGCCGAAAACGTGCATCGGGACTGCGCATGTCTCGTAATCGGGCACCTTGAGGCGCTCGGGCCAATCACCGGAATCGTTCGTGATCGCGTCGAGGAAATCGGCGTCGCCCAATAAATTGCGCAGGACGAATGCGTACTTCCCGTAGCTCGTGCGGATGTTCTTCAAGCTCGCATCGACGTTAATCTCTGCCGCCTTGCGCTTGATCTGTAAGCGCCTGAGCAGTACCGTAGTTCAGGTTGTTGACGACGGAGATTCGCGGCGCTATCGGATGGGCTCGACGCGA
>NZ_LOYJ01000003.1:0-125520 GCF_001526245.1 Burkholderia sp. MSMB1498
CACCTCGGCATCGGAACTTCCCGCTTCCCCTCTCGCGCCGCGTTCGGCTTGGCGCGAAAGAGGCGTGATTGTAGGCATAAGCTCCGTACCCCGCAAGGGGGTTTCGATAAATTTTTTGTCCCTCATAGATTCACACTCCGAGCGCCCTCGCATATTTTCTATACAGAAGACTGCCAGAAGGCCGGCAAACCGCAGAACAAACGCGGAACGGACTAAAATGACAGGTTCCTCGCATCCAACCATGTCAATCTATGCGCCAGCGAACCGCTAAACGCCTCCCTCCCGATGCCGACAAACTGGTCGGTCTGTCGCTCGCGCTGTTTGCGTCCGGCAGCCGCGTCGAAGATCGCTTCTGGGAAGCCAAGCTCGACGCCTTGCTCGCAAAGATCGTCCGCAACGGCAATCAGACCACACTCGATGCCGCGCTCGATCATCTCCAGCAGAATCATCCGGACGCCTACGGCGCTCTCGCCGACATGGCCGAGACGCACAGCGAATCGCTGTCCGTCGAGCACGACGGCAAGCCGTACGAAGCGCTCCTCGTCGCCGTCCCAGTGCTCGCGTGGACCCGCTACATGATTCCGTCGGGCTCGCTCAAGACCGAGATCGCCGACGTGTTGCGCACCCATTTGCAAGCGCACGTGCTCGCGCAAGACACGCTCGTCGCGATGGCTCCCTTTCTCTACAGCATCGACCAGTTGCCGCGCCATCACGTCGAGACTTATCGCCTCGCCCAGCAACTCGCGCACGCGGCGCTCGGCAACCATCCGGTCAAGCTGAGCTTCGGCGACCTGCCCGAAACGTCGCCGATTCTCGCCGATCCGCGCTTCCTGCTCGCCGTCGTGGCCGCGCCCGCCGGCGCCCCGCTCTTCCGCTGGCAGGAGGAAGAGCACGGTTCGCGCATCGAGCGCGGCCAATGCCTCGAGCAATGGGCCGCGCAAGGCGGCGTCAACCTGTCCGCCGCGCTGCCCGGCTGCGAATTCGAGAGCCTGCTGCCCGACGCGTACTACTCCGCGTGCCGCGACGCAGACGAGCGAATCCGTCCGCATACCGTGCGCACCGCGATCCGCTATCTGTTCGACACGATCGGCGCCGCGCCGCAGGAACTGCGCGCCGTGATCGCCGGCTTCGGCGAGCGCCGGATCGACGAATATCGCGTCGCATTCACTCGCCGCGGCAGCAACGATGTCATCTATGGCGTCGTCTGGCCGCTCTATGGCCGCGAGAACGGCGAGACGCCGGTCGACGAAGCGACGCTCGAAGCCGAATCGCCCGCCGACGGGCCGCTCGAAGAAATCGCTTCGCTGCTGAAGGAAGCGGGCGTGACCGACATCAGGCGCCACGCCGGCCGTTTCGAACCCGAATACTGCGACGATTGCGGCGTCCCGCTGTACGCGGACCCGCTCGGCGAAATCGTCCACGCGGAGATGCCGGAGGACGCGACGCCCGCGCAGCCGCATTTCCACTAAAGCGCCGCGCCGACCGGCGCGAAAAGTCAGCCGAAGGCCGCCTCGAGCACCCGCTCGAGGCGGCCTTCGCGTTTTTGCTTGTCTGAATTTTTCTTATGACTTTCAGCTAGGCCGACATTTTGTAATGTATTTGTCATTATTGCGGAGATGGCACTCGTCGTTTTCTCGATCAATCGGATAAGCGGAGGCATTACATGAGGTTTCTGGTGCTTAATTCTGACGCTGAGCGTCGTGACGGCTTGAAAACCCTGCTGCGTCAAATCGACCGGCATGCCGGCTACAACGACGCCAAGGACTGGCGGCAGGCACAGCAGCTCATCAAACAACAGGGCTTCGACTTGATCGCGGTCGACTGGCAGGACATCAAGCGGCTCGGCGACCTGCACGCGCTTTGTCAGGCCTGCGCGCCGACGCCCGTCGCCGCGCTCACCGACGACGCGTCACCCGAGCACGCGCAGGCGCTCTTCGACGCCGGCGTGCTCGGCGTCATTCCACGTTCGACGCGCCCGCACCTCATCGTTCTCGCGCTGGAAATGGTGCTGCTCGGCGGGCGCTACGTCCCGCCGAGCGCGCTCAACCTCACCGAGCCGGCCTCACGTGCGAGGGACGGCCGCGTCGATGCGATCGTGAGCCAGCTCCCGCGCAGGAAGCGCTCGCCGTGCAGCCTGCTGTCGCCGCGCCAGGCGCAGATCATGCGTTTCGTCCACATGGGCAGCACGAACAAAATGATCGCGCGCACGCTAGGCATCAGCGAAGGCACCGTCAAGATTCATCTGGCCAGCATCTTCCAGCAACTGGGTGCGACAAATCGCGCCGCCGCGGTCGCGATCTACAACGGCTGGCTACCGCCGCATCTCGAAGTGCTGCTGTCCGCGCGCGACAGCTCGCCGAAGCCCGTGCACGGCGCGGCCAGCCCCGTGCCGCTGCGCGTGGCGAAACCGCAGCACAAGTACCCGCTTGTCGCAGAAAACGAATCGTCTGCCGAGCCGCTCGTCGCGGCCGAACCGCCCGCGCCGTTCAAAGCGAACGAATAGCCGGTAAAACCCGTGTAGAGGGTGAATCCATTCCCATCTTTCGTATTCAACGAGTAATATAAAAACATGGGTTTCCTCTACACGCCGCTTCCGTTCTGGGTCGCTGTCGGTGGCTGGATCGCCGCCGTGGCCCTGCTCGCCCTCGCGCTGTGGAAGCGCCCGTTCGGCCGTTTGCAGGATGCGACGCTGCAGCACGTGTGGCTCGCGCTCGTGACCACGATCGCGGTGCTATGGGCATCCAATGCGTGGCTCGACGACGGCCTCGTCATGCATCTGCTCGGCGCGACGCTGCTCGTCACGCTGTTCGACTGGACCCTCGCGCTCGTCGGGATGGCCGCCGTGATCGGCGTCGCGGCCGTCGTGTTCGACGCGACGTGGCAAGGCGTCGGACTCACCTATCTCGTATACGGCGCGCTGCCCGTCGCGGTGTCGACGCTGCTGCAGCGCGCCGCGCTCGCGTGGCTGCCGCACAACCTGCCCGCGCTCATCGTCGGCCAGGGCTTCGTATCGCCGGCGATCGCCGTGGGCGTCGTCGCGGCCGCGGCGGCCGGGGTGCAGATCGCGCTAGCCGAAGGCACGCTCGTCGTCGTGCCATCCGGCTATGCGCTCAACGCATTGCTGCTCGCGCTCGGCGAAGCGTGGTTCACCGGCATGGCGACCGCGCTGATCGCGGTCTACCGGCCCGCGTGGGTCACGACCTCCGACGTGCGCCGCTATCGGCTCGGCGGGCCGCGCGCATGAGCTTGGCCGTCTGACGGCAGGCGCGCCGACGCGTGCGCGCTCGGCCATGCGGACAACCGCTCTACTGCCGCGCCGGAAAATTACGCTAAGATGGAACCCTGCTCTTCATCGGGCATCTCATGTGCCTGGTGTCTCTATCGCGCTTATCTCATACCTTCTAGATGGACAGCTTTCCCGCCTCGCATCGCCTGCTCGGCGCGCTCGGCAAGCTGACGGCCTGTGTCGCGGGCCTGTCGCTCACGTTTGCCGCGCCCGCGTTCGCCGACTTGCTCGATCAACGCGCCGAACTCATCAACAAGTACGTCAACGAAATGCATGCCGATCCGCTCGTCGCGGACTGCGCCGCGCACGGCAACTTCATCGCCGGCACGTCAAGCGCCTTCGACCATGTCGAATTTCCGCCGAACGCGTTCGACAGCGGCAACGCATCGATCACGCCCTGGAACGATTCATTCGACGAAGGCAAGCAGCGCGTGAAGGTCGACAACATCGTGACCGTCGAGGGCCTCGGCGTGCGCAGCAGCGGCGGCGAGCCGGAGCACCTGAAGTTCCGCTGCGGCTACGTCGGCACGCAGATGCTCGCGTTCAGCTGGAACGATCCCGTGCCGCCCGCGAAGCCGCGCGTCGAGCGCGCGACGTCGTCGAAGAAAAAGCTTCGCGCGCACTCGGGCAAAGGCAAGATCAAGGCGAAAGCCACGGGCAAGAGCGGCAAACGGTCGGCGTCGACGAAGAAGTCCGGCGCGACGAAGAAAACCGTGAAGAAGCGGTCGACGCGAAAGTCGTGAAGCCTCCGATCGGAGGTCGGGCCGCGCGACCGCACGGACGCCCCCACGGACGACCGCACGGCCGATAGAGGCGTCTGGCGCCGCGTCGCGCTCGGCCGCCATCGGCCCGACAAAAAAAGCCGGGGTGCGGCGTCGCGCTCCGGCTTTTTCATGCGCGCCCGAATCCGCTCGAACGCGCGCCCCTCACACGCGCAAGCGCGCGCTCAGGCGAACGTCTGCACGTGCTCGAGAATCGCGCCCAGCATCGCCGCACCGAGCGACGCGCTGCGCGCGCCGTTCCAGCCGACGTGCTCGTCGGGCAGGTTCGCATTGTCCTTGAACGGCATCTCGAGCGTGAGCGACAGGCAGCCGAACCGATGGCCGATGTACTTCGACGCGAGCTTGAGCGCATCTTCCTTGTACTTGCCGGGCGGATAGCCGTGCTCGTCCTGGAAATCGGGGCTCGCGCGCTTGAACGCGCCGATGAACGCGCGCTGCTCGACACGCTGCTGCTCGGTGAAGCCCGGCAGCATCTCCGAGCCGGCCGCGAACACGTACGGCAGATCTTCGTCGCCGTGGATATCGAAGAAGAGATCGCAGCCGATCGCATGAATCGCGTCGCGCACGACGAGCACCTCGGGGCTGCGCTCGGCGTCGGGCTCCATCCATTCGCGATTCAGGTTCGCGCCCGCGGCGTTCGTGCGCAGGTTGCCGCGCACGCTGCCGTCCGGATTCATGTTCGACACGATGTAGAACGTCGCGCGATCGTAGAGCTTGCGCGCGACCGGATCGCCCGACCAGTCACCCCAGCCGACAAGCCGCTTCACGAGCCCTTCGACGAACCATTCCGCCATCGATTCGCCCGGATGCTGGCGCGCGATGATCCACACCTTCTTCTTCGCGACGCCCGCTTCGTCGGGCGTGCCGAGCACGACGAGCGACATCGGCCGCCCTTCGACGGTGCGGCCCAGCTCGACGACGTTCGCGTGCGGCATCTGCTGAACCACGCCGAGAAATTCCGAATGCCGCTCTTCGCTGTACGGCTCGAAGTACGCGTAATAGACGCTGTCGAAATCGGGCGTATGGTCGATCGTCAGCACCTGGCCGTCAAACGAAGTCGGCACGCGAAACCAGTTGACCCGGTCGTAGCTCGCGACCGCGCGATAGTTGCGCCAGCCGGCCGGATACGCGCACGCGTCCGCGTTCTCGAACGTCATCACGCAGCGCTCGCCGCGCGCGCCCGTCAGGCGGAAATAGAACCACTGCGCGAACTCGGCGCGATTGTCGCCGCGCACGCGCAGCCGGATCGCATCCGCGCGCTCGCACGACAGGACATCGATCGCGCCCGCGTCGAAATTGCTCGTGATCGAGAGAGTCATGGCATCTCCTGGTTGCGGCGGCCGCGCCGGGCCGCCGGATGTGCGTCGCGGCCGGCTTGCCCGGCCGCCGAGAATTCAAGCGCCGACGCGCCGGCGAAACACGTAGGTGTCGTCGTTCGACGCGGCTTCGTCGAACGCATAGCCTTCCGACGCGAAATCCTTCAGCGCGTCGGGCGCGCCGATCCGCCCTTCGACGATGTAGCGCGCCATCAGCCCGCGCGCGCGCTTCGCGTGGAAGCTGATGATCTTGTAGCGGCCGTCCTTCCAGTCCTCGAACACCGGCGTGACGACGCGCGCATCGAGCAGCTTCGGCCTCACCGACTTGAAGTACTCGGCCGACGCGCAATTGACGAGCACGCGCGACGCGCCGTCGCGCGACTTCAGCTCGGCGTTCAGCGCCTGCGTGATCCGCCCGCCCCAGAACGCGTACAGATCCTTGCCGCGCGCGTTCGCGAAGCGCGTGCCCATTTCGAGCCGGTACGGCTGCAGCAGGTCGAGCGGCCGCAACAGCCCGTAGAGCCCCGACAGCACACGCACGTGCCGCTGCGCGTAGTCGAGATCGTCGGCCGACAGCGAGCGCGCGTCGAAGCCTTCGTAGACGTCGCCGTTGAACGCGAGCACCGCCTGCTTCGCGTTAGCGGGCGTCGACGTGCGCGACCACTCCGCGTAGCGCTGGAAATTCAGGCGCGCGAGCGGATCGGAAATGCTCATCAGCGTCCCGATCTGCTGCGGCGACAGGCGGCGCAGCTCGCCGATCAGCTCGGCCGCGTCGTCGGCGAACTGGGGCAGCGTGTGGGTGCGAACGTGAGGCGGGGTTTCGTAGTCGAGCGATTTCGCCGGGGAGAGAACGATTATCATAGGGGCTCGCCGGCACGCCGTGCCGCGCAATCAGACGAAAACCACCGATTGTAACGAATGCCCAGCCCCGACGCTTCCCGCGCCGGTCGTCGCGTGGTGCTCGATTCGAATGTCTGGATCGACATCCTCGTGTTCGACGACCCCGCCGCCCGCCCGATCCGCGATGCCCTTGAAACGGGCGCCATCACGGCGCTCATCGACGTCCGCTGCCTGGTCGAGCTCGAACGCGTGCTCGACTACCCGCAGTTCAAGGCGCGCGCGGTCGACAAGGCGGCCGCGCTCGCGGCGCTCGCGCGCCTGTCGGAGCGCGTCGCGGGGCCCGATCGCGGCGAATCGCGCGAATCGCGCGGGTCAGCCGCGACGAACGCCGACGGCGCGTCGGCGGCCGCATCGCCCGCGCACGCGCCCGATGCCGGGAATGCGCCGGGCGGACCGGACGGCCGGCACGCGCCGGACGCGCAAACGCGCCGCGCGAGCGCGCCGCCGTCAGGCGACGCGGCGGCGGCATCGCCCGCCGAAGACGCGCCGCCACGCCCGCTGCCGAAGTGCAAGGATCGCGACGACCAGAAATTCCTCGAACTCGCCTACGCGGCGCGCGCCGACTGGCTCATATCGAAGGACCGCGCGCTTCTGAAGCTCGCACGCCGCACCGAGCGCGATTTCGGATTCCGGATCGCGCAGCCCGCGCCGTTCGCGGCCAGCGCGCTCGCAGCCGACGCATCCGAGCCGGCATGAGCGACGCGCCGCCCCGACACTTTTCGCGCAAGCCACGATGAACGCACCGCACGACATGCCTACTACGCCCACTCTCCTCTCCCGCCTGCCCGACGTCGGCACGACGATCTTCACGGTCATGAGCGCGCTCGCCGCCGAAAAAGGCGCGGTCAACCTCGGCCAGGGCTTCCCCGATTTCGATTGCGATCCGCGCATCGTCGACGCGGTCGCGCGCGCGATGCGCGACGGCCACAACCAGTATCCGCCGATGGCGGGCGTCGCGCCGCTGCGCGAGGCGATCGCGGACAAGATCGAGCGGCTCTACGGCCGCCGCTACGACGCCGCGACCGAAATCACCGTGACGGCGGGCGCGACGCAGGCGCTCCTGACCGCGATCCTTTGCGCCGTGCATCCGGGCGACGAAGTGATCGTGGTCGAGCCGACCTACGACAGCTATCTGCCGTCGATCGCGCTCGCGGGCGCGACGCCCGTGTTCGTCACGCTCGACGCGCCCGACTATGCGATTCCGTTCGACAAGCTCGCCGCGGCGATCACGCCGAAGACGCGCGCGATCCTGATCAACACGCCGCACAATCCGACGGGCACCGTGTGGCGCGAAGCGGACATGCGCGCGCTCGAGGACATCGTGCGCGGCACCAATCTGCTGATCGTGTCCGACGAGGTCTACGAGCACATGGTCTACGACGGCGCGCGACACGAAAGCGTCGCCCGCCATCCGGAGCTCGCGGCGCGCAGCATCGTCGTGTCGAGCTTCGGCAAGACGTTCCACGTGACGGGCTGGAAGATCGGCTACGTCGCCGCGCCCGCGCCGCTGATGGCCGAGTTCCGCAAGGTGCACCAGTTCAACGTGTTCACGGTGAACACGCCGATGCAGTTCGGCATCGCCGAATACCTGCGCGACCCCGAGCCGTACCTGACGCTGCCCGCGTTCTATCAGAAAAAGCGCGACTTCTTCCGGGCCGGGCTCGCGAACACGCGCTTCAAGTTGCTGCCGTGCGCGGGCACGTATTTCCAGTGCGTCGATTATTCGGCGATCAGCGATTTGCCCGAGGCGGAATTCGCGAAATGGCTGACAGCCGAGATCGGCGTCGCCGCGATTCCGGTGTCGGCGTTCTATCACGAGCCGCACGAATCGGGCGTCGTGCGCTTTTGCTTCGCGAAGCGCGAGGCAACGCTCGCGACCGCGCTCGAACGGCTCGCACGCTTGTAAGTCACGACGATCCGGCGCGTGCGCGACTTTCGCGCGCATCGCCGCAATCGTCCGTGCTCCGCGCGCGCTCGAGCGGCCCAACGGCTCGCGCCGCCGCGCGCGACGCGGCAAGGACACGCGACGCGCGCGACGGCGAACCGCCTTCGCGCGTCGTGCCCGCATCACGCCAGCATCACGCCCCCATCACGCCCGTCGTCGCGTCAGCTATCCTTCGCGAGCCCCGCGATGAACGCCTTGCGCTCTTCGCTCACGCGCTTCGCGGCCGGCCGCTCCTCCTCGATGCGCTTCACGTACGACTTCCAGTCGATCCCCGCGTCGGCGACGAAATCGCGGCCGTAGACAGCCTTCGTCGCGAGCGCGACGACCGGCAAATGGATGAACGCGGCGATATCGGCGATGCAGAACGCGTCGCCGAGCACGTAAGGCGAGAATTTCGCGAGCCGCTTGAAACCGTCCAGCGCGCGCGGCATGCGCTTCTCGACGTGCGCCTTCGTGCCGTCGCTCACCTGGCCGCCGAAGAACGCCTGCGGAAACAGCTCGCGCACGTTCCATTCGAGATACAGCTCGAGCACGGCCGTGATCTCGCGCGCCTTCGCCGCCGCGAACGGATCGGCCGGAAAGATGCGCTTGTCGGGATGGATCGCGGCGAGGTATTCGACGATCGCCTGCGATTCGCTGATCGCGCCGTGCTCGGTGAGCAGATACGGCACCTTGCCGAGCGGCGTGTCGACGAACAGCGCGGGATCATCGATCGGCAGCTTGACGAGCGTTTCGTCGAACGAAATGTCGTGCTCGAGCAGTACGAACTTGACCTTGTTGTAATAGTTGGACAACGGTAAGCCACAGAGCCGCAGCATCGAAGTCTCCTTCTTCATGGGAAAAGGGCCGCGCGCGATGTATCCCGCGCGTCGGTCGGCGTGACGCCGAAAAGCACGTTCATGCTAGTCTAAAGCAACTTCGAAACGCGCCGCGCGTTTCGAGCGCCGCTTCAAAACATGCCGGCCAAGCCGGCCGGGACGATGTCCGCCCGCGCGGCGCGCGAGCGCGGCGCATCGCGCCCGACGCCTGTCGCATTCAAGGAGACTCACCGCATGAGCGCAGAACTGCTCGCGTCGCGCCCGCCGGAAAGCGAATCGACGCTCGTCCTCACGCTGTCCAACCCCGGCGCGCGCAACGCGCTTCACCCCGACATGTACGCGGCCGGCCTCGAGGCGCTCAATACCGCCGAGCGCGATCCGTCGATCCGCGCGGTCGTGCTGACCGGCGCGGACCGCTTTTTCTGCGCGGGCGGCAACCTGAACCGGCTGCTCGACAATCGCGCGAAGGAGCCCGCCGTGCAGGCGGCGAGCATCGATCTGCTCGGCGAATGGGTCACCGCGATCAACACGGTGACGAAGCCCGTGATCGCCGCCGTGGAGGGCGCGGCGGCCGGCGCGGGCTTCTCGCTCGCGCTCGCGTGCGATCTCCTCGTCGCCGCCGACGACGCGAAGTTCGTGATGTCGTACGCACGCGTCGCGCTCACGCCCGACGGCGGGGGCTCGTGGTTCCTCGCGCGCGCGGTGCCCCGCGCGCTCGCGGCCGAGATCCTGTTCGAGGGCAAGCCGGCCGCCGCAACGCGGCTGCATGCGCTCGGCGTCGTGAACCGCCTGACGAAGCCGGGCGCCGCGCGCGACGAGGCGATCGCGTGGGCCGACGAGCTCGGCAGGATGTCGCCGAACGCGCTCGCGCGGATCAAATCGCTGATCGCCGACGCGCAGACGCAGCCGCTCGCCGCGCATCTCGCCGCCGAGCGCGATCACTTCGTCGCGTCGCTGCACCATGCGGACGCGCTCGAAGGCATCACCGCGTTCCTCGACAAGCGCGCTCCTATCTACAAACGCTAACGTCCACCCATGCCCTATCAATTGCCGAAGCGCCGCCGCATCTATCTGATGCGCCACGGCGACGTCACCTATTTCGATGCGAGCGGCCGCCCGTTCGACCAGGACGCCGTGCCGCTCAACGAGCGCGGCCGCATGCAGGCGCGCGCCGCCGGGCGCGTGTTCGCCGAGCAGAACGTGCGTTTCGACCGCGTGATCACGAGCGGCCTGCCGCGCACGATCGAGACCGCGCAGCGCGTGCTCGCCGAGGCCGGCCAGCAGCTCGACATCGATATCGAGCCCGCGTGGCGAGAGATCCGCGGCGGCTTTCTCGCCGACATCCCGCCCGAGGAACAGGAAGCCGCGTTCCTGCGCGTGCTCGACGGCATCGTCGCCGAGCACACGCGCTTTCTCGGCGGCGAGACGATCGGCGAGCTGATCGACCGCGTGCTGCCGCCGCTCGCCGCACTGCGCGCGAATCCGTCGTGGGACACGGTGCTGCTCGTGCTGCACGGCGGCGTGAATTGCGCGCTGCTCTCGCATGCGACGGTGCCCGGGCATCGGCTCTTCATCGGCACGCTGTCACAGTCGGCGGGCTGCATCAACGCGCTCGACGTCGGCGAGCGCGACGACGACTGGGTCGTGCGGCTCGTCAACTATTCGCCGCCCGAGGCACTGCACCGCGACATGCGCAACACGACGATGGAAGTGCTGTACCACCAGTTCTTGCAGAGCACGCGCGAGTAGGCGCGTCGAACGGCCCCGGAGGAGACGATGGCAGCCGAGCACGATCCGCAGTCCAAGCCGACCGATTACGCCGCATTCGAAGGCACGCGCCCTGTCGGCGACGCGCAGCGCTTCGACGCCGACGCGCTCGCCGCGTGGCTCGCGAAGCACGTCGACGGCTTCGCCGGCCCGCTTTCCGTCGAGCAGTTCAAGGGCGGCCAGTCGAATCCGACGTTCAAGCTCGTCACGCCCGCGCGCAGCTACGTGCTGCGCGCGAAACCCGCGCCCGCGGCGAAGCTGCTGCCGTCCGCGCACGCGATCGAGCGCGAGTATCGGGTAATGGCCGCGCTCGCGGGCACGGACGTGCCCGTCGCGCGGATGCTCGCGCTTTGCGACGACGAAAGCGTGATCGGCCGCGCGTTCTACGTGATGGCGTTCGTCGACGGCCGCGTGCTGTGGGACCCGTCGCTGCCCGGCATGACGCCCGCCGAGCGCGGCCGCCATTACGACGAAATGAACCGCGTGATCGCCGCGCTGCATTCGATCGATCCGCACACGGTCGGGCTCGCCGACTACGGCAAGGCCGGCAACTATCTCGCGCGCCAGATCGCGCGCTGGAGCAAGCAGTACCTCGCGTCGGAGACCGAGCCGATCGACGCGATGCACCGGCTGATCGACTGGCTGCCGCGGCATCTGCGCCCGGAAGCCGAAACCGACGCGCGCGTGTCGATCGTGCACGGCGACTATCGGCTCGACAACCTGATCTTCGATCCGCACGCGCCGCGCGTGCTCGCCGTGCTCGACTGGGAACTGTCGACGCTCGGCGATCCGCTCGCCGATTTCGCGTATCACTGCATGGCGTGGCACGTCGCGCCGGAGAGCTTTCGCGGCATCGCGGGGCTCGATCTGCCGGCGCTCGGGATTCCCGACGAAACGCATTACGTCGCGCGTTACTGCGAGCGCACGGGCCTCACGATTCCCGAGAACTGGAACTTCTATCTCGCATACAACATGTTCCGGATCGCGGCGATCCTGCAAGGCATCATGAAGCGCGTCGTCGACGGCACCGCATCGAGCGCGCAGGCGCTCGACGCCGGCCGGCGCGCGCGGCCGATGGCCGAGCTTGCGTGGCGCTACGCGCAGCGCACGCGTTAGCGGCGCGCCCTTCCCTCACCGAACCGACCGACCAGCGAGGCAGCCATGCATTTCGATTACTCCCCGAAAGTCGACGCGCTGCGCGCGCGGCTCAACGCGTTCTTCGACGAGCACATCTATCCGAACGAGCGCGCGTTCCACGAAGAGATCGCGCGCAACCGGCGCGCCGGCAACGCATGGCAGCCGGTGGAGCTGATCGAGACGCTGAAGCCGAAGGCGCGCGCGGCGGGCTTGTGGAACCTGTTCCTCCCCGCTTCGACGCGCGGCGCAGGTCTCACGAATCTCGAGTACGCGCCGCTTTGCGAAATCATGGGCCGTGTGCCGTGGGCGCCCGAAGTCTTCAACTGCAACGCGCCCGACACCGGCAACATGGAGACGCTCGAGCGTTACGGCACCGACGCGCACAAGGCGGCGTGGCTCGAGCCGCTCCTCGACGGCGCGATCCGCTCGGCGTTCCTGATGACGGAGCCCGAAGTCGCGTCGTCGGATGCGACGAACATCCGGACCCGCATCGAGCGCGACGGCGGCGACTACGTGATCAACGGTCACAAGTGGTGGTCGTCGGGCGCGGGCGATCCGCGCTGCAAGCTCTATATCGTGATGGGCAAGACGGACCCCGACGCGCCCCGCCACGCGCAGCAATCGATGATCCTCGTGCCGTCGGAGGCGCCCGGCGTCACCGTGCATCGGCCGCTCAACGTGTTCGGCTACGACGACGCGCCGCACGGCCACATGGAGATCACGCTCGAGAACGTGCGCGTGCCGGCGTCGAACCTGCTGCTCGGCGAAGGGCGCGGCTTCGAGATCGCGCAGGGCCGGCTCGGGCCGGGCCGCATCCATCACTGCATGCGGCTCATCGGGCTCGCGGAGCGCGCGCTCGAGCTGATGTGCCGGCGTGCGTCGGAGCGGATCGCGTTCGGCAAGCCGGTCGCCGCGCAGACGGTCACGCAGGAGCGGATCGCCGAAGCGCGCTGCATGATCGAACAGGCGCGGCTCCTCACGCTGAAGACCGCGTACATGATGGACACCGTCGGCAACAAGGGCGCGCGCGGCGAGATCGCGATGATCAAGGTGGTTGCGCCGAACATGGCGTGCCAGGTGATCGACTGGGCGATCCAGGCGCACGGCGGCGGCGGCGTCAGCGACGACTTCCCGCTTGCGTATGCGTACGCGTCGGCCCGCACGCTGCGTTTCGCGGACGGGCCGGACGAGGTCCATCGCAACGCGATCGCGAAGCTCGAGCTCGCACGTCACGCGCCGCCGCCCGCCTGAGGCGGGCTTCGCGCCGCGAAGCGAACACCCGGCGGGCCATGCGCGCGGCCGCCGCGCCACCGTCCCTCGACGCCGCCGCGACGCGCCGCGCCCACTCCGGCTCCCGCGCCGACGCGACGCGCGGCCCCACACGTCCGTCGCGGAAAGAACCGCGATGCGCCACCGCGAATGGGCGGCAATCCACGCGCGGACCGAAGCCGCTAAGCGCCGGCCCCTCGCACGCCCGATGCGACGGCGCCCGCCTTCGCCGCGGACGACGTCGGCGCCTGCCGCAAGTACTCGCGCACCTGCGGCAGGCGCGCGACGTTCGCTCCGGTGATCGTCAAGCCGTCCGTCGCCGAACATCCTGCCGGCGACGCGAGCGCGGCGCCGTCGAGCGTATTCGCCACGCACACGATCTGGCCCGCCGCGCAGCCCGGCGCCTGCTGCAACGCGATCGGCGTGTCGCCGATCGACGCGAGCGCATTGCGCGACACGCGCAACTGGCAGACGTTGCCGAGCGCTCGTATGCCGGCGTACTGGACTCGGGAAATCCGGTTGTCGGTCACGGACACGCCCGTCGCCTTGCCCGACCAGGTGTTGACGTCGATCGCGGCCATGTAGGCCGGCGAGCGCGTGTTGTTCGGATCGGGCAATTCGATCTCCGACACCGTGTTGTTCGACACGATGACGTTGCGCGCATCGTAGGTGTTCCAGCCGTCCTCCTGCCCCACGAGGATTCCGGCGGCCTTCTGCACGTTCTGCACCGTGTTGCCGGTGATCGTCACGTCCGCTCCGCCGACCACGGTCGCGCCGCGCCCCCAGTAGTTGCCGAGCAGCTTGTTGTTCTGGATCAGCACGTTGCTGCTGAGCTTGCCGTCCGCCTGGTAGCTGACGACCGCGACCATGTCGTCGCCGGTGTTGCGCACCGTGTTGTCGCGCACCAGCACGTTGCGCGAACCGTACGTGGCGTGGATGCCGTCGGCCAGCGTGTCCTGGACGGTGTTGCCGACAATGGCGACGTCCGCGCCGCCGAACACGAAGATGCCCGCGCTCGCGCCGCCGCGCACCGTGACGTCGAGCACCTGAACGCCCGCGCCCGTCACGTCCACCTTCGCCGATTCCGGCGTCGACAGCCGCGTCGTGCCCGTGCCGACCAGCGTGACGCCGACGAGCGTCGAATTCTGGCCGCGCATCTCGATGGTCTGGTCGGCGTCGTTCGTCGCGACGAGCGTCGCGCCGTAGCCGGACACCACGACCTGCGTGTTCCTCACGATCAGCGAACGCCCGACGGCGTACTGCCCCGGCGCGAGCACGAGGCGCTGGCCGGTCTGCAACGCATCGAGCGCCCGTTGCAGCGCGTCGGCCTGGTCGCCGCCATTGCCCGCCGGATAGACAGTGACGTCGGCGGGCGCGGCCCATGCCCGCGCCGTGCCGCCGGCGGCGAGCGCCCACGCGGCGGCGCATACGGCGAGAACCCGCTGTGATCGGTTCATCATCGTCCCCTTCCTGATCGTTGTAAGGGCACGATATGTTTCCGAAAGGTCGCATGTCCGTGCGTCAAACCACACTCACCTGCGCCGCGCGAACCCCGCTCAGAAATAATGCAGCGTGATGAACTCGGCCGCGCAGGCCGGCACCGGCTCGCCGCCCAGCTCGACCTCCACCGACACCGCCCAGACCGCCTGCACGCCGCCCTGCTTCGCCGGCCCCGTCTCCTTCAGCGCGAAGAGCGCACGCACGCGCGAGCCGACCGGTACCGGCTTCAGGAAGCGCACGCGATTCAGGCCGTAGTTCACGCCCATCCGCTGCTCGAAGCGCAGCGTGTCCGTCATCAGCGCCGGAATCAGCGACAGCGTAAGGAAGCCGTGCGCGATCGGGCCGCCGAACGGCGACTCGCGCGCGGCGCGCTCGGGATCGACGTGGATCCACTGATGATCGTCCGTCGCGGCGGCGAACCGGTCGACGCGCGCCTGGCCGACGTCGATCCAGCCGCTCGCGAGCGGCGCCCCGCCGACCCGCGCGCGCAGCGCATCGGCCGACGCGACGAGCGGCGGATCGCTCGCGCCCGCCGTCATGCGCCCCCCTGCGGCGAACGCAACCCGAAGATCACCTTCGAGCGCACGGTGATGACGGTCTCGCCCGCTTCGTTGACGCCCTCCCATTCGGTCGTCACGATCCCGCGATCCGGCCGGCTCGCGGACAGCCGCTTGTCGAGGACCTTGCTGTACATCGTGATCGTGTCGCCCGCGCGCACCGGCTTGATCCAGCGGATCTCCTCGATGCCGGGCGAGCCCATGCTCGTCGAGCCCTGCAGCACGTTGCGCACGAGCATGCCCATGAACACCGAGCACGTGTGCCAGCCGCTCGCGACGAGCCCGCCGAACATCGACGCCTTCGCCGCTTCCGAGTCGACGTGAAAAGGTTGCGGATCGTACGCCTGAGCGAACGTGACGATCTCGTCGTCCGTGAATCGATGCTTGCCGACTTCAGTGCTGCCGCCGACTTCCAGGTCTTCGTAACTGATACCCATCGAGCTTCTCCGTGAAATGAAACGGGCGGGGGGCGCCGCCCGCTCAGGCATCCTGCAGCGCCGCGAAATCCGGCAGCGACGCAAAGCGTGCGAGGTGATGATCGACGTCGCCGAGCGTCGTTTCGATGATCGACAGGCGCTTGAACAGATGCGCGGCCGCGACTTCATCGGTGACGCCCATCCCGCCGTGCAGTTGCACTGCCTGCTGGCCGACGAAGCGCGCGGCCTGGCCGACGCGGACCTTCGCCGCCGACACCGCCTTGCGGCGCGCGTTCGCATCGTCGCTCGCGTAGCGCACCGCCGCGAGATACGTGAGCGAGCGCGCCTGCTCGGCGTGGATCAGCATGTCGACCATCCGGTGCTGCAGCGCCTGGAAGCGCGCGATCGGCACGCCGAACTGCTGGCGCGTCTTCGTATAGTCGAGCGTCGCGCGGTTGAGCGCGTCGAGCGCGCCGATCGCTTCGCCGCACAACAGCACGATCCCGTAATCCGCGATCCGCTCGAGTGCGGCCGCGTCGCGCTCGCCGCCCGCGAGCGCGCGCGCGGGCGTGTTCGACAGGCGGATCGTCGCCGCGCGCTGGCCGTCGATCGTCCGGTAGTCGACGACGTCCGCGCCCGCCGCGCCGCGTGCGATGGCGAACAGACCGATCGCGCCGTTCGGCAGCCGCGCGGGCGCGATCAGCACGTCCGCCTGCGCGCCGTGCCGGACGACCGACTTGACGCCGCTCAGCACGAATGCTTCGCCGTCGGGCCGCGCGGTCGTCTCGATCGCGAACAGATCGTGGCGCGCGTGCGGCTCGTGGAACGCGACCGCGAGCTTCGCGTCGCCCTGCGCGACACGCTCGAGGAGCGCGGCGTCCTCGCCGCCGCCCGAGCCCGCGACGCGGACCGCCTCGATCCCGACCGCCGTCGCCCAATAGGGCTCGACGACGAGCGCGCGCCCGAGCTCCTGCGTCGCGACGAGCATGTCGACGGCGCCGCCGCCGAAGCCGCCGTGCGCTTCGGGCACGGGCAGCGCGGTAAGGCCGAGCTCGGCGAACGCGCGCCACTGGTCGGCGGATACGCCCGCGTCCGAATGGACGATCGCGCGCCGCGCGTCGAAGCCGTAGCGCTCGTCGAGATAGCGGCGCAGCGCGTCCGCGAATTGCTGTTGTTCTTCGCTGAAGGTGAAGTTCATGGCGGCGCTCCTCACAGTCCGAGAATCATCTGCGCGATGATGTTCTTCTGGATTTCGTTCGAACCGCCGTAGATCGACGTCTTGCGGTAGTTGAAGTAATACGCGGCGAGCGGCGCCGCGTCGTCGTCGCCCGCGACGCTGTGCTCGCGCTCGCCTTCGAGGAACGGCGCGTCGAACGGCGCGGCGAGCGGCCCGATCGCGTCGACCATCAGCTCGGTCAGCGCCTGCTGGATCTCGGTGCCCTTGATCTTCAGCATCGACGCCTCGGGCCCCGGCCCGCGCCCGCTCGCCTCGCTGCTGACGACGCGCAGCACCGTCACTTCCAGCGCCATCAGCTCGATCTCGAGCGCGGCGATCTTCGCGGCGAACACGGGATCGGCGATGAGCGGCTTGCCGTTCTTGCGCTCGCGCGACGCGATGCGCTTGAGGAAATCGAGCTCGCGCTTCGACGCGCCGACGCGCGCGATCCCGCTGCGCTCGTGCCCGAGCAGATACTTCGCATAGGTCCAGCCGCGATTTTCCTCGCCGACGAGATTCTCGACGGGCACCTTCACGTCCTCGAAGAACACTTCGTTGACTTCGTGATCCTCGTCTAGCGTGATGATCGGGCGCACGGTGATGCCGGGCGATTTCATGTCGATCAGCAGGAACGAGATCCCTTCCTGCTTCTTCGCTTCGGGATCGGTGCGCACGAGGCAAAACATCATGTCGGCGTACTGGCCGAGCGTCGTCCAGGTCTTCTGGCCGTTGACGACGTAATGATCGCCGCGGCGTTCGGCGCGCGTGCGCAGCGACGCGAGATCCGAGCCCGAGCCGGGCTCCGAGTAGCCCTGGCACCACCAGTCGGTGCCGTCGAGAATTCGCGGCAGATAGTGGCGCTTTTGCGCTTCGCTGCCGTACTTCATCAGTACCGGCGCGACCATCGACACGCCGAACGGCAGCACGGGCGGCGCGCCGATTCGCGCGCACTCCTCATCCCAGATGTGGCGCTGCGTCGCGTTCCAGCCGGGACCGCCGTACTCGGCGGGCCACGCGGAAGCGGACCAGCCTCGCGCGCCGAGCAGCCGGTGCCAGCTCGCGAAATCGTCGCGATTCAGACGCTTGTGGTTGAGAACCTTGTCGCGCAGCGCGCGAGGCAGATTCGCCTCGAGCCAGGCGCGGACTTCGGCGCGGAACGCGTCGTCGGCGGGGGAATAATCGAGATCCATGCGCAGTGTCTCCTCTGACCGCACCGGCGGCCGCCTGCGGCCGCGCAGCGATCAGCGATCGATCACTGCAGAGGCTCTTTCAGCGCGGCGGGAACCGGCAGCGGCATCACGTCGATGCCCTCTTCGGCCAAGGCTTGCGCGTCTTCGGGCGTGGTCACGCCGCGAATGTTGCGCGCGGGCGCTTCGTTGTAATGAATGCGCCGCGCTTCCTCGGCGAAGCGCTCGCCCACGTTCTCGGTCTTCGCGAGCACCTCGCGCAGCGCACGCATCGCCTGCGCCTGCAGTTCGCGCGGATCGACCGGCTGCGCCTGCGTCGCACCCGACAAATTCAGGCGCGGCGCGGACGGCATGCGGCTGACCTCGGTCGCACCGCAAGCCGGACATTCGACCAGCTTGCGGGACAACTGCGCTTCGAACTCATCGGCCGACGCGAACCAGCCTTCGAACCGATGGCCTTGCGGGCACTGTAAATCGAGGACCTTCATGCTGAATCAGGGCGTGCTGCCAGTGTATCGCAAATGGAAATTTTTTGAACGATCGTGCTAAATTCAGTCCGAAAAAGGACGCGATCGAGCGAACCGTCGCACCGATTGTATCCCTTCGCAAAATGTCCCGCTCGGCCCGACTTTATGGCCGGATCGCGTCGCCGAGCGGCCACGCGCCGGACATCGCCTTCTCCAGCCACATCGTGCCGATGATCGTCTTGACGTCGCTGATCCGGCCGGTGCGCACCCATTCGAGCAGATCCGGCAACGTCGCCGTGAACGTCTCGAGGAACTCGCCGTCGTCGAGCTTGCGCTCGCCCGCCGTCAGGCCGCGCGCGAGATAGACGTCGATGAATTCCGTCGAATACGAAATGATCGGATGAATTCGCGTGAGGAACACGTACTCGCGCGCGCTATAGCCGGTTTCCTCGCGCAGCTCGCGAACCGCGCATGCGAGCGCGCCTTCGTCCGGATCGAGCTTGCCCGCCGGAAATTCGGCCATCACCTTTCCGATCGGATAGCGGTACTGGCTCTCCATCAGCACACGGCCGTCGTCGAAGAGCGGAATGACCATCACGGCGCCCGGATGCGTCACGTATTCGCGGGTCGCATGCTTGCCGTCGGGCAGGCGCACGGTATCGCGCCTGACCTTCAGGAACGAGCCGTCGTAGACGGCTTCGCTTTCGATGCAAGTCTCGGTGAGGGTGGCGTCGTGATTCGGCAAGTCGGCCATCGGCGGCTCCGCAGTGGGGCGCGACGGCCTACGCCGTCAGCGCCGTTTGACGAGATACTGGAACGTGAAGCCGGGAAACGCGAACACCACGAAAAGACTGAAGGTGATCGCGTAGAACTGCCAGCCCTGTTCGAAGCGGTTGCCGGCGCGCGATTCGAGCCAGAAGCCCAGCGCGCCGACGACGAAATACAGCACGATCAGTTCGCCGATCCGCAGCCATGCGCTCTTTTTCGCCGTCGCCCCGCTCTTGAGCGGCACGACGGCGAACAGGCGCTGATTCAGGAACGGCAAGTTGGCGCCGGCGAGCGCCAACAGCACGATGAACCAGCCGGCCGCCGACATTACAGCGGCAGCGTGTGGCTGATCGCCTGCAGGCAGACCGTCATCAGCGGGCCCGGCACGATGCCGAGCACGACGACGGCGAGGCCGTTCAGCACGAGGATCGTGCGCTTGCACGCGTCGCCCGCGATCGGCGTCGTGTCCTGCGGCGCGTCGAAGTACATCAGCTTGACGACGCGCAGATAGTAGAACGCACCGAACAGCGACGTGATGACGGCAAGCACGGCGAGCCACGTGAGGCCGGCGTTGACCGTCGCCTCGAGGACTGCGAGCTTCGCGTAGAAGCCGACCGCCGGCGGAATGCCGGCGAGCGAGAACATCATCACCATCATCACGAACGCGAACACCGGGCTGCGCTTGTTGAGGCCCTTGAAGTCGTCGAGCGTTTCGGCTTCGAAGTCGCGACGGGCGAGCAGCATCACGACGCCGAACGAGCCGAGCGTCGTCACGAGGTAGACGATCATGTAGAACATCGCCGAGCTGTACGCGCTCGCCGCCGACGCCGGATTGCCGTTGACGACGCCCGCGAGCAGGCCGAGCAGCACGAAGCCCATGTTCGAGATCGCCGAGTACGCGAGCATCCGCTTGATGTTGCGCTGGACGATGCCGGTGATGTTGCCGACGATGAGCGACAGCGCCGCGAGAATCACGAGCATTTCCTGCCAATCGACCGCGAGCGGCAACAGGCCCATCACGAGGAAGCGCAGGCCCCACGCGAACGCCGCGACCTTCGGGCCGCCGCCGACAAAGAGCGTCATCGCGGTCGGCGCGCCCTGGTAGACGTCCGGCACCCACATGTGGAACGGCACCGCGCCGAGCTTGAACGCAACGCCCGCGACGATGAAGATCACGCCGAACAGCAGCACCGCGTCGTTGATGCGGCCCGATGCGACCGCCTTCAGCACTTCGTTCAGCTCGAGCGAACCCGTCGCGCCGTACAGCATCGAGATCCCGTACAGCACGAAACCCGAGGCGAGCGCGCCGAGCACGTAGTACTTCATCGCCGCTTCGCTCGATTGCGCCGCGTCGCGGCGCAGCGCGATCACCGCGTACAGCGACAGCGACATCAGCTCGAGGCCGAGGTACAGCGTCAGGAAGTTGTTGCCCGAGATCATCACGAGCTGGCCGAGCAGCGAGAACATGCCGAGCAGGAACACGTCGCCGCGGAACAGGTCGCGATCCTCGAGATACCTGCGCGAGTAGACGAGCGTCACGGCGAAGCCGATCGACACCACCGCCTTCATCGCGCTCGCGAACGAATCGACGACGACCATCCGCGAGAAGAAGTAGTACTGCTGCGGGTCGAGCGCTTGCAGCGCGAACCACACGCCCGCCGCGGCCGACGCGACGACCGCGATCAGATACGTGAGGCGGCGGCCGGCCGCGCCGACGAAGGTGTCGTTCAGCCACGCGACGACGATGGCGACCATCACCAGCGCATCAGGCAACAGGACATTCATAGGTGCGTTTTGCATGATCTTTGTATCCTCCGCTCGGGCTTACTGGGCCAGCGGCAGTTTCGACTGCGCGACGTGGGAGAGGAGGTTTTCCACGGAAACGTGCATCACGTCGGTAAAGGGCTTCGGATAAAGGCCCATCAGCAGCGTGAACGCGGCGAGCACGGCGAGCATCGTGAATTCGCGGCGGCTGATGTCCTTCAGCTTCGCAACGTGATCGTTCGCCACCGCGCCGAAGTACACGCGCTTGTACATCCACAGCGTGTACGCCGCACCGAGAATCAGCGTGAACGCCGCGCCGAACGCGATCCAGAAATTGAACTGGACGGCGGCGAGGATCACCATGAACTCGCCGACGAAACCCGACGTGCCCGGCAGGCCGCAGTTGGCCATCGAGAACAGCATCGCGAACGCGGCGAACTTCGGCATCACGTTGACGACGCCGCCGTAATCGGCGATCTGGCGCGAGTGCACGCGGTCGTACAGCACGCCGATGCAAAGGAACATCGCGCCCGACACGAAGCCGTGCGAGATCATCTGGACGATCGCGCCTTCGACGCCGAGCTGGTTGAAGATGAAGAAGCCGAGCGTGACGAAGCCCATGTGCGCGATCGACGAATATGCGACGAGCTTCTTCATGTCCGCCTGCACCATCGCGACGAGGCCGATGTAGATCACCGCAATCAGCGACAGCGCGATCACGACGGGCGCGAAGAAGTGGCTTGCGTCCGGCGTAATAGGCAGGGAGAAGCGCAGGAAACCGTATGCGCCGAGCTTCAGCATGATCGCGGCCAGCACGACCGAGCCGCCCGTCGGCGCTTCCACGTGCGCGTCCGGCAGCCAGGTGTGCACCGGCCACATCGGCACCTTCACCGCGAACGCGAGGAAGAACGCGATGAAGAGCAGCACCTGCGGCGTCATCGCGATCTTCGCGTTCTGCCACGTAGCCAGGTCGAACGAATGCGTTTCCGTGTACAGGTAGATCAGCGCGACCAGCATCAGCAGCGAGCCGGCGAGCGTGTACAGGAAGAACTTGAACGCCGCGTACACGCGGTTCGGGCCGCCCCACACGCCGATGATGATGTACATCGGAATCAGCGTCGCCTCGAAGAACACGTAGAACAGCAGGCCGTCAGCCGACGAGAACACGCCGATCATGATCCCCGAGAGGATCAGGAACGCGGCGAGATACTGCGACACGTGCTCGGTGATCACCTCCCAGCCGGCGATCACGACGATCACCGTGATGAGCGCGGTCAGCACGACGAACCACATCGAGATGCCGTCGACGCCCAGGTGATACGTGATGTTGAAACGTTCGATCCAGCTCGTTTGCTCGACGAACTGCAGCGCGGCGGTGCTCGAGTCGAAGCCCGTGATCAGCGGGATCGTGACGGCGAGGCCGGCGAGCGAGCCGATCAGCGCGATCCAGCGCGCCGCGCCCGGATTCTTGTCGGAGCCGACCGCGAGCACGATGAGGCCGAAGACGATCGGCAACCAGATCGCGGTACTGAGAATCGGAAAAGAGTGCATTAGTCGTCCCCGCCTTATTTGCCGCCGAGCGTTACAAACAGGGTCAGGAGCCCCAGCATGCCGATGATCATGGCGAACGCGTAGTGATAGATGTAACCGGATTGGAGGAAGCGGATCACGCCGGCGAACCAGCCGATGAAGCGCGCGCTGCCGTTGACGAGGCCGTCGATCACCACGACGTCGCCTTCCTTCCACAGACCGCGGCCGATCGCGACCGAACCCTTCGCGAACACGACCTCGTTGATCTTGTCCATGTAGTACTTGTTGTCGAGCAGCGTGTAGATCGGACCGAACGCGCGACGGATCGCGGCCGGCAGATCCGGGCGCTTCAGGTACAGGAACCACGCGACGACGACGCCCGCGAGCGCGAACCAGAGCGGCAGCGACGAGATCGAATGCAGACCGAGCGCCGCCCAGCCGTGGAACTCCTCCGCCATCTCGGCGAGCGCCGGGTGGTTCTGGCCGATGAAGATCACCTTGTCGAACGCGACGCCGTGCTGGAAGAAGTCGCCGTACAGCATCGGGCCGATCGCGATCGCACCGATGACGACCGACGGAATCGCGAGCAGCACGAGCGGCAGCCAGACAACCCAAGGCGTTTCGTGCGGTTCGTGCGCGTGGCCGTGACCATGGTCATCATCATGGCCGTGATGCGCGGCCGATTCGGCGCCGTGGTTGTTGCCGAATTCCTTCGGATGACGGAAGCGCTCTTCGCCGTGGAAGACGAGGAAGTACATCCGGAACGAATACAGCGCGGTGACGAACACGCTCGCGACGACCGCGAAATACGCGAAGCCCGAGCCCGGCAGGTGCGACAGCTTCACCGCGTCGATGATCGAGTCCTTCGAGTAGAAGCCCGAGAAGAACGGCGTGCCGATCAGCGCGAGCGAGCCGACGAGCGACGTGATCCACGTGATCGGCATGTATTTGCGCAGGCCGCCCATGTTGCGCATGTCCTGATCGTGGTGCATGCCGATGATCACCGAGCCCGCGCCGAGGAACAGGAGCGCCTTGAAGAACGCGTGCGTCATCAGGTGGAACACGGCGACCGGGTACGCGGACACGCCGAGCGCGACCGTCATGTAGCCGAGCTGCGACAGCGTCGAGTAAGCGACGACGCGCTTGATGTCGTTCTGGACGATGCCGAGGAAGCCCATGAAGAGCGCCGTGATCGCGCCGATCACCGTGATGAACGACAGCGCGGCGTCGGACAGCTCGAAGAGCGGCGACATGCGCGTGACCATGAAGATGCCGGCCGTCACCATCGTCGCCGCGTGAATCAGCGCGGAGATCGGCGTCGGGCCTTCCATCGAGTCGGGCAGCCACACGTGCAGCGGGAACTGCGCGGATTTACCCATCGCGCCGATGAAGAGGCAAATGCACGCGACGGTCAGCAGGCCCCACTGGGTGCCCGGAAAATGCAGCGCCGCGAGTTCCGCGCGCTTCGCGAACACTTCGCCGTAGTTCATCGAGCCCGCGTACGCGAGGATGAGGCCGATGCCGAGCAAAAAGCCGAAGTCGCCGACGCGGTTCACGAGGAACGCCTTCATGTTCGCGTAGATCGCGCTCTCACGCGTGAAGTAGAAGCCGATCAGCAGGTACGACACGAGCCCCACCGCTTCCCAGCCGAAGAACAGCTGCAGGAAGTTGTTGCTCATCACGAGCATCAGCATCGAGAACGTGAAGAGCGAAATGTACGAGAAGAAGCGCTGATAGCCGTCCTCTTCCGACATGTAGCCGATCGTGTAGACGTGCACCATCAGCGACACGAACGTGACGACCACCATCATCATCGCGGTCAGCGTGTCGACCAGGAAGCCTACCTCGAGCTTCAGCGAGCCGACGTTCATCCATTCGTAGACGGTCGCGTTGTAGCTCGCGCCGTCCAGCACCTGGAAGAACACCATCGCGGAAAGGATGAACGAGATCGCGACGCCGAGAATCGTCACGCGGTGCGCGCCTTTGCGGCCCACCGCGTTGCCGAACAGCCCCGCAATCAGCGAGCCGGCCAGCGGAGCGAGCGGAATCGCCAGCAGCAGGTTTTCATTGAGTGTCGTTGACATAACAGCGTTGCCTGAAATTAACCTTTGAGCTGATCGAGATCCTCGACATTGATCGTGTCGAGCTTACGGAACAGAGTCACCAGAATCGCGAGGCCGATCGCGGCTTCCGCTGCGGCGACGGTCAGCACGAAGAACACGAAGATCTGGCCGTGCACGTCGCCCAGGTAGTGCGAGAACGCGACGAAGTTGGTGTTCACCGCGAGCAGCATCAGTTCGATCGCCATCAGGATGATGATGATGTTGCGGCGGTTCAGGAAAATCCCGACGATCGCGATCGCGAACAGGATCGCGCCGAGCACGAGGTAATGAGCCAAGGTCAACATAGATTCTTCTCCTCCGCTTAGCCGTTGTTCCCGCCCGACGCGGCGTCGCTCGCGGCGGTTTCCGGCTGCGGCTTGTCGGCTTGCATCTTCACGAGGCGCACGCGATCCTCGCGGCGCACCTTCACCTGCTCGGACACGCGCTGGCGCTTGCTGTCCTTGCCCTTCTGCGCGGTCAGCGCGACTGCGGCGATGATCGCGACGAGCAGCACGAGCCCCGCGATTTCGAACGCGAAGATGTAGTCGGTGTAGATGACCTTGCCGATCAGCTTCGTGTTCGGCATGCCGGCGAGCGCGCCCGCGGCCATGTCGCGCACGGGCGAGGCCGTCGCCCCGTAGCCGCGCCAGAGGATCAGCGCCGTCTCGACGACGATGATCGCGCCGATCACGGTCGCCATCGGCACGAAGCGCTTGAAGTCTCGGCGCAGCACGTCGACGTTGATGTCGAGCATCATCACGACGAAGAGGAACAGCACCATCACCGCGCCCACGTAGACGAGCACCAGCAGGATCGCGAGGAACTCGGCCTCGAGCAGCATCCAGATCGCGGCCGCGTTGAAGAACGCGAGCACGAGGAAGAGCGCAGACGCCACCGGGTTGCGCGAAGTGATCACCTTCAGCCCCGACACCACGAGGAGCAGCGAGAAGATGTAGAAGAGTACGGTCGTGAAGTCCATGATTACCGGTTCATCATTAGGCCATTGTCAGGCGCGGTTGGCTGGCACCGCCGGGCGTGCCGCGGCTTCGCCGCAGCTTGCCGGCCCGCTCCCGGGCCGGCGCATCGGATTAGCGATACCGCGCATCGGCGGCCTTCGCGGCCGCGATCTCCTTCTCGTAGCGATCACCCACCGCGAGCAGCATTTCCTTCGTGAAGTACAGATCGCCGCGCTTCTCGCCGTGGTATTCGAGGATCTGCGTCTCGACGATCGAATCGACCGGGCAGCTCTCCTCGCAGAAACCGCAGAAGATGCACTTCGTCAGGTCGATGTCGTAGCGCGTCGTGCGGCGGGTGTTGTCCGCGCGCGTCTCCGATTCGATCGTGATCGCCATGGCCGGGCACACCGCTTCGCACAGCTTGCACGCGATGCACCGCTCCTCGCCGTTCTCGTAGCGGCGCAGCGCGTGCAGCCCGCGAAAGCGCGGCGAAATCGGCGTCTTCTCCTCGGGGAACTGCACGGTGAACTTACGCTTGAACGTGTAGCGCCCCGTCAGCGCGAGCCCCTTCAGCAGCTCGGTCAGGAAGAAGGTCTTAAAAAAATGTTGGATTGCCGTCATGATTTCGTCCGCCCCTTATTTCCAGATATTCAGCGGCGACATCATCCAGAAACCGACCACGATCACCCAGATCACGCAGACCGGCAGGAATACCTTCCAGCCGAGGCGCATGATCTGGTCGTAGCGGTAGCGCGGGAACGTCGCACGGGCCCAAATGAACACCGACAGCAGCGCGAAGACTTTCAGCACCAGCCAGAAGATGCCCGGAATGAACGACAGGAATTCGAACGGCGCATCCCAGCCGCCGAGGAACAGCGTCGCCGCAAGCGCCGAGATCACGATCATGTTGATGTACTCGGCGAGGAAGAACAGCGCGAACGCCATCCCCGAGTAGTCGATCATGTGACCCGCGACGATTTCCGACTCGCCTTCCACCACGTCGAACGGGTGGCGGTTCGTCTCGGCGATGCCCGAGATGAAATAGATGACGAAGACGGGCAGCAGCGGCAGCCAGTTCCACGACAGGAAGTTGACGCCGTGGCCCGCGAAGAAGCCGTGTTGCTGCGAGCCGACGATCTCCGACAGGTTCAGGCTGCCCGCCGTCATCAGCACGAGCACGAGCGCGAAGCCCATCGAGATTTCGTACGACACCATCTGCGCGGCCGCGCGCATCGCGCCGAGGAACGCGTACTTCGAGTTCGACGCCCAGCCGGCGAGAATCACCGCGTAGACGCCGATCGACGAGATCGCCATCGCGTACAGCAGCCCCGCGTTGACGTTCGCGAGCACCGCGCCCGCCTGGAACGGGATCACCGCCCACACGGCGAACGCCGGCACGACCGTCATGACGGGCGCGATCAGATACAGCCAACGGCTCGCGGCCGTCGGATGAATCACTTCCTTCAGCAGCAGCTTCAGCACGTCGGCGATCGGCTGCAAGAGGCCCGCAGGGCCGACGCGGTTCGGACCGAGACGCACGTGCATCCAGCCGATCAGCTTGCGCTCCCACAGAATCAGGTACGCGACGCTCAGCAGGATCGCGACGGCGACGACGAGGATGCGCACGAGCGCCCACACCGTCGGCCATGCGACGCCGAGAAGCTGGGCTCCGCCCGAGTTGATCGTATCGAACAAGCTCATTTACGCCTTCTCCACCACCAGTTCACCGGACAGGCTGCCGAGCGCTGCGCCGGCAGGCGTGGCCGCCGACACGCGAACGACGGCTTCCGCAAGATTCTCGTCGCGCACGGCCGGCAACTGCACCGTGCGATCGCCCTGGCGCACGCGCACCGCGTCGCCGTTCTTCAGACCGAGCTTGTCGAACAGCGCGGCGGGCAGGCCCACCTTGTGCGCCGTCTTCGCGGCGGCCGTCAGGTGCAGCGCGCCCGCGCGGCGCGACAGCGCGTCGGCATGATAGATCGGCACGTCGGCGAGGCGCTCGAGGCCCCCGTTGGCCGCCTTCGCGGCCGCGCGCGCCGGCGCCGCCGCGGTCTTGTTCGACAGGCGCGGCGCGATCTCGCCGTCGCCGAGCGCGGCGAGGCGCACTTCTTCCGACGTCTCGTATTCGAAGTTCGGCAGGCCGAGCAGGCTGCCGAGCACGCGCAGCACCTTCCACGCGGGGCGCGTGTCGCCGAGCGGACGCACGACGCCGTTGAACGACTGCGCGCGGCCTTCCGCGTTCACGTACGTGCCAGCCGTCTCGGTGAACGGCGCGATCGGCAGCAGCACGTCCGCGTAATCGAGGCCGTACTTGAACGGCGACAGCACGACGACCGTCTCCGCCTGCTTCAGCGCGGCGATCGCCTGCGCCGGATCGGCGGTGTCGAATTCGGGTTCGACGTTCAGGAGCACGTAGCCCTTGCGCGGCTGCGCGAACGCGTCGCGCGCGTTCAGGCCGTTCGCGCCCGGCAGCGCGCCGACGAGGTGCGCGCCGACCGTGTTCGCCGCTTCCGTCAGGAAGCCGAGCGTCGCGCCCGTGTTGTCCGCGATCCACTGCGCGATCGCGTGGATCTGCGCGAATTGCGGATGCTGGACCGCGCTGTTGCCAAGCAGCACGACGCGGCGCTCGCCGTTGACGAGCGATTGCGCGACCGCTTGCGCCGCGGCCGACGCGTCGACGCCCGCGAGCGCGTCCGGCAGCGCGACGCCGCGCGCCTGCGCGACGGCGGCCGCGATGCCCGCAAGCGTGTCGAGCCATGCCGACGGCGCGGCGACGATGCGTTGCGCGGTGGGGATCAGCGCGTCGTCGCCCGTCGCGTGCAGCAGGTGCAGCTTCGCGCCGCTCTTCGCCGCCTGGCGCAGACGCGCCGCGAAGAGCGGATGATCGCGACGCAGGAACGAGCCGACGACGAGCGCGGCATCGACATCCGACAGATCGGCGATCGGCATGCCGAGCCACGGCGCGCCTTGCGCGGCCGCGGAGAAATCGGTCTGACGCAGACGGAAGTCGACGTTCGGCGTCTTCAGCTCGTGCGCGAGCTGCTTGAGCAGGAACAGTTCCTCGACCGTGCTGTGCGGGCTCGCGAGCGTGGCGAGCGCGGACGCGCCGTGGTCGTCGCTGATGCCCTTCAGGCCGCGCGCGACGTATTCGAGCGCGGTCTGCCAGTCGACTTCGCGCCACTCGCCGCCCTGCTTGATCATCGGCTTGGTCAGGCGCTCGTCGCTGTTCAGGCTTTCGTACGAGAAGCGGTCCTTGTCCGAGATCCAGCACTCGTTGACGGCTTCGTTCTCGAACGGCAGCACGCGCATCACGCGGTTGTTCTTCACTTGCACGACGAGGTTCGCGCCGACGGAATCGTGCGGGCTCACCGATTTGCGGCGCGACAGCTCCCACGTGCGGGCGCTGTAGCGGAACGGCTTGCTCGTCAGCGCGCCGACCGGGCACAGGTCGATCATGTTGCCCGACAGCTCGGAGTCGACCGTCTTGCCGACGAACGTCGTGATTTCCGAATGCTCGCCGCGGCCCAGCATGCCGAACTCCATCACGCCGGCGATTTCCTGGCCGAAGCGCACGCAGCGCGTGCAATGGATGCAGCGCGACATCTCTTCCATCGAGATGAGCGGGCCGACGTCCTTGTGGAACACGACGCGCTTTTCTTCCGCATAGCGCGACGTCGACTTGCCGTAGCCGACCGCGAGATCCTGCAGCTGGCATTCGCCGCCCTGATCGCAGATCGGGCAGTCGAGCGGATGGTTGATGAGCAGGAACTCCATCACCGACTGCTGCGCCTTCACGGCCTTGTCGGATTGCGTATGGACGATCATGCCGGCCGAGACGGGCGTCGCGCACGCGGGCACGGCCTTCGGCATCTTCTCGACTTCGACGAGACACATCCGGCAGTTGGCCGCAACCGACAGCTTCTTGTGATAGCAGAAGTGAGGAATGTACGTGTCCGCCTTGTGCGCAGCCTGGATCACCATGCTGCCTTCGGGCACCTCGACCTTCTTGCCGTCTATTTCAAGTTCAACCATGATGGTGAATGGTCCTTAACCTATTACCGCTCGCCCGCGTCCGCTCGACCGGGCGCTCGAATTCTGCAATCGGGTTGCGCCGTCAGGCCGCGGCCGCGTGCGCGTGGCCGCCGACCATGCAGCGCTTATGCTCGACGTGGTACGCGAACTCGTCCCAGTAGTGCTTGAGCATCCCGCGCACCGGCATCGCCGCCGCGTCGCCGAGCGCGCAGATCGTGCGGCCCATGATGTTCTCCGCGACCGAGTTCAGCAGATCCAGGTCTTCCTGGCGGCCTTCGCCGTGCTCGATGCGGTTCACGACGCGGTACAGCCACCCCGTGCCTTCGCGGCACGGCGTGCACTGGCCGCACGACTCTTCGTAATAGAAGTACGACAGGCGCAGGAGCGAACGCACCATGCAGCGCGTCTCGTCCATCACGATCACCGCGCCGGAGCCGAGCATCGAGCCCGCCTTCGCGATCGAGTCGTAGTCCAGATCGGTCTGCATCATGATGTCGCCCGGAATCACCGGCGCCGACGAGCCGCCCGGAATCACCGCCTTGATCTTCTTGCCGCCGCGCATGCCGCCCGCGAGCTCCATCAGCGTCGCGAACGGCGTGCCGAGCGGCACTTCATAGTTGCCCGGACGCTCGACGTCGCCCGATACCGAGAAGATCTTCGTGCCGCCGTTGTTCGGCTTGCCCATCTCGAGATAATTCTGCGGACCGACTGCGAGCAGGAACGGCACCGCGGCGAACGTCTCGGTGTTGTTGATCGTGGTCGGCTTGCCATAGACGCCGAAGCTCGCCGGGAACGGCGGCTTGAAGCGCGGCTGGCCCTTCTTGCCTTCGAGCGATTCGAGGAGCGCGGTTTCCTCGCCGCAGATGTACGCGCCGTAACCATGGTGCGCGTGCAGCTGGAACGAGAAATCCGAGCCCATGATCTTCTCGCCGAGGAAGCCCGCGCGGCGCGCTTCCTCGAGCGCCGCTTCGAAGCGCCGATACACTTCGAAGATCTCGCCGTGGATGTAGTTGTAGCCGACGGTGATGCCCATCGCGTATGCGCCGATGGCCATGCCTTCGATCAGCGCGTGCGGATTCCAGCGCAGGATGTCGCGATCCTTGAACGTGCCCGGCTCGCCTTCGTCCGAATTGCAGACGAGATACTTCTGGCCCGGGAACTGACGCGGCATGAAGCTCCACTTCAGGCCGGTCGGGAAACCCGCGCCGCCGCGGCCGCGCAGCCCCGACGCCTTCACGTCGGCAATCACCTGCTCGGGCGGAATCTTTTCTTCGAGGATGCGGCGCAGCTGCTTGTAGCCGCCGCGCGCGACGTAGTCTTCGAGATGCCAGTTCTCGCCGTCGAGGCCGGCGAGGATCAGCGGTTTGATGTGACGATCGTGGAGGGACGTCATTTCGAGAGCTCCTCAAGCAGCTGGTCGATCTTCTCGCGGCTCATGAAGCTGCACATTTTGTGGTTGTTGAGCAGCAGCACCGGCGCATCGCCGCACGCGCCGAAGCACTCGCCTTCCTTCAGCGTGAACTTGCCGTCGGGCGTCGTCTCGCCGAAATCGATGCCGAGCTTCTGCTTCAGATAGTCGGCCGTCGCTTCGGCGCCGCCGTGCGGCCCGAGCTGGCACGGCAGGTTCGTGCAGAGCGTGATCTTGTGCTTGCCGACGGGCGCGAGCTCGTACATCGTGTAGAACGTCGCGACTTCCTGGACCGCAATGGCCGGCATGCCGAGATAGTCCGCGACGAACTGCATCAGTTCGGACGACAGCCAGCCATGCTCTTCCTGAGCGACGGCCAACGCCGACATCACAGCGGACTGTTTCTGATCGGCGGGGTACTTCGCGATCGCTCGATCGATTTCTTTCAGGCCTTCAGCTGAGATCATTTTCAGACACGACTCTTTCAATTCCTACCGCACGAACAACCTGCCGCATGACCGATGCGGCAGACCTGGCGCTCACTGTTGACAGCTTGTTGCGACGGCGAGCCCGAGGCGCGCGCCGCGTGTGACTCGCCGCGCGCGGCCCGGCCGGGCCCGCGAGCGGCGCGACCGTCAGCGGTCGACTTCGCCGAACACGATGTCCTGCGTACCGATGATCGTGACGGCGTCGGCGATCATGTGCCCGCGCGCCATTTCGTCGAGCGCGGACAGATGGGCGTAGCCCGGTGCACGGATCTTGAGGCGATACGGCTTGTTTGCGCCGTCCGACACGAGATAGATGCCGAACTCGCCCTTCGGGTGCTCGACGGCCGCATACGTCTCGCCTTCGGGCACGTGAAAACCTTCCGTGAAGAGCTTGAAATGGTGGATCAGATCCTCCATGTTCGTCTTCATGCCGACACGCGACGGCGGCGCGATCTTGTGATTGTCGGTGATCACTGGACCGGGATTCTTACGAAGCCACTCAATACACTGTTTCGCGATACGCGTCGACTGGCGCATTTCCTCGACACGCACGAGATAACGGTCGTAGCAATCGCCGTTCACGCCGACCGGGATATCGAAGTCGAGGCGGTCGTACACTTCATACGGCTGCTTCTTGCGCAGATCCCATGCAATGCCGGAGCCGCGGATCATCGGACCCGTCAGGCCGAGCTGCAGCGCACGTTCCGGCGTCACGACGCCGATGCCGACGAGACGCTGCTTCCAGATCCGGTTGTCGGTCAGGAGCGTTTCGTATTCGTCGACGCACTTCGGGAAGCGCGTGAAGAAGTCGTCGATGAAGTCGAGCACCGAGCCCTGGCGCGCTTCGTTCATCCTCGCGAGCGCCTTCTCGTTGCGGATCTTCGACGCCTTGTACTGCGGCATCGCGTCCGGCAGATCGCGATAGACGCCGCCCGGGCGATAGTACGCGGCGTGCATGCGCGCGCCGGACACGGCCTCGTACACGTCCATCAGATCTTCGCGCTCGCGGAACGCATAGAGGAATACCGCCATCGCGCCCACGTCGAGCGCGTGCGCGCCGATCCACATCAGGTGGTTCAGCACGCGCGTGATTTCGTCGAACAGCACGCGAATGTACTGCGCGCGCTCCGGCACGTCGATGCCGAGCAGCTTCTCGATCGCGAGCACGTAGCCGTGTTCGTTCACCATCATCGACACGTAGTCGAGACGATCCATGTACGGCACGGACTGGATGAACGTCTTGTTTTCGGCAAGCTTCTCGGTCGCCCGATGCAACAGGCCGATGTGCGGATCGGCGCGCTGGATCACTTCGCCGTCGAGCTCGAGCACGAGGCGCAGCACGCCGTGCGCCGCCGGGTGTTGCGGACCGAAGTTGAGCGTGTAGTTCTTGATTTCAGCCATGACGCCCTCTCAATGTTTCAGACCGCCATAGCGATCCTCGCGGATCACGCGCGGTGTGATTTCGCGCGGCTCGATCGTCACCGGCTGGTACACGACGCGCTTCTCTTCCGGGTCGTAACGCATTTCGACGTAGCCGGAAACCGGGAAATCCTTGCGGAACGGGTGACCGATGAAGCCGTAGTCGGTGAGGATGCGGCGCAAGTCCGGGTGGCCTTCGAACACGATGCCGTAGAGGTCGAACGCTTCGCGCTCGTACCAGTTCGCCGAACTCCAGACATCGACGACCGACGACACGATCGGCAGATCGTCGTCGGGCGCGAACACGCGCACGCGCAGGCGCCAGTTGTTCGCGACCGACAGCAGGTGCAGGACGGCGGCAAAACGCAGCCCTTCGTAGGCCCCGTCGCCGTAGGTTTGATAGTCGACGCCGCAGAGGTCGATCAGTTGCTCGAAGCCGAGCGAGCGATCGTCGCGCAGCTGCTTCGCGACTTCGAAATAATCGTTCGCCTTCACGACGAGCGTGAGCTCGCCAACCGCTTCTACGAGGCTCACCACGCGCGCGCCGAGCGCGGCTTCGAGGTTCGCCTTGAGGGTCTCGATTTTGCTTGCCATGTTGTGGGGTGCTCGATGCTTTATTGACGGGCGATGGTGCTCGTGCGGCGGATCTTCGCCTGCAGCTGGATCACGCCGTAGACGAGCGCCTCGGCGGTCGGCGGACAGCCCGGCACGTAGACGTCGACGGGCACGATCCGATCGCAGCCGCGCACCACCGAATACGAGTAGTGGTAGTAGCCGCCGCCGTTCGCGCACGACCCCATCGAGATCACCCAGCGCGGCTCGGCCATCTGATCGTAGACGCGACGCAGCGCGGGTGCCATCTTGTTGCAGAGCGTACCCGCGACGATCATCACGTCGGATTGACGCGGGCTCGGACGAAACACGACGCCGAACCGGTCGAGGTCGTAGCGGGCGGCGCCCGCATGCATCATTTCCACTGCGCAGCACGCGAGCCCGAACGTCATCGGCCACAGCGAGCCGGTACGCGTCCAGTTGATCAGCTTGTCAGCCGTCGTGGTGACAAACCCTTCCTTCAAGACCCCTTCGATACTCATTTGCTTTCCACTCCAGACAGGCGGCGACGCGTGGCCGCCCATGCAAACCGGCGATTAGCCCGTCACTCCCAGTCGAGGCCGCCCTTCTTCCAGATATAGGCAAAGCCGAGCAGGAATTCGAGCAGGAAAATCATCATTGCGATGAAACCGGGCCAGCCGATCTCGCGCAGGGCAACGCCCCACGGAAACAGGAACGCGGTTTCGAGATCGAAGATGATGAACAGAATCGCAACGAGGTAGTAGCGCACGTCGAACTTCATGCGCGCGTCCTCGAACGCCTCGAAGCCGCACTCGTAGGGCGCGTTCTTCTCGCTGTCGGGCTTGTTGGGGCCGAGGATCTTGCCGATGCTGACCAGCGCTATACCTAAACCAGTGCCCACCAGGAGGAACAACAAGACGGGGTAATAGGCTGCGAGGTTCAAGGCTATCCTCTATTGGTTGGTTCCGAGCGTTCCGGAGAATAACACCGTTCCGGGGAAAGGATCATTTCGGACTACCGGAGAACCCAAGCCGAGCGCAAGGGTAGCCCAGAAATGAAAAATGCCAGCCACACGAAGCGGCTGGCATTGAGTAACTTTGGTGCCGACGGCGAGACTCGAACTCGCACAGCTTTCGCCACTACCCCCTCAAGATAGCGTGTCTACCAATTTCACCACGTCGGCACTGCATGCAACCCGGGAAGAACTTTGTATCCCGCGAATCGCTTCAAGATTTAAATTCTAACCCGCTTCCTCAAATTGTTCAACGCACAAGCGCGAATTTTTTGAATTTATTTCGGCACGTCCTGACCAGGCGCGGACGCGGCCGACACGGCGGCCGGCGCGGATGCCGCGGGCGCCTGCGATGCCGCAACCGACGACGCCGCGGGCGCGGGAGCCGCACCGAGCACACCGACCGACGGCGCCGACTTGTACGAGCCGAGGTACGTCAGCGCGAGCGTCGCGACGAAGAAGATCGTCGCCAGAACGGCCGTCGTGCGCGACAGGAAGTTCGCCGAGCCCGTCGCACCAAAGAGACTGCCCGACGCCCCGCTGCCGAACGCGGCACCCATATCCGCGCCCTTGCCATGCTGCAGCAGCACGAGGCCGATCACGCCGAGCGCGGACAGCAGTTGGACCACGATAATCAAGACTTTCAAGTACGGCATATACATTCACCTGTTTGGTTTCAAGCAATCGGCGCACCCGCCGGCCGCCCCGCTATTCTTCGCGCGCCCGCGTCGTGCGAACGCTTACTGCGCTGCCTGGCAGATCGCCAGAAAATCGCCGCTCTTCAACGACGCGCCGCCGATCAGGCCGCCGTCGATATCGGGCTGGCCGAACAGTTCGACCGCGTTGTCGGCCTTCACGCTACCGCCGTACAGCAGCGACACGTGCGCCGCCCCCTTCGCCGCGAGCCGTGCGCGCAGGAACGCGTGCACCTGCTGCGCCTGCTCGGCCGTCGCGCTCTTGCCCGTGCCGATCGCCCAGACGGGCTCGTACGCGACGACGATGCGCGCCGCCTCGTCCGAGGACAGCGCCGCGAGCACCGCGTCGAGTTGCGCGCCGACGACCGGCTCGGTCGCGCCCGCCTCGCGCTCGGCGAGCGTCTCGCCGACGCACACGACGGGCGTCAGACCCGCAGCGAGCGCGCGCTGCGTCTTCGCCGCGACGGTCTCGTTCGATTCACCGTGATACGCACGGCGCTCCGAGTGCCCGACGATCGCGTAAGCCGCACCGAACTCCGCCACCATGCCTGCCGCGACTTCGCCGGTGTAGGCGCCCTGCTCGTGCGCGGACACGTCCTGCGCGCCCCACGCGACGCGGCCGCCCTGAAGCTGCGCCCGCGCTTGCGCGAGGTACGGGAACGGCACGCACACGCCGATGCCGACGTTATCGCCCACCGCTTGCGCGCCCTGCGCGACTTCGTTCAGCAACGCCTGGTTGCCGCTCAGGCGACCGTGCATCTTCCAGTTGCCGATCACCCGCTTGATTCTTTGTTTCGACATCGTTTGTCTCGTCGTGGACGCACCGAAGCCGGGCGTCGTGTTCATCTGGCGAAGCGAACCCGCGATTTTACTGCGGCGCTCGAGAACCGGTCAAACGACCGATGTCAAGCGTTCGCACCCCAATCGAGCACGATCTTGCCGACGTGCTCGCTGCTCTCCATCAGCGCATGCGCGTCCGCGGCCTGCGCGGCCGGCAGCACTCGATAGACGACGGGCTTCACGCGCCCGTCCTCGATGAGCGGCCACACATGCGCCTTCAGCTGCGCGGCGATGCGCGCCTTGAATTCGACGGGCCTCGGCCGCAGCGTCGAGCCCGTGATCGTCAAGCGCCGCCGCAGGATCTCGGCGAGGTTGATCTCCGACTTCGCCCCGCCGAGGAGCGCGATCACGACGAGCCGGCCGCCGTCGGCAAGCGCCGTCAGCTCGCGCGGCACGTACGCGCCCGCGACCATGTCGAGGATCACGTCGACGCCCCGATCGTGCGTGAGCGACTTCACGACCTCGACGAAATCCTCGGTCTTGTAGTTGATCGCGCGCTCCGCGCCGAGCTTCTCGCATGCGCGGCACTTGTCGTCGGTGCCCGCCGTCGCGAACACGCGAAAACCGCGCGCATGCGCGATCTGGATCGCCGTCACGCCGATGCCGCTCGAGCCGCCCTGCACGAGAAGCGTCTCCTGCGCGCCGCCTTCGCCCGCACCCAGTTGCGCGCGATCGAACACGTTGCTCCACACGGTGAAGAACGTTTCCGGCAACGAGGCGGCCTCGACGTCGGTCAATCCGCTCGGCACCGGCAGGCACTGCGCGAGCGGCGCGGCCACGTATTGCGCGTAGCCGCCGCCCGCGAGCAGCGCGCAAACGCGGTCGCCGAGCTTCAGGCCGAACGGGTTCGCCGCGGGGTCGGAAAGATCGCCGCCGACGATCTCGCCGGCGACCTCGAGGCCCGGCAGATCCGATGCGCCGGGAGGCGGCGCATAAGCGCCCTTTCTCTGGAACACGTCCGGACGGTTGACGCCGGACGCCGCCACCTTGATCAGCACCTCGCCGCGCCTCGGCTCCGGCTGCGGCCGCTCCGTCAGCTTCAGCACGTCGGGCGCGCCGAATTCGGTGATTTCGATCGCTTTCATGCACGTCGCTCCAAGATCGTGACGGGTTTGCGCACGCGATGCGCGCTCCGCAAACCGGTCCATCCTATGAAAAACGGCCGGCGCGCCTTCGCGCTGCCGGCCGTTGCGTCGCCGCTTACTGCTGCGGCGGCGTGTCCGTCTGAGCCGCCGCCTCGTTCAGCAGCGCCTTGGCCGACAGACGCACGCGACCCTTTTCGTCTGTCTGGATCACCTTGACCTTCACCTGCTGGCCTTCCTTCAGGTAGTCGTTGATGTCCTTCACGCGCTCGTTGACGATCTCCGAGATGTGCAGCAGACCGTCCTTGCCCGGCAGCAGGTTCACGATCGCGCCGAAATCGAGCAGCTTCAGCACGGTGCCTTCGTACACCTGACCGACTTCGATCTCGGCCGTGATGTTCTCGATGCGCTTCTTCGCTTCGGCCATGCCTTCGCTGTTCGTGCTCGCGATCGTCACGACGCCGTCATCCGAGATGTCGATCGTCGTGCCGGTCTCTTCGGTCAGCGCGCGGATCACCGAGCCGCCCTTGCCGATCACGTCGCGGATCTTTTCCGGGTTGATCTTGATCGTGATCATGCGCGGCGCGAATTCCGACAGCTGCGTGTTCGCTCCGGCGACCGCTTCCTTCATCTTGCCGAGGATGTGCATGCGGCCTTCCTTCGCCTGCGCGAGCGCGACCTGCATGATTTCCTTCGTGATGCCCTGGATCTTGATGTCCATCTGCAGCGCGGTCACGCCGTCGGCCGTGCCGGCCACCTTGAAGTCCATGTCGCCGAGGTGATCTTCGTCGCCGAGGATGTCGGTGAGCACCGCGAACTTGTTGCCTTCGAGGATCAGGCCCATCGCGATGCCCGCGACGTGCGCCTTCATCGGCACGCCGGCGTCCATCAGCGCGAGGCAGCCGCCGCACACCGACGCCATCGACGACGAACCGTTCGATTCGGTGATTTCCGACACGACGCGGATCGAGTAGCCGAATTCGTCGGCGCTCGGCAGACACGCGACGAGCGCGCGCTTCGCGAGGCGGCCGTGGCCGATTTCGCGGCGCTTCGGCGAGCCGACGCGGCCCGTTTCGCCGGTCGCGAACGGGGGCATGTTGTAGTGGAGCATGAAGCGCTCGCGGTACTCGCCTTCGAGCGCGTCGATGATCTGCTCGTCACCCTTCGTGCCGAGCGTAGCGACGACGAGCGCCTGCGTCTCGCCGCGCGTGAACAGCGCCGAGCCGTGCGTGCGCGGCAGCACGCCCGTGCGGATCTCGATCGGGCGCACAGTGCGCGTGTCGCGGCCGTCGATGCGCGGCTCGCCGCTCAGGATCTGGCCGCGAACGATCTTCGCCTCGAGGTCGAACAGGATGTTGCCGACCGTTGCCTTGTCGGCCGCGACCGTGCCGGCCGCCGTCGCTTCTTCTTCCAGCTTCGCCGACGTCGCTGCGTACACTTCCTTCAGCTTCGTCGAACGCGCCTGCTTGTCGCGGATCTGGTAAGCGGCGAGCAGTTCCGGCTGGGCGAGCTCGGTCACGCGTGCGTTGAGCGCCTCGTCCTTCGGCACCGGCTGCCAGTCCCACTCGGCCTTGCCGCCTTCGCGCACGAGCTCGTGGATCGCGTCGATCGCGGTTTGCATCTGTTCGTGGCCGAACACGACCGCGCCGAGCATCACGTCTTCAGGCAGTTGCTCCGCTTCCGATTCGACCATCAGCACCGCACGCTCCGTGCCCGCCACGACGAGGTCGAGGCGCGACGCCTTGATCTGCTCGCGCGTCGGGTTCAGCACGTATTCGTTGTTCACGTATGCGACGCGCGCGGCGCCGACCGGGCCGTTGAACGGCAGGCCGGACACGGCGAGCGCGGCCGATGCGCCGATCAGCGCCGGGATGTCGGCCGGGATTTCCGGGTTCACCGACAGCACGTGAATCACGACCTGCACTTCGTTATAGAAGCCTTCCGGGAAGAGCGGGCGCAGCGGACGGTCGATGAGGCGCGAGGTCAGCGTTTCGTGCTCCGAAGGACGGCCTTCGCGGCGGAAGAAGCCGCCCGGGATCTTGCCTGCCGAGTAGGTCTTCTCGATGTAGTCGACGGTGAGCGGGAAGAAATCCTGGCCCGGCTTCGCCGACTTCGCGCCGACGACGGTCGCGAGGACGACGGTGTCCTCGATATCGACGAGCACGGCGCCGCTAGCCTGGCGCGCGATCTCGCCGGTTTCGAGGCGCACCTTGTGCTGGCCCCATTGGAATTCCTTCACGACTTTGTTGAACAGAGACATGGTCGCTCCTTTCGTTCGTTATCGGACGCCGTGCGCGGACAAAGCCGGCACGGCGGCAGCGCGACCGGGCCACATGGGAAGAGGTGTGTTTTTTATGCCATTCCAGCGCCGTGCTCGCCGCCCGGCGTCGAGCGGGACGCGAACAGCGCGCTGGAATGACACAAAGCTCAACCCTTGTGCGCCTGGCCGGTTGTGGGCTTCGACAGCCCGGCGGCAAGCATCGTGCATGCCGCGAAAAAACAAAATGCCTGTATCAGCAGACTGACACAGGCATCTTGCTGAGGCGAGCAACGCCCCGATTACTTACGCAGACCCAGCTTCTCGATCAGCGCGCGGTAACGGTCGGCATCCTTGCCCTTGAGGTAGTCGAGCAGCTTGCGACGGCGGCTCACCATGCGCAGCAGGCCGCGGCGGCTGTGGTGATCCTTCGCGTGGGTCTTGAAGTGACCCGTCAGTTCCGTGATGCGCGCCGTCAACAGCGCGACCTGCACTTCGGGCGAGCCCGTATCGTTGGTGCCGCGCGCGAACTGAGCAACGACTTCCGACTTCTTGATATCAGCAACAGACATTTGATTTCCTTTCGACTGAACAGGCGGACACGGAAGAAAGGCCGTGCCGTGATTTACAACCGGCGCAAATTGTAGCACAGGTCGCTCGGCCGGCGAAGCCCGCCTTTCACGGGCGTTTCATACGGCAAGCGGCGGACGCCGCGCCCCGCGTGGGCGGCAGCTCGAGCACCGTCCGGAAGCCGTAGCCCGAGCCCGCGTTGTCGAAACGCACGCCCGGCGCGCCGACGCGGTCCATTTCGATCACATAAAGGGGTTGAATCAATTGATGATCGGCCGCGCGCATCTGCGCCGGATGGAATCCGTCGTCGTACCGCATTCCCTCGAGCGCCTTCGCGACGGCGACCGGATCGGCCGAGCCCGCGCGCGTCATCGCCGCGGCCAGCATCTCGATCATCTCGCTCATCCGCCGCACCGGATAGTCGTCCCGCGGCGCCGGGAAACGCGCGCGGAACGCCCGGTAGAACGCGTCGGACTGCGCGCCGCCCGCATTCGGGTGCCAATCGGCCACGGCGAGCACGCGCTTCACGCCCGCGTCGCCGAGCGCGGCCGGCGCATCGAGGCTGTTGCCGTAGAACGTGTAGAACTTCGTCGCGAGCCCCTGCTCGCGCGCCGCGCGCACGAGCAGCGTCAGATCGTTGCCCCAGTTGCCCGTGACGACCGCGTCCGCGCCGCTCGCACGAATCTTCGCGACGTACGGCGAAAAATCCTTCACGCGCCCGATCGGATGAAACTCGTCGCCGACGATCGCGATGTCCGGACGCCGCTCGCTCAACGCGGCACGCGCGAGCGCGCTGACGTCGCGCCCGAAACTGTAGTCCTGATTCAGCAGATAAACCTTCCCCACCGCGCGGTCGCGCGCGAGCACGTCGGCAAGCGCATCCATTCGCATGCCGGCATGCGCGTCGAAGCGGAAGTGCCAGAAGCTGCAATCGCGCCCCGTCAGCGCGGGATCGTCAGCCGAATAGTTGAGGAACAGCGCGCGATGCCCGGGATCGCGGACGTTGTGCTTATCGAGCGCGGCGACGAGCGCCGCCGCGACGGCCGAGCCGTTGCCCTGCGCGACGAAACCGATCCCCTTGTCGGTCGCGGCGCGCAGTTGGACGAGCGCTTCCTCGACGCCGCCCTTGCTGTCCAGCACGACGAGTTCGAGCGGATGGACGCCGTCGCGCAGCCGCACGCCGCCTTGCGCGTTGACGCGTTCGACGCCGAAGCGCAGATTGCGCTCGACCGCCGCGCCCGCGTTCGCGAACGGTCCCGACACCCCCTCGACGAGCGCGATCCGGATCGGCTCGCCCGTCGCGCCGGCCGACGCGGGCAACGGCATCGCCAATGAAAGCGCCGCCGAGGCGGCGGCGGCAAAACGCATCCAATAGGAAGACATTGCGTGATTTCCTGCGCAGTCGGTTCGTCGAGCGCTGGATCATAGGCGAGCGCCCGGCGGGCCGGCAAGCCGCACGAGCGCACGACGCGAGGAATGCCGGCGGACATCGACCGTCCGAACGGTCGGCTGGACAACGCCTCGGCCGCGGCCCGCCGCGCCCGCCCTCGGCTCCGGAGGCCGCCCGAAACCGCGGCATCGCTTTCGCCGCGCCGTTCCGCCGCGGATGCCGGGCCGCGCAAACTTTTCCGGGCCGGTACGCGCACGCGGTGGCCCGCCGTGATAAAACGTCGCCATCCCCGCCTCATGGAGAAACGTATGCTCGCTCGTCTCCCGGTTCTGTTCGCTTGCGCGGCGGCGCTTCTCGCCGGCTGCGCGCAGCCGTGGCAGCAGTTTCGCGCCGGAGAGGATTCGTCGGCGATCGTCGCTCGGATGGGGCCGCCGCGCGAAGTCTACGATCTGCCGAACGGCGGCAAACGCCTGATGTGGCCGACCCAGCCGATGGGCGAGGTCACGACGGCCGCCGACATCGACGCTCACGGCAGGATCGTCAACGTTCGGCAGGTGCTGCAACCGCTCGAGTTCTACCGCGCCGAGATCGGCAAGTGGACCAAGACCGACGTGCTCGTGAACTTCGGCCGTCCGGTCGAGACGTCGTACTTTCCGCTGATGAAGCGCGAAGTCTGGACCTATCGCTACCTCGAAGACAACGTCTGGTACATGCTCTACAGCTTCTACTTCGACGACAACGGCATCCTGCGCCTCACGCAGAAGACGCCCGATCCGCTGCACGATCCCGACCGCCGCTCGCTGTTCTGATCCCCCGCCGCCGGCCGCCCGGCCGGCGCCCCCCTTTCGGGAAGTCATTTAATGCACGCGGGCTCTTAAATGACTTTTTTATCATTTTCAGATTAGCTTTTTAAAATTTTTGTCATCTTTCATGACGCGGCAATATCGTGGTTATCGCGTCGATGAAATCAAAATCCCAAAAATCCCCTGCCGCCCCATCCCCGCTGGACGGGCGTCTCACGCCCATTTCGGTGCGACATGCACTCTTTCCAGCCACTTGCTTTTCACGGTTGGTGCAATCGCCCTATCCCTGAAAATAAATTGCAACAGAATATTTCAAATTGAACTTCCGATTACAAGTTCCCCCTAATATCACACACAACAACCTTTCAATTTAGAAAGCCAATGGTTCCGCGCCGATGCATGTTTGCGTCGCCGCTACCGCACGCATAAGAAGGAATCCTCAATGAATCGCCCGAAAAGCATGCTCGTCGCCAATATCGCCTGGGCCAGCGAGACGTCCGAGCGCTCGCCCGACTTCTTCGACACGCTGTCGCGCGGCCAGAATCCGCGCGTGCTGTGGATCGGCTGCGCCGACAGCCGCGTGCCGGCCGAAACCATCACGCAGAGCGCGCCAGGCGAACTATTCGTTCACCGAAACATCGCGAACATCTTCCAGCCCGACGACGACAACTGCGCGAGCGTGCTCGAGTACGCGGTCAAGGTGCTGAAGGTCGATCACGTGATCGTCTGCGGGCACTACGGCTGCGGCGGCGTGCGCGCGTCGCTGCTGCCGCCGTCGCACGAGCTGCCGCACGTGAACCGCCGGATCGCGCCGCTGTGCGCGCTCGCCGGCCGCCATCGCGCGGAGCTCGACGGCGTGCCGCCCGACCAGGCCGCCGACCGGCTCGCCGAGCTCAACGTGCTCGAGCAGGTCCGCCTGCTGCGCAGCTCGCCGATCATCCGCGACGCCGATCCCGCCCCGCTCGTGCACGGCTGGATCTTCTCGCTCGCCGACGGGCGTCTCAAGGAACTCGCGTCCGGCTACGCGGCCGCCGAACCGGCGCCGCAAGCCGAACGCGCAGAAGCGGCGGCCGCCTGATAGGCCCGCACCGCCGCACGCACTCAAGCCTCAACCCGTTTTTCTCCGTTCACTATGAAGAATCTACGCGCTTACTTTTCCACGTTTCCGCGCGACTTCGTGGCCGGCACCGTCGTGTTCCTCGTCGCGCTGCCGCTCTGTCTCGGAATCGCCAACGCATCCGGCGTCGAGCCGTTCGCGGGCCTCGTGTCCGGCATCGTCGGCGGCCTCATCGTCGCCGTGCTGAGCGGCTCGCCGCTATCCGTCAGCGGCCCCGCCGCGGGCCTCGTCGTGATCGTCGTCGACGGCATCGCGCAGCTCGGCAGCTTCCAGGCGTTCCTGCTCGCCGTGCTGCTGTCGGGCGTGATCCAGTTCGGCTTCGGTCTCCTGAAGGCCGGCCGGTTCGCCGCATACGTGCCGTCGCCCGTGATCAAAGGCATGCTCGCCGCCATCGGCATCCTGCTCATCGTCAAGCAGATGCCGTTCGCGCTCGGCCTGTCCGGCGACGGCGACTCACCGGGCCACGCGGTGCTCGCGTCGAGCGCGATCGCGTTCGCGTCGCTCGCGCTCCTCGCCGTGTGGGAGACCCGCGCGATGCGCCGCTTCGCGTTCGTGCGCCTTGTGCCCGCGCCGCTCGCCGTCGTGATCCTCGGCATCGGCGCCACGGTTCTGCTCGGCTTCGTCTCGCCGAATTTCGCGCCGCCCGCCGAGCACCGGGTCGCGCTGCCCGAGCTCGCTTCGTTCGCCGCGCTCGGCAATGCGCTGAAGACCGTCGACCTCGGCCCGAACTTCGCGTACCTGCTGAGCCCGGACGTGTGGCGCATCGCGATCACGATTGCCGTCGTCGCAAGCCTCGAGACGCTGCTCAGCCTCGAAGCGGTCGAGCAGATCGATCCGAAACGCCGGCCGTCGCAGCCGAATCGCGAGCTGAAGGCGCAAGGCATCGGCAACCTCGTCGCGGGCGCGATCGGCGGCCTGCCGATCACGTCGGTGATCGTGCGCAGCTCGGTCAACGTGAATGCAGGCGCGCAAAGCCGGATGTCCGCGATCGTGCACGGCGTGATGCTCGTCGTCAGCGTGTTCGCGCTCACCGGGCTGCTGAACCTGATCCCGCTCGCGAGCCTCGCGGCGATCCTGATCCACACGGGCTTCAAGCTCGCGAAGCCAGCGCTCTTCACGTCGGTCGCGAAGCAGGGCCCGGGTGCATTCCTGCCCTTCGCGGTGACGATCGCGGGCGTGCTCGCGATCGACCTCCTCGCCGGCATCGCGCTCGGCCTCGCGTGCTGCGTGCTGGCCGTCGCGTGCGCGAATCTGCGCAGCCCGGCGACGCTCGCGCAGCACGACGACCACTATCTGCTGTCGTTCCGCAAGGACGTGTCGTTCCTCGGCAAGGTGCAGATCAAGCAATATCTCGCGCAGATTCCGGATCGCGCGGTCGTCATCATCGACGCGACCCGCGCCGACTACATCGACCACGACGTGCGCGAGATGATCGACGCGTTCGTTGCGGAAGCGCCGCTGCGCGAGATCACGGTCGATTACCGGCGCCAGGTTCAGCACGCGCGCGGCGGCGGCTTGCGCTCGTTCTTCCGCAGCCCGACGACGCAGTAAGCGCCTGGGCCGGCCGGCATGCGCCGGCCCGTCGCGCAGTAAAAAAAACGCCCCGCGAGGCCATCGGCCCGCGGGGCGTCGTTCGTTCGCGGCACGGCGGCGATGCCGCCGCGCTCGCGTATCGCGCGTCACGCGCGCTGCGGATTCAGCTTGTCGACGTTCGAATACAGCTTGTTGAGCGCGGCGATGTACGCCTTCGCCGACGCCGCGACGATGTCCGGATCGGTGCCGACGCCGTTGACGATCCGCCCGCTCTTCGACAGGCGCACCGTCACTTCGCCCTGCGCCTGCGTGCCCGTCGTGATCGCGTTGACCGAATACAGCAGCAGCTCGGCGCCGCTGCCGACTTCGGTCTCGATCGCGTTGAACGTCGCGTCGACGGGACCGTTGCCGCTCGCCTCGCCCGCCACTTCGTCGCCGTCGACCGCGAACACGACCTTCGCCTGCGGCCGCTCGCCCGTCTCCGAGCGCTGCGCGAGCGACACGAACTTGTAGTGCTCGTGCTCGTGCGCGAGCGCCGATTCCTCCTCGGTGACGATCGCGATGATGTCCTCGTCGAAGATCTCGGCCTTGCGGTCGGCGAGATCCTTGAAGCGGGCGAACGCGGCGTTCAACTCGGTTTCGCTGTCGAGCGACACGCCGAGCTCCTGCAGGCGCTGCTTGAACGCGTTGCGGCCCGACAGCTTGCCGAGCACGATCTTGTTCGCGGTCCAGCCGACGTCTTCCGCACGCATGATCTCGTACGTGTCGCGCGCCTTCAGCACGCCGTCCTGGTGGATGCCCGACGCGTGCGCGAACGCGTTCGCGCCGACGACCGCCTTGTTCGGTTGCACGACGAAACCGGTGATCTGCGACACGAGCTTCGACGCCGGCACGATCTGCGTCGTGTCGATGCCGAGCTCGAGACCGAAATAGTCCTTGCGGGTCTTCACGGCCATCACGATTTCCTCGAGCGACGTGTTGCCCGCGCGCTCGCCGAGGCCGTTGATCGTGCATTCGACCTGGCGCGCGCCGCCGATCTTCACGCCGGCGAGCGAGTTCGCGACCGCCATCCCCAGATCGTTGTGGCAGTGCACCGAGAAGATCGCCTTGTCCGAGTTCGGGATGCGCTCGCGCAGCGTCTTCACGAGGTTGCCGTACAGCTCCGGCACGCCGTAGCCGACCGTATCCGCGATGTTGATCGTCGTCGCGCCCTCGGCGATCACCGCTTCGAGCACGCGGCAGAGGAAATCCATGTCGGAGCGGCTGCCGTCTTCCGGCGAGAACTCGATGTTGTCGGTGAACTTGCGCGCGAAGCGCACCGCGAGACGCGCCTGCTCGTACACCTGGTCGGGCGTCATCCGCAGCTTCTTCTCCATGTGCAGCGGCGACGTCGCGATGAACGTGTGAATCCGGAAGCTGTCCGCAGGCTTGAGCGCGTCGGCCGCGCGCTGGATGTCCTTGTCGTTCGCGCGCGCGAGCGAGCAGATCGTGCTGTCCTTCACTTGCGACGCGATCGCTTGGATCGCGTCGAAATCGCCGTTCGAGCTGGCCGCGAAGCCGGCTTCGATCACGTCGACCTTCATGCGCTCGAGCTGCTTCGCGATGCGGATTTTCTCTTCCTTCGTCATCGACGCACCGGGCGATTGCTCGCCGTCGCGCAGCGTCGTGTCGAAAATGATCAGCTTGTCTGTCATGGGGACTCCAGGTGTCGAATGGGGAAACACACGTGATGAAGCTCGCGCCGCCACCGCAGGCGACGCTAGACAGCAGACGAAGCTCGACGGAGGGCGAAAACGGTCAGCGCGGCAGGCGCGCTAGCGCTAGCGCGCGTAGCGGCGCACCGGCTAGAAGAAGGGAGAGGCGGGAAAATGCGGTCATGGCGTCGAATATAGCGGCATTCCCGGCCGCGCGCAATCGGCGGCTTTCCGAGGGCCGGAACACCGCGCCGCGCGCCGCCCGGGCAAGACTCGCGCAACAAAACGGCGGCCCCGCGGGCCGCCGTCTCGGGTGCGCTTCCGGCAGGAACCGGGCGCGAACCGGGCTCATTCCGGCGCGCAAGCGCGCGTCAGTGCTCCCGCTGCGACGAGCGCGCCGGATTGGCGCGGCCGCGCACGGCCATATAGGCCCAGAACACGTAGCCGGACAATCCATACAGCACGAACAGGCCGAACAGCATCAGCGGCGGATCGGACGACACGAGCACGAACGCGACGACGACGAGCAGGATCGCCGCGAACGGCACCCGGTGCCTCACGTCGAGCGCCTTGCCGCTGTAGAACGGCGCGTTCGACACCATCGTCACGCCCGCGTAGACCGTCAGCGCGAACGCGACCCACGGCAGCCAGCCGAGCTTCATCGGCACGCGGTTGTCGGTCGCGAGCCACACGAAGCCCGCGATCAGCGCCGCGGCGGCCGGGCTCGGCAGCCCCTGGAAGAAGCGCTTGTCGACGACGCCGATGTTCGTGTTGAAGCGCGCGAGGCGCAGCGCGGCGCCCGAGCAGTAGACGAACGCGGCGAGCCAGCCCCAGCGGCCCAGATCCTTCAGCACCCACTCGTACATCACGAGCGCGGGCGCGACGCCGAACGACACCATGTCGGACAGGCTGTCGAACTGCTCGCCGAACGCGCTCTGCGTGTGCGTCATGCGCGCGACGCGGCCGTCCATCCCGTCGAGCACCATCGCGGCGAAGATCGCGATCGCCGCGGTTTCGAAGCGCACGTTCATCGCCTGCACGACGGCGAAGAAGCCGCAGAAGAGCGCGGCCGTCGTGAACGCGTTCGGCAGCAGATAGATGCCGCGCGTCCTCAGGAACTGCTGGCGCGCGGCACGCCGACTCTCGACGGGCGCGACGTCCTGCGCGACCGATTTGTTGTGACGAAACGACCTCGGCCACGGAGCGTTGCCGTTGCGCGGCCGGCGCGGTTTGAATGCGGCCATCGATACGCCTTCCCGATTACTGTTGTTCGGGCAGTTCGGCGAGGATCGTCGACGATGCGGACACCTTCTCGCCGATCGACACGCGCGCGCGGCTGCCCTTCGGCAGATACACGTCGACGCGCGAGCCGAAGCGGATGAAGCCGTAGCGCTGGCCGCGCGTCACGGGCTCGCCCGCGCGCACGTAGCAGAGAATCCGGCGGGCGACGAGGCCCGCGATCTGCACGGCCGTCACGGTGTGGCCCGCCCCCGTCTGGATCACGACCGCGTTGCGCTCGTTCTCGGCCGACGCCTTGTCGAGCGCGGCGTTCAGAAACGCGCCCGGGAAATATTCGACCTTCTGCACCGCGCCGTCGACGGGCGAGCGCTGCGAATGGACATTGAACACGTTCATGAACACGCTGATCTTCAGCGCTTCGCGATTCGCATACGGATCGTGCGCCGTCTCGACCGCGACGATGCGGCCGTCGGCCGGGCACAGCACCGCGTTCGCCTGCGTCGGAATCGGCCGCGGCGGATCGCGGAAGAACTGGACCACGAAGACGAGCAGCAGCCAGAACGGCCAAGCGAGGCCGAACCCGCCAACGGCGTGGATCAACAGCGCGACGACGGCCGCGATCGCGATGAACGGCCAGCCTTCGCGCGCGATGATCGGATGAGGATAGTTCATGGTTCGTTCTTCGATGAATTGCAAAGCCCGTAGGATAGCAAAAGCCGCCCTCGGCTCCGGTGCCTTCGGGCGGCTTTTTGACGTCGGCCCCCGATTCGGGGCGCCGGATGGGTCGCGCAGCTTAGTTCTTCGACTGGTCGACCAGCTTGTTCTTCGCGATCCACGGCATCATCGCGCGCAGCTTCGCGCCGACCTGCTCGATCTGGTGCTCGGCCGTCAGGCGGCGGCGCGACTGCAGCGTCGGCGCGCCCGCCTTGTTCTCGAGGATGAAGCTCTTCGCGTATTCGCCCGTCTGGATGTCGGTCAGGCACTGCTTCATCGCCTTCTTCGTCTCTTCCGTGACGACGCGCGGGCCCGTCACGTACTCGCCGTATTCGGCGTTGTTCGAGATCGAGTAGTTCATGTTCGCGATGCCGCCTTCGTAGATCAGGTCGACGATCAGCTTCAGCTCGTGCAGGCACTCGAAATACGCCATTTCCGGCGCGTAGCCCGCTTCGACGAGCGTCTCGAAACCCGCCTTGATCAGCTCGACGGTGCCGCCGCACAGCACGGCCTGCTCGCCGAACAGGTCGGTTTCCGTCTCTTCGCGGAAGTTGGTTTCGATGATGCCGGCGCGGCCGCCGCCGTTCGCCGCCGCGTACGACAGCGCGATGTCGCGCGCCGCGCCCGACTTGTCCTGCGCGACCGCGATCAGGTGCGGCACGCCGCCGCCCTGCGCGTACGTGCCGCGCACCGTGTGGCCCGGCGCCTTCGGCGCGACCATGATCACGTCGAGATCCGCGCGCGGGATCACCTGGCCATAGTGGACGTTGAAGCCGTGCGCGAACGCGAGCGCCGCGCCTTGCTTGACGTTCGCATGCACTTCCTGCGCGTAGACGGCGGCGATCTGCTCGTCCGGCAGCAGCATCATCACGACGTCGGCGCCCTTCACGGCTTCGGCGACTTCCTTGACCGTGAGGCCGGCGTTCTCGGCCTTGCTCCACGACGCGCCGCCCTTGCGCAGGCCGACCGTCACGTTCACGCCGCTGTCCTTCAGGTTCAGCGCGTGCGCATGGCCTTGCGAGCCGTAACCGATGATCGTCACCTGCTTGCCCTTGATGAGGGAGAGGTCGGCGTCCTTGTCGTAGAAAACTTTCATGATTGTTCCTTCGCTGATTCAGTGAAATTCGTGAGTGAAGCCGGGCTCTGACGGCGCACCCGGCTCGTTCGGCGCGGCGGCGTCACACCTTCAGAATGCGCTCGCCTCGACCGATGCCCGAGCTGCCGGTGCGCACGGTCTCGAGAATCGAGCCCGCGTCCAGCGCCTGAATGAATGCGTCGAGCTTGTCGCTCGCACCCGTCAATTCGATCGTGTAGGTCTTCTCGGTCACGTCGATGATGCGGCCGCGGAAAATGTCCGCCATCCGCTTCATTTCTTCGCGCTCCTTGCCCACTGCCCTCACCTTGATGAGCATCAGCTCCCGCTCGATGTGTGCACCGTCGGTCAGGTCCACCACTTTCACCACCTCGATCAGGCGGTTCAGATGTTTCGTGATCTGTTCGATCACGTCGTCGGAGCCGATGGAAACGATGGTCAGGCGCGACAGCGATTGGTCTTCGGTCGGCGCCACCGTCAAGGTTTCGATGTTGTAGCCGCGTGCGGAGAACAGACCGACCACGCGCGACAGCGCGCCCGGTTCGTTTTCCAGCAGGACGGAAATGATGTGTCTCATGTTCGCTTCTTCCAGAATATATCCGTGTCGATTAGCCTGCGCCGCGCACCGCCGCGTGCCGCGCCGCCCTTCGTGAAGGCGGCCGCCCGCGCACCGGGCGCGCGTCGCGCCGTTACAGGTCTTCCGATCCGAGCAGCATCTCGGTGATGCCCTTGCCGGCCTGGACCATCGGCCAGACGTTTTCGGTCGGATCGGTCTGGAAGTCGAGAAACACGGTGCGGTCCTTCAGGCGCAGCGCTTCCTTCAGCGCCGGCTCGACGTCCGCGGTCTTTTCAATGCGCATGCCGACGTGGCCGTACGCCTCGGCGAGCTTCACGAAATCCGGCAGCGCATCCATGTACGAATGCGAATAGCGCTTGCTGTATTCGATCTGCTGCCACTGGCGGACCATGCCGAGGTAGCGGTTGTTCAGCGACAGGATCTTCACGGGCGTGTCGTACTGCAAGCAAGTCGACAGCTCCTGGATGCACATCTGGATCGAGCCCTCGCCCGTGATGCACAGCACGTCGTCGTCCGGGTGCGCCATCTTCACACCCATCGCCGCCGGCAGGCCGAAGCCCATCGTGCCGAGGCCACCGGAATTGATCCAGCGGCGCGGCTTGTTGAAGCGGTAGAACTGCGCGGCCCACATCTGGTGCTGGCCGACGTCGGAACACACGAACGCGTTGCCGTCCGTCAGCTCCCACGCCTTCTCGACCACGTACTGCGGCTTGATGATCTCGCTTTCACGGTCGTACTTCAGGCAGTCCTTCGCGCGCCAGGCTTCGATGTCCTTCCACCACTGCGCGAGCGCTTCGGTGTCGGGGCCGTGCTCGGCCGTCTGCAACTGCTCGATCAGCTCCTTCAGCACTTCCTTCACGTCGCCGACGATCGGGATGTCGACCTTCACGCGCTTTGAAATCGACGACGGGTCGATGTCGATGTGAATGATCTTGCGCGGACGCGACGCGAAGTGCGCCGGATCGCCGATCACGCGGTCGTCGAAGCGCGCGCCGATCGCGATCAGCACGTCGCAGTGCTGCATCGCCATGTTGGCTTCGTACGTGCCGTGCATGCCGAGCATGCCGAGGAATTTCTTGTCCGACGCGCGATAGCCGCCGAGCCCCATCAGCGTGTTCGTGACGGGATAGCCGAGCAGATCGGCGAACTGGTTCAGCTCGCGCGACGCGTCGGCGAGAATGATGCCGCCGCCCGTGTAGATGTACGGACGCTTCGCGGACAAAAGGAGCGACACCGCCTTGCGGATCTGCCCCGAGTGGCCTTTCGTGACCGGGTTGTAGGAGCGCAGCGACACACTCTTGACGGGCTCGTACTCGCACGGCGTCTTCGACACGTCCTTCGGAATGTCGATCAGGACGGGACCGGGCCGGCCGGTGCGCGCGATGTAGAACGCCTTCTTGACGGTTTCCGCGAGCTCGCGCACGTCCTTCACGAGGAAGTTGTGCTTCACGCAAGGACGCGTGATGCCGACGGTGTCGCACTCCTGGAACGCGTCCTGGCCGATCGCCGCGGTCGGCACCTGGCCGCTGATCACGACGAGCGGAATCGAATCCATGTAGGCGGTGGCGATGCCCGTCACCGCGTTCGTGACGCCCGGGCCGGACGTGACGAGGCACACGCCGACCTTGCCCGTCGAGCGCGAATACGCGTCCGCGGCGTGCACGGCCGCCTGCTCGTGGCGCACGAGCACGTGTTGAATCTTGTCTTGCTTGTACAGCTCGTCGTAGATGTAGAGGACCGAGCCGCCAGGGTAGCCCCAGATGAATTCGACGTTTTCGTCGGCCAGTGCCTTCATGAGCACGGTGGCGCCGATGGAGCCGGTTTTCTGAGGGGAAAGGGATTCCGACGTGGAGAATTCCGCGCTGGGCATGTTCATCTTGGACCTTTCGAATTTTCGGCAAAAAATTGATCGGGTGCTCTCTGCCGGGCTTGTGGCTCGGGTTCAAGCGGCGCGTCCAGTTGAAAGGCGGGCTTCATGGGCCAGCCTCAAATGTGACCATCACTTATGTTGCGAACTGGCAACGATAGCGGGTCCCCGGCAGGCGGTCAAGCGGAAAATCCCGCGGCGCATCAATCGTCTCGTCGCAACGGCGGCAAGCGCCCGGCCGACGCCGGCGGCGAACCGTCGCGCACGCGCGTTTCGGCAGCCTGACAGCCCGAACAGGATGCCCTGCACCGCGAAAATTTGTTAGCATCCGCGGGTTTTACGAATTTTTTCCGATCTTTTCACGCCGCAAGAACGCAGCGCAGACCTTCACGGAATGGCATCAGACAAGGAACTCGCGGACTTTCTGGCGGGCGTCGAAAGGCGCGCGTTCAAGCAGGCTGCATACGCGGTGCGCGACGACGACGCGTCGCTCGACATCGTGCAGGACGCGATGATCCGGCTCGCGGAGAAATACGGCGAGCGCCCGGCCGCCGAGCTGCCGCTGCTTTTTCAGCGGATTCTCCAGAACGCGATCCACGACTATTTCCGCAGACAAAAGGTGCGCAACACCTGGGTCAGCCTGTTCTCGTCGCTGAACAACACCGACGACGACGAGTTCGACCCGCTCGAGACGCTCGAATCGGCGGACGGCGACGGCGTAGAGAGCGGCGAGACGCGGCTCGAGCGCGAGCAGGTGCTCGCCCTCATCGACGATGAAATCCAGAAGCTTCCGGCACGTCAACGGGAAGCCTTCCTGATGCGTTATTGGGAGGATATGGATGTCGCCGAGACAGCCGCCGCCATGGGGTGTTCGGAAGGCAGCGTCAAGACGCACTGCTCCCGGGCCACTCACACATTGGCGTTGGCGCTCAAGGCCAAAGGAATCACGCTATGAGCTCCGCTCCCGTAACGAAAGAAGAACTCGAATTCGCCCTCAAGGTGCGCCGCGCGCTCGACGAGCGTGCGGCCTCGCTGCCCGCCGCGACGACGGAGCGGCTCGCCGCCGCGCGCCGCGCCGCGCTCGCGCGCAAGAAGCCCGATGCCGCGATCGTGCTCGTGCCGGCGCTCGCCGGCAGCGCCGGCACGCTCGAGCTGCGCCCGCCCGACGAGCCGCGCCGCCAGTCGCTCGCGCGCCGGCTCGCCCGCGCGTGGCCGCTCGCGCTGCTGCTCGCGGGCCTCGTCGGCATCGCGTACTGGGAAGACATGCAGCGCACCGCGGAGCTCGCGGACATCGACGCCGCGATGCTGAGCGACAACCTGCCTCTCAACGCGTATCTCGACCACGGGTTCAACGCGTATCTTTCGCACACTCACTAACGCCAACGCATCAAGAAGAGGAACGCACGGGTGAGTCAAAAACGGGGATTGGCTGTCTTTTTCGGTTGCGTGATCGCGCTCGTCGTCGCGTACGCCGCCACCTACCCGCGCTTTCACCCACAACCGGCCGCGGTGGCGGCGGCGAGCGCGCCGGCGATCGCGTCGGCCGCGAGCGCGCTGTCGGCCGACTTCCCGCCGCTGCCGCCGTCGAGCCCGCTCTCCTGGGCGCGCCTCACGCCGCAGCAGCACGTCGCGCTCGCGCCGTTCGCGAATCAATGGGATTCGTTCAGCGACGAGCGCAAGCGCAAATGGCTGAAGATCGCGGCGCGCTTCCCGAAGATGTCGCCTGAAGCGCAAAAGCGTCTGCAGGAACGGATGACCGAGTGGGTCCGGATGACGCCCGAGCAGCGCCGCGTCGCGCGCGAGAACTACCTGGTGTCGAAGGACCTGTTGTCCGCGCAGGCCCGCGAGAAGGCGTGGACGGCTTACCAACAGCTGTCGCCCGAGCAGAAGGAGAAGCTCGCGGCGGCCGAGCGCCGGCGCCGGCCGACCGTCGTCAGCGCGCCGCCCACCGGCAAGACCGATCGCGACATCAACCGGCTCGTCAACGCGCACGACCGTCATCCGGCAAGCGCCTCCGCCGCGAGCACCGCGCCGCCGGCGGCCAGCGGGCCCGCCGCGACGCCCGCTGCGGCGTCGACGACGACGGGCGCCGTCACGCCGCCCGCCGCGCCGACGCCCGTATCGCCGTCCGAGGCGCCGTCGCTCTTCAACGGTTCGTAAGCGTCCGTGACGACGCCCGCGATGCCATCCGAGCCGGCGCCGCCGAGCGTGCGGCGCCGGCTCGCCGCCCTCGCCTACGAAAGCCTGCTGCTCTTCGGCGTCGTGTTCTTCGCCGGCCTCGCGTTCGGCGTGACGCTGCAACAGCGCAACGGCCTCGAACGCCACAACCTGCTCGCCGTGTGGATCGCGGTCGTCGTCGGCGCGTACTTCGTCTGGTTCTGGACGCACGGCGGCCAGACGCTGCCGATGAAGACCTGGCGGCTGCGCGTCGAGACCGCGCGCGGCGCGCCGCTGTCGGCCGGCCGGGCGCTCGTGCGCTACGCGCTCGGCTGGCTGTGGTTCCTGCCGCCGCTTGCGCTGCACCCGCTCGCGGGCTTTTCCGTGCCGCGCACGCTCGCGGCCGCGGCCGTCTGGTTCGCGCTGTGGACGCTCGCCGCACGGCTGCATCCGAGCCGCCAGTTCCCGCATGATCGCCTCGCCGGCACCCGCATCGTCGATGCGCCCCGCCGCGCCTGATTCCCCGTAATAAGAACGTCTCGTGACTGTCACGGCACAGTCACGCCCGCATGGCGCAATGCCGATAACATCAATCGGCGCGAGTCATGCATGGGCAAAAAAACGTCCGCGACCTCCTTCTTCCGTGATCCTGCCGGCCTGCACGCCGCCAGTGCCTTTCTGTCCGGCTCGGCCGCGAGCGACACGCTCGCGCCGGCCCGCCCTCCCGCCGCGAGCGCCACGCGGCACGACGACCACGAGCCCGCCTCGCACCGCTACCGGACGATCTGGCTGTCGGACATCCACCTCGGCACGAGCGGCTGCCAGGCCGGCTACCTGCTCGACTTTCTCAAGCACAACGAATCGGAATATCTGTACCTCGTCGGCGACATCATCGACGGCTGGCAGCTGAGGAAGGGCTGGTACTGGCCGCAGGCGCACAACGATGTCGTGCAGAAGATCCTGCGCAAGGCGAGGAAGGGCACGCAGGTCGTCTACATTCCCGGCAACCACGACGAAGGCGCGCGCCAGTTCTGCGATCTCGCGTTCGGCGAGATTCACGTGCGCGGCGAGGCGTTCCACACGACGCTGTCGGGCAAACGTTTGTGGGTCGTCCACGGCGACCTGTTCGACGGCGTGATCCAGCACGCGAAGTGGCTCGCGTATCTCGGTGACACGCTGTACACGCTGATCCTCGTGCTGAACCGCTGGTTCAACCGGATCAGGAGCCGCTTCGGCTTTCAGTACTGGTCGCTGTCGCAATACCTGAAGCACCAGGTGAAGAACGCCGTGAACTTCATTTCGTCGTTCGAAGCAGTGATGACCGACGAGGCGCGCCGCCGCGGCTGCGACGGCGTCGTCTGCGGCCACATTCACAAGGCCGAGATCCGCGACATCGACGGCGTGCTGTACTGCAACGACGGCGACTGGGTCGAGAGCCTGTCCGCGCTCGTCGAGACGATGGAAGGCGAGCTGAAGATCGTCTACTGGACCGTGTTGCGCACGCCGTCCGCCACTCAATCGCGCAAGACGAAAACCGCCACCGCCTGATCCCGAAGAGGACCGCCAGCGATGAAAATCATGATCGTCACCGACGCATGGGAACCGCAAGTCAACGGCGTCGTGCGCACGCTGAAGAGCACCGCGCGCGAACTCATCGCGCTCGGCCACCGCGTCGAGCTCATCACGCCGCTCGAGTTCCGCACGGTGCCGTGCCCGACCTACCCTGAAATCCGCCTGTCGATCCTGCCGTACCGGCGGCTGCGCGAGCGCCTGAACGCGTTCGAGCCGGACGCGCTGCACATCGCGACGGAAGGCCCGCTCGGCCTCGCCGCGCGCCGCTACGCGCGCGCGCGCAAGCTGCCGTTCACGACCGCGTACCACACGCGCTTTCCGGAATACGTGCAGGCGCGCTTCGGCGTTCCGCTGTCGGCGACCTACCGTTTCCTGCGCTGGTTCCACGGCGCGTCGCTCGCGGTGATGGCGCCCACGCCCGTGGTCAAGTACGACCTCGAGCAGTACGGCTTCGACAACGTCGTGCTGTGGACGCGCGGCGTCGATCTCGACGTCTTCCGGCCGATGGAGTCGAAAGTGCTCAACACCGCGCGGCCGATCTTCCTCTACGTCGGGCGCGTGGCGATCGAGAAGAACGTCGAGGCGTTCCTGAAGCTCGACCTGCCCGGCTCGAAGTGGGTCGCGGGCGAAGGGCCCGCGCTCGCCGAGCTCAAATCGCGCTATCCTGAGGCCAATTACCTCGGCGTGCTGACGCAGGCGGAGCTCGCCAAGGTATACGCGGCCGCCGACGTGTTCGTGTTCCCGAGCCGCACCGACACCTTCGGGCTCGTGCTGCTCGAGGCGCTCGCGTGCGGCACGCCCGTCGCGGCGTATCCGGTGACGGGGCCCGTCGACGTGCTCGGAGACGGCGGCGCGGGGGCCATGAACGAGGACCTGCGCGAAGCGTGCCTCGAGGCGCTGAAGATCGACCGGCCGCATGCGCGCGCGTGGGCCGAGCGCTTCTCGTGGCAAGCGGCGTCCGAGCAGTTCGCGTCGCACCTGAAGCCGCTGCCGAAATCCGCCTGCCCACACACCGAAGGCGCAGCCGTTTGAAACCTGCCATGCGCGCGAAAGCGCCCCCCGTCAGCCCGTCGCGAAAGCCGGCCGCGCGCGCCGGCGCGACGCGTCCCGCCCACGTCCGGCTCGCGCCGTCTGAAACGCACGAGCCGCCCGATGCGCACGAGCCGCTCGGCCCGGACGATCCGCTCGCGCTGCCGCACAATCCGTACAAGGGCAATCGCGGCCTGATGCGCGCGTGGTACGCGCTCAAGAACTCGTACAACGGCTTTCGCGTCGCGATCCGCGAAGAGAGCGCGTTCCGGCAGGAGCTCACGCTCGCGGCGATCATGCTGCCGATCGCGGCATTCGTGCCCGTCGAGCCGGGCTCGCGCGCGCTCCTCATCGGCACCGTGCTGCTCGTGCTGATCGTCGAGCTGCTGAACTCTAGCGTCGAGACGGCGATCGACCGGATCTCGCTCGAGCGCCACGAGCTGTCGAAGCGCGCGAAGGATCTCGGCAGCGCGGCCGTCACGGTCGCGCTCTGCACGTGCGTGACGACCTGGGGCCTCATACTCGGCCCGCTCGTCTGGCACCGGCTCGCCGGCGGCTAGGCGGCCGGCGGTTCCGCTGCCGCCGGCGGCATCCGGCGCGGCGCGCACCGTGCGCCCTCCGCCTTCGTGTGCGATGCAACACGGCCGGGTATGCCCCGATGACGAAATACCCCGGACGCGCAAGGTAGCGGTTTATAATCGGCCGACAGCCTTCAAAACAGCAACCCGAGCCGGACTACGATTCACGCAGCAGTACTCGCAGCGCCCGCCTGTCCGGCAAACACAGGGCCGGACGACATGGAAGCCAAACCTCCCCGCCGCACGCGCGAACGGATTCTTGAGTTGTCGTTGAAACTCTTCAACGAGATCGGCGAGCCGAACGTCACGACGACGACGATCGCCGAGGAAATGGAAATCAGCCCAGGCAACCTGTACTACCATTTCCGCAACAAGGACGACATCATCAACAGCATCTTCGCGCAGTTCGAGCAGCAGATCGAACGGCGCCTGCGTTTTCCCGAAGATCATCGGCCGACGATCGACGAAACGTGGTCGTACCTGCAGTACATGGCCGACTTCATGTGGACCTATCGCTTCCTCTATCGCGATCTGAACGATCTGCTCGCGCGCAACCGCACGCTCGAGACGCACTTCAAGCAGATCATCAGCCACAAGGTGCGCTTCGCGCGCGAGATGTGCGAGCTGCTCGCGGCCGACGGCGAGCTCGTCGCGACGCCCGCCGAGATCGAGGTGATCGCAACCAACATGGCCGTGATCGCCACTTACTGGCTGTCGTATCAGTACGTGATGCATCCGCGCAAGTACAACGATCAGGACGCGATCCGCGAGGAGCTGCACCAGGTCAGCATGCACGTGATCTCGGTGATCGCGCCGTATCTGCGCGGCCGCTCGCGGCAGATCTTCGACGATCTCGTGTCGGGCAAGCTGCCGAAACGCGAATTCCACGACTACCTGCCGCCGCGCGACGGCTCGCCGCGCAAGGACGCGAAGCAATGAAGAGCGTCTGCGTCTATTGCGGCTCGGCCAACGGCGTCAAGCCCGTCTACACGGAAGCGGCGCGCGCGTTCGGCCGCGCGCTCGCGCAAGCCGGCCTCACGCTCGTCTACGGCGGCGGGCGCGTCGGCCTGATGGGCGTGATCGCCGACGAGGTGATCACCGCCGGCGGGCGCGCGATCGGCGTCATCACGGAGCTGCTTTTCGACAAGGAAGTCGGCCACACCGGCCTGACCGAGCTGCACGTCGTGCCCGACATGCATCATCGCAAGAAGATGATGGCCGAGCTCGCCGACGCGTTCGTCGCGATGCCGGGCGGCGCGGGCACGCTCGAAGAGTTCTTCGAGGTCTATACGTGGGCGCAGCTCGGCTATCACCGCAAGCCCGTCGCGCTTTACAACGTCGACGCCTTCTACGAACCGCTCATCACGCTCCTCAAGCACACGGTCGACGAAGGCTTCATGCAGCGCACGTACTTTGACGCGCTTTGCATCGACGCCGCGCCCGATGCGCTCATCGATCGGCTCGGTCAGTATCGACCGCCCGCGCGCGACAAATGGGCGTTCGTGTCGAAGCAGGAAGCCTGAGCCGGCGCGACGCCGCGCGGGCGCGCGTCGCGGTGCGGTGCGGCGCATCGCCCGGCTTTTCCAGTCGTGTCGATGCGCGCTCGGCGCTTCGCGCCGCCGGCCGCGTCCGTCGCTCCGGTCAGCTGTTTCGGTCGAGCGCCTCGGTCGGCTGGTTCTTCAGTTGAGCGCTCCGGTCGAGCGCTTCGGTCAACCACGTCATGCAGCGATCGCGCAATCACGCTGCGAATGCGGCGCACTCGAAGCGCGGCCGCCTTGTCCCGCCCCGTCCCCTTTTCCGCCCGAGCGCATCGCGCGCGGGCCGAGGTCCAAGCGATGACGAGCACGCCGTCCAAAGTCGTTCTCATCACCGGCGCGAGCCGCGGCATCGGCCGCGCGACCGCGCTCGCGGCCGCCGCGCGCGGCTGGTCGATCGGCATCAACTACGCGCGCGACGCGGCCGCCGCCGACGCGACCGCCGACGCGGTGCGTGCCGCGGGCGCGCAAGCGTGCGTCGTGCGCGGCGACGTCGCGAACGAAGCCGACGTGATCGGCATGTTCGACGCGATGCAATCGTCGTTCGGCCGGCTCGACGCGCTCGTCAACAACGCGGGGATCGTCGCGCCGTCGCTGCCGCTCGCCGACATGGACGCCGCGCGCCTCAGGCGCGTGTTCGACATCAACGTGCTCGGCGCGTATCTGTGCGCGCGCGAGGCCGCGCGGCGGCTGTCGACCGATCGCGGCGGCGCGGGCGGCGCGATCGTCAACGTGTCGTCGATCGCCGCGCGGCTCGGCTCGCCGAACGAATACGTCGACTATGCGGGCTCGAAGGGCGCGGTGGACACGCTGACGCTCGGCCTCGCAAAAGAGCTCGGCCCGCACGGCGTGCGCGTGAACGCGGTGCGGCCCGGCCTCATCACGACCGACATCCACGCGAGCGGCGGCCAGCCCGGCCGCGCCGAGCGGCTCGGCACGCAGACGCCGCTCGGCCGCGCGGGCAATGCCGACGAAATTGCCGAAGCGATCGTCTGGCTGCTGAGCGACGCGGCGTCGTACGTGACGGGCGCGCTGCTCGACGTCGGCGGCGGGCGCTGACGCGTCGCGCGCCGCTGACCGGCGATCGCCGACCGGCGGTGGGCGGTGGGCGGTGGGCGGTGGGCGGTGCACGGTGCACGGTGCGCGGTGGATAGTGTGCGGCAGGCGGCAGGCGGCAGGCGGCAGGCGGCAGGCGGCAGGCGGCAGGCGGCAGGCGGCAGGCGGCAGGCGGCGACAGCATACGGTGATCGGCGGTCGGCGCAATCAGCACGCTTTCGGGCTTCGAACGGTTTCCCGCGCTTGCCCGCACGCTCGGACAAGCCCCGAAGCCCGAGGCCGCCGGGCGGCCTTACCCGCGTCGGCCGCCGTGCATTGCGGGCCTGACACGATCTACGGAACGGCCCCGCGCGGCGTCAGTTACACAAATCTTCACAATTCTCCGCAATCTTTAGCGTTTCATAACAATTTTCGTAAACGTTCGTAATAGTCTCGTGGTCTACTAACGATAATCGCGGCCTACGCCGCAGCACGTCCGTTACCCGCCACCTCGCGGCCACGAAATCGGCCGGGCCCACGCAGCCTGGCCGGCGCACTCGAAGAGATCACCCCGATGCAGGGAAATGCAACGCCCGGCGGCCGGCGCGCGCGCGCGCACGCGTCGACTCGTCACGTCCTTCCGTCCGAAGCCGATTCGTCGTCCGTCGCGCTCGCCGTCGGCGCGCCGCACACGGCCGGCGCGGCAGGCGGCCGCACCGCCGATGCGCGCGGCCCCGCCGCCGCGCGCGCACCGCTCACCGGCCTGCGCGCATGGCTCGTCGTCGCGGCCGTGCTCTGTGCGTATCTGCTGCCGGGCGTGCTCGGCCACGATCCGTGGAAGCAGGACGAGACCTATACGTTCGGCATCATCCAGCACATGCTCGAAAGCGGCGACTTCGTCGTGCCGACCAACGCGGGGCAGCCGTTCCTCGAAAAGCCGCCGCTGTACGATTGGGTCGCCACCGGCCTCGCGTGGCTCTTTTCCCGTTATCTGCCGCTGCACGACGCGGCGCGGCTCGCAAGCGCCCTCTTCGCCGCGCTCGCGTTCGGCTTCGCCGCGCGCGCCGCGCGCATCGCGACCGGCGCGACGCGCTGGCTCGAGCTGCCGGTGATCGGCACCGTCGCGCTGTTCGCGGGCTCGCTCGTCGTCATCAAGCACGCGCACGATCTGATGACCGACGTCGCGTTGATGGCGGGCACGGCGATGGGCTTTTGCGGACTGCTCGAACTCGTGATCCGCCACGCGGGCGGCGCGAACGACGCCGACGCCGCGCACCGGCCGCCCGCGAACCGCTTCGCGGCGCCGCTTTTCGGCCTCGGCGTCGGCGTCGCGCTGATGTCGAAGGGCCTCTTCGTGCCGCTCGTGTTCGGCGCGACGGTCGCGGCGGCGCTCATCCTCTATCCGGCCTGCCGCAGCCGCGCGTTCTTCCGCTCGCTCGCGCTCGCCGCGCTCGTGTGCGCGCCGTTCGCGCTGATCTGGCCGGCCGCGTTGTACCTGCGCTCCGAATCGCTGTTCCTCGTCTGGTTCTGGGAAAACAACGTCGGCCGCTTCTTCGGCTTCTCCGTGCCGACGCTCGGCGCCGAAAACGACAAGCCGCTCTTCATCTGGCGCGCGCTGCTGACGGTCGGCTTCCCGGTCGGCCCGCTCGCGCTCGTCGCGTTCGCGCGCGGCCTCTGGCGCGAATGGCGCGCGCCGCGCGTCGCGCTGCCGATCGCGTTCGCGGGCATCGGGATGGTCGTGCTGCACGTTTCCGCGACGTCGCGCCAGCTGTACATCCTGCCGTTCATCGCGCCGCTCGCGCTCGTCGCCGCGCAGGCGATCCCGCGCCTGCCGCAGCGGCTGCACACCGCGTGGGACTACGCGAGCCGGCTGCTGTTCGGCGCCGCCGCGGCGCTCGTGTGGGTCGTCTGGTCGCTGATGTCCGACCAGAACGGCTCGCGCGACGGCCTGCACTGGCTCGGCCGCTGGCTGCCGCTCGACTGGACGATGCCGATCGAGCCCGCGCTCGTGCTGTCGGCGCTCGCGATCACGATCGGCTGGGTCGGCCTGCTGCCGTCGCTGCGGCTCGCGGGCAAGTGGCGCGGCGCGCTGTCGTGGGCGATGGGCGCGCTCGTCGCGTGGGCGCTCGTCTACACGCTGCTGCTGCCCTGGCTCGACGTCGCGAAGAGCTATCGTTCGGTGTTCGAAGATTTGAACCGCCAGCTCGCGCTCGAATGGAACGACGGCGACTGCATGGCGAGCGTCGATCTCGGCGAGTCGGAAGCGCCGATGCTCTACTACTTCTCCGGCGTCCGGCACCAGCCCGTCGCGCAACCGAACGAAAGCGCGTGCACGTGGCTCATCGTGCAAGGCACGCGCGCGAGCCCGCCTGTGCTCGGCGGCCACTGGAAGCCGTTCTGGTCCGGCGCGCGTCCGGGCGACGAGCAGGAAATGCTACGCGTCTACGTGCGCACGCCGGCGCCGCCCGCCGCGACGAGCACCCGCCCGTAATGCCCGCGGCGCGCGGCGACTCCGCCACGCGCCGTTTCCCCCATTTTCGCGGCGTTCGCCGTGCCCTATGCTGTTGCGGTTCGCGCCGTCCGTGCGCGGCCCCGGCCGTGCCCGGCCGCGTCCGCATCCGCCGGCCCGGTACGGGAATTGCTCCGCCCGTCGGTCGGCGCCTTCTCGCGCTTGCCCAACCGGACGGCCTCATGCAACTCCGCACACTTCGCTACTTCCAGGAACTCGCGCACTGCGCGTCGCTGCGCAAGGCATCCGAGCGGCTGCACGTCGCGCCGACCGCGATCAGCCGCCAGATCGAGCAACTGGAGCACCACTTCGGCGCGCCCTTGCTCGAGCGCGGACCGCGCGGCATTCGCCTGACCGCCGAAGGCGAATTCCTCGCCGAGCGCATCGATTCCGTGCTGCGCGAGCTCGACGAAGTGAAGACGCTGATCTCGGCGCGGCGCAATCTCGACGTCGGATCGGTGTCGGTCTATGCGTCGGAGGGCATCGTGTCGGGGCTGCTCGCGCCCGTGCTCGCCGAATTCACGCGACGCCATCCGCGCATCCGCTTCGACATCACGGTCGCGAGCGCGCAGCACACGCTCGACGCGCTCTGCCAGGGCCGCGCGGATCTCGGCGTCGGCTTCTATCTGCCGCACCGGGCGGACGTCGAGATTCTCGACGCCGTCGATCTGTCGCATCGCGTGCTGGTGCCGCCGACGCACCCGCTGAGCGCGCGCGCGCGCGTCACGCTCGCGGAACTCGTCGACCAGCCGCTCGCGATTCCCGACGCGGCGTTCGGCGTGCGCCAGGCGCTCGAACGGATCGCGAAGCGCTCCGGCGTCACGCTCGAGCCACTGTTCACGACCTGCTCGCTCGAAACGCAAAAGGCGCTCGCGCGGCAGGGCGCGGCGTTGCTGATCCTGCCGTGCTTCACGCCGCCCGGCGCGAACGGCGCCGCGCCCGCCGACGACACCGACCTGCATGCGGTGCCGATCGCCGACGCCGAGCTGCGGCAGGTCAGCGTCGCGCTTTGCGTATATCGGTATCGGCCGCGGTCGATCGCGGTGAACACGTGCGTCGAGATGCTGAAGGAAGCGATGGCGCGGCAACGGCAAGACGCCGGATTCGGCGAGAAAGGCTGACGGCTCGTCGTGCAAAGGGGTTCGGGCCGCGCTCGCCACGGCCGCGGCGGCACCCGCAGCAGCCCCCGCGGCCGCCGTCAGAACCGCACGATGAGCCCCGTGCCCGCCGCAAGCTGCGTCATTCCCGGCGCGGGCGCCGCCGTATAGTTGTTGACGCCGAAGTCGCTACCGCCGCCGTTGATCGCGTAGCCCGTCGTCACGTACGCCGTGGTGCGCTTCGACAGCCAGTACAGCACCGACGCATTGACGAGCGTCGGCCGGCCGCCGCCTTCCTTGAACGCGTAGCGGCCGCCTTCGACGATCAGCTTCAACGCCGGCGTCGGCATGTACTGCGCCGCCGCCCAGTAGATGTCGCCGTTCGGCGAGGCCTGCAGCGAGCCGCGCACGGCCACGACGCCGCCCGACACCGTGAAGCGGTCGAACGCGTAGCGCGCGACCACGCTCGCGCGACGGTCGGCGGCGCCCGAGCGGTCGAGCGCGCCGCTCACGGTGCCGCGCACTTCCTCGTAGCCGGCGCGCGCCCAAAACTCGCCGAGCTTGTATTCGGCGGCGACGCCCCAGTAGCGGCCCGCGTCCGCGTTGCCCGGCCACTGTTGACCGAAGCCGTACATCGCCTCGACGTTCACGCCCGCGATGTCCGGCGACGCGTACTTGATCGAATTGTCGAGCCGCACGGTCGCAGGCGGAATCATGTTCAGCGAGAAGATCGAATAGTTGTTGAAGAGCGTCGGCTCGTAGAGCACCGTCTTGTCGTACTGGACGCCGTACTGGCGGCCGAACGTCAGCGATCCGAAACGATCGCTCGTCAGGCCGACGAGCGCGATCCGGTTGAACGGCGTGTTCGCCGCCGCGAACGCGCCGTTGCTGAGCGAAAAGCCGTTCTCGAGCTGAAAGATCGCGCGATAACCGCCGCCGAGATCCTCGCTGCCGCGCAGCCCGAAGCGCGACGGATACGACGTGCTCGCGTTGTTCGACGAGAGCGCGCCGTCGCCGGCCGCGTTCGCATGCGTCTTGTACTGGACGCCCGCGTCGAGCAGGCCGTACAGCGTCACCGAACTCTGCGCCGGCGCGGCCGCGCCGTAGCCGAATCCGACGCAAAGCGCCGCGCAGCGCCCGGCGCGCGCGAGTCCGCCGAGTCGTCGATATTTCATCCGGATTCCTGCGTGACGGGAAGACATCGAGGAAAGGAGAACGACGGTGCGCGTCCTACCGCGCGGCGCGGCGGCCCGGCCAGGTCTCGGCGGCGAGCCAGCCGGCCGCGATGCAGATCGCGTTCGCGACGAGCAGGTAGCCCGTCGGCGCCATCGGATTGCCCGTGGCGCCGATGAGCCACGCGACGATGCTTTGCGCGGTGCCGCCGAACAGCGACACGGCGAGCGCGTAGACGATCGAGAATCCGGTCGAGCGCACGCGCTGCGGGAAGCTTTCCGCGATCAGCACGATGAGCGCCGCGCCGCTCATGCCGTGCAGGCCGGACAGCACGGTCAGCGTGGCGAGGAACACGGCGGGCGTCGGATGCGACACGATCAGTTGCAGCGCCGGGAAGATCAGCAGCAACAGCAGCACGCGCGGCCAGATCAGGATCGCGCGGCGTCCGAAGCGATCCGACAGGCTGCCGCCGGCGAGCGAGCACACGGCGAGCGCCGCGCCCGTCGCAAGCGTCGCGAGCATCGCGACGCCGCCCGGCAGATGCAGCTCGGTCAGCGCGAACGTCGTCATGTAATTGAGGAAATACTGCGTGATCGTGCTGCCGAGCAGGATCATCAGGCCGATCGCGATCGGCCGCCGATGCCGCGCGTTCAGCTCGCGCAGGATCGCGCGCGTCGAGCCGTACGCGCCGTGCGCGTCGATCGTGTCGGACAGCCGGCGGCGGATATAGATGCCGATCGGCAGCACCAGCAGGCCGAATGCGAACGGCACGCGCCAGCCCCATGCGTACAGGTCGGCCTCGGGCAGCGCGAGCGTGAGCACGTAGCCCGCGAGCCCCGCCGCGACCGCCGCGAAGCCTTGCGTCGCGACCTGCCAGCACGCGTACGCGCCGCGCCGCCCGGGCGGCGCAGCCTCGAGGATGTAGGTCGTCGCGGGTCCCGCCTCGCCGCCCCACGCGAGCCCCTGGATCAGCCGCGTGACGACGAGCAGGATCGGCGCGGCCACGCCGATCGTCTCGTATCCCGGCAGCACCGCGATCGCGCCCGTGCCGACCGCCATCATCGCGAGCGTCAGCATCATCGCGGACTTGCGGCCCGCCCGGTCCGCGTACGCGCCGATCACGAGCGCGCCGAACGGCCGAACGACGAAGCCGAGCCCGAACACGGACACCGACAGCAATAGGCTCGTGAACGCGCTCTCCGACGGAAAGAACGTGTGGCCGATCATCACCGCGAACGTCGCATAGGTGCCGAAGTCGAAGAACTCGACCGCGTTGCCGAGCGCGACCGCCGCGACGTTGCGGCGAGCGTCGGCGCGCGTCGCGGCCGGGCCGGCCGGCGCGGACGTGTCGCCGGACGCCGGCTGGTACGCGGGTTCAAGCAGGTCTTCCATGGCGTGTCCTCGATCGAAGCGGCGACGATACCAGCCGCGGGCGCGGCGCGAGCGGCGCCCGCCGCCGAACCGGATGCGGTGTCAGGATGGGGAAGCGAAAAGCCGGCGCAACGCGCACGGCGGCGCGCGGTACATGGCGCGCGGCGCGCGGCCGCGTCAGTGAGGCGGCGCGGGCCAGCGCGGCATCTCTCCGCGCCAATCCTCGTACGCCTTGCCGAGCTGCAGCACGAGGCGATCGGCGAAGCGCGGCCCGACGATCTGCAGGCCGATCGGCATTCCGTTGCGCGCGAAGCCGCAATTGATCGACAGCGCCGGCTGCTCGCCCATGTTCCACGGAACCGTGAACGCGATGTGCTCGAACGGCCGCGCCGGATCGTCGGTCGGCCCCGCCCATTCGGCCGGGAAGCCGGTGACGACATTGGTCGGCGACAGCACCGCGTCGACCGACTGGAACAGGCGTGCGGCGGCCGCGCGCATCTCGAACGTCGCGCCGAAGCCGCGCACCGCGTCGACGCCCGACACCTTCGCGCCCTGCCCCGCCCACGCGAGGATGTACGGCAGGATGCGCGCGCGCGCCGCGTCCGGCAGCCGTTCGAGGTCGGCCCACAGGCGCGCCTGCCAGAAGCGGTCGAGGCCGTCGAGCATCGCGCGCGACAGCACGGGCGGCGCCTCGACGACCCGCGCGCCGTGCGCGGCGAAGCGCTCGGCCGCCGCCTCCACCGCCGCGACGATCTCCGGTTCCGGCGCGATCCCGCAGCCGGCGTCGAGCATCAGGCCGATCCGCATGCCCGTCACGTCGGCGGGCGCGATCGCCCAGTCGATCGTCTCGGGCGGCAGGCTCGTCGCGTCGCGCCGGTCCGGGCGCGACAGGAAGCGCATCAGCAGCGCCGCATCGTCGAGCGTGCGCGTCATCGGCCCCGCGCAGCGGCCCGTGTAGTACGGATCGATCGGAATCCGCCCGTTCGACGGCTTGAAGCCGACGATCCCGCACCAGCCGGCCGGCAGCCGGATCGACCCGCCGATGTCGGTGCCCACGTGCAGCGGCCCGTAGCCCGCCGCCGCCGCCGCCGCCGCGCCGCTGCTCGAGCCGCCCGGATTGAGATCGAGCCGCCACGGATTGCGCGTGGTGCCGTACAGGCTCGACAGCCCCGACGACAGCATCGCGTAATCGGGCACCGTCGTCTTGCCGATCACGACCGCGCCCGCCTCGCGCAGCCGCATCGCGGCGGGCGCGTCGACGGTGGCGGGCGGCGCGTCGGCGGCCGCGGCCGAGCCTTGCGCGAGCCGGTCGCCCTCGGTCGCGATCAGCTCCTTGATCGTCACCGGCACGCCGTCGATACCGCTCAACGGCGCGCCCGCCGCCCAGCGGCGGGTCGACGCGAGCGCCTGTTCGCGCACGCGCTGCGGATCGAAGCGGCACAGCGCGTTCAGATGCGGCTCCCAACGGGCGATGTGGTCGATGAGCGCGTCCGCATAATCGGCGGGCGTCACGCTGCGGTTCTCGAATCGTTCGGCAAGCGAGCAGGCGGTCAGCTCGAGCAGCTCGGGCATGGTATCGGCCTCACAAGGTGGGAGACGGGCGGCCGGGCCGGCTGCGGCGGCCGCCCGCCGTCGTTGGATCTCACGATAGCAACGCAAAAAGCGCGATGGATAGCGCGATTTATATCGAACGGCGCGCACGTTTTTCGAGCGCTCGCGGCGCGGCGCATCGTTCGCGAAGACGCCGGCCGGGCGCGTCGGACGGGCACCGGACGAGCGCCGAGCCCGCCCCGGACGCGCAGCGCGCGGGCACGGCCGCGCGCGTTCGGACTCGCTCAGAACGACGAGCCGGGTTCCTTCAGGAACGCGACTTCCTCGTCGCTCGACGGCCGGCCGAGGATCGCGTTGCGGTGCGGAAAGCGCCCGAAACGCTCGATCACGGCCGCATGGCGCAGCGCAAAGTCGTGATAGCCGGCGCAGCCTGCCTCGCCCTTGATCTGCGCGCACAGGCGCACGCCTTCGCGCTGGCTGTCGGGCGATTCGTCGTGCTCGAACGGCAAATACGCGAACGCGCGGTGATGGCCCGTCGGCAGCGCGCGGTCGCCGCCCGACGCGACGAGCGCCTTCGCGTGCGCGAGCGCCGCGCGATCGGCGGCGAACGCGGCCGGCGTGCCCCGGTGGATGCTGCGCGAGAACTGATCGAGCACGACGATGAGCGCGAGCGCGCCGAGCGGCGTGCGCGCCCATGCGTCGAGATCGCCCGCCTTCGCCGCGTCGACGAGCGCGCCGAATCGCTCGCGCAGTCGCGCGTCGAGCGCCGGGCCGCCGCCGAACCACATCTTGCGCGCCGTGCCGAACGCCCGATCGCCGGGCGCGCCGAACCAGAAATCGAGCACGTCGCGCGCGCGCGGCTCGAGCGCCGCGGCCTCGCGCGCGCCGCTGTCCGCGTGCGGGGCCGTCATGCGAGCTCCAGCACGAGACGGCGCGTGCGCGCGCTCTTCTTCTCGAGCTTCGCGACGCGCAGCCCGCCGATCTCCGCCGTGTTGCGCACGTGCGTGCCGCCGCACGGCTGCAGGTCGACGCCGCCGATCCGCAACAGGCGCACGCGCCCGAGCCCCATCGGCGGCTTCACGCTCATCGTGCGCACGAGCTCCGGGCGCGCGGCCATCTCGTCGTCGGTGATCCATTCGGTCGTCACCGGATGCGCGCCGCCGACAAGCTCGGCCAGGCGCGCCTCCACGTGCTCGCGGTCGATCGGCTCGACCGTCGCGAAATCGACGCGCACGTAATCGGCGGTCACGCTGCAGCCGTCGACCGGGTACGGCAGCACCGCGCACAGCAGATGGCTTGCCGTGTGCAGCCGCATCCGCCGGAGCCGCGGCGCCCAGTCGATCTCGGCGACGAGCGCGTCGCCCGGCTTCACGCCCGCCGCGAACGCGTCCTGCCCCGGCGCGAGCACGTGCACAGCATCGTCGGGCGTCGCGCCTTCGAATTTCGCCTTGCGCGTGTCGGCGACGGAGAGCGTCGCGCCGCCCGCGAGCGTCAGCGTGCCGCTGTCGCCCGCCTGGCCGCCGCCGAGCGGATAGAACACGGTTCGATCGAGGTGGATGCCGGCTTCGTCGACGGCCGTGACGAGCGCATCGCAGCGCGTCAGATAGGCGTCTTCGCGAAAGAGGGCTTGAGTGGCCATGTGGGAGTCTCGGATATCGTTATCGGTGATCGGAAGCGATCAGTATGCGGCGCGGCGCGCGCGCCGCGACAGGCGCAATTTCGCGCGGCGCGCACCGAAGCGTACCGGAATTTCAGCCGGGACGGTTTCGCATCCAGTCGGCCGTTTCGTAGAACGCGTGCATCAGCCGCTCGCGCAGCGGCGTGTCGAGCCCCACGTCCTCCATCGCCCACGCGATGCAGCGCAGCCACTGGTCGCGCTCGTGCGACGCGATCGAAAACGGCAGATGCCGCGCGCGCAGCCGCGGATGGCCGAAGCGCTCGATGTAGTGATCGGGCCCGCCGAGCCAGCCGCACAGGAACCAGAACAGCTTGTCGCGCGAGCCGTCGAGCGCCGGCGGATGCAGCGCGCGAATGCCCGCGAATTCGGGCTCGAGGTCCATCAGGTCGTAGAAGCGGTCGACGAGCTCGCGCACGCGCGCCTCGCCGCCCACGAGTTCGAACGCCGTCGGCTGCGACGGCGCGTCATTGGTTGCATCGGTCATACGGACATCAGTCGAATGGAACAAACAAGAAAACGAAAAGCGGATCGCCGAAGATACCGCGTGCGCGCGATTCATGCATCGCGCAGCGATTGAAGCGCCGGGCGGCGCAGCACGCCGCGCAGGCCGAGCCAACCGGCCGCGCCCGCGCATGCGACGCCCGCCGCGATGCCGGCCGGCACGAGCCACGGGTCCGGCGAAAGCGCGAAATCGAACACGCGCGACGCGAGCACCGCGCCGACCGCGAGCGCCCCCGCCGCCGCCATCGCGCCCGCGAGCACGCCGACAACGATGAACTCCGCGCGCTGCACCGCGACGATCTGCGCGCGCGACGCGCCGAGCGCGCGCATCAGCGCGGCCTCGCGCACGCGCTCGTCGCGCGAGCCGGCGAGCGCCGTGTACAGCACGAGCACGCCCGCCGCGAGCGTGAAGCCGAACAGGAACTGCACCGCGCCGATCACCTGCAGCAGCACGCGCTCGAGCTGCGCGAGGATCGGCGCGACGTCGATCGCGGTCAGGTTCGGATAGCGCGCGATCAGGCCGTCGAGCACGCGCTGCCGCGCGAGCGGCAAATGGAAGCTCGTGATGTACATCGCCGGGAACTCGCGCAGCGCCGCGGGCGGCATCAGCACGAAGAAGTTCACGCGGAACGTGCCCCAGTCGAGCTTGCGCACGCTCGTCACGGGCGCCTCGACGGTGAGGCCCGTCACGTCGAAGCGCAGCGTGTCGCCCGCCTTCACGCCAAGCGTCTTCGCGAGCCCCGCCTCGATCGAGATCTGCGGGGCGTTCGATGCGCCGAACCAGTCGCCCGCGACGATCCGGTTGTCGCCGGGCAGTTGCGTCGTGTACGACAGGTTGAATTCGCGGTCGACGAGGCGGCGCGCATCGTCGTTCTTGTAGTCGTCCGGATTCACCGGCTTGCCGTTCACCGACAAGAGCCGCCCGCGCACCATCGGCGACAGCGCCGGGTTCGCGATGCCGTTGGCCGCGAGATAGCGGACGACTTCGTCGCGCTGGTCGGGCTGGATGTCGATGAGGAACTGGTTCGGCGCATCGGGCGGCGTCGACTGCCGCCAGCCGGCAACGAGATCGTTGCGCGTGATCGCGATGAGCAGCAGGCACATCAGGCCGAGCGCGAGCGCGGTGATCTGCAGCGCGCTCGCGGCGCCGCGCCGATCGAGCGACGCGAGCGCGTAGCGCCAGCCGAGCCCCGCCGCGACGCGGCCGTCGCGCACGAGCCGCGCGGCCGCGAAGAGCGCGAGCCGCGCGAGGAGCGCGAACAGCACGAGGCTGCCCGCGAAGCCGCCCGCGACGATGAGGCCGAGCGTCAGGTTGCCCGCCGCTGCGATCAGGAGCGCCGCGAAGAGCGCGATGCCCGCCGCGTAGCCCGCCCATGCGATGCGGCCGGCCTCGCCCCACTCGCGGCGCAGCACGCGCACGGGCGGCACGCGCGTCAACGGCGCGAGCGGCGGCAGCGCGAAGCCGAGCAAGAGCACGAGCCCCGTCGCGACGCCGATCGCCGCCGGCCACACCGAAGGCGGCGGCAGCACGACGTCGATCAGGCTGCCGAGCGCGCGCAGCAGCACGAGATGGCCGACGTAGCCGAGCGCCGCGCCCGCGACGCCGCCCGCCACGCCGAGCAGCGCGAATTCGATCGCGAACAGCGCCGACAGCGTGCGGCGGCTCGCGCCCAGACAGCGCATCGCCGCGCAACCGTCGAGATGGCGGCGCATGTAGCGCTGCGCGGCCATCGCGATCGCGACGGCCGCAAGGAGCGAAGTCAGCAGCGCGACGAGCGTGAGGAAATGGCGCGCGCGGTCGAGCGTCTGCCGCACCTGCGGCTGCCCTTCCTGCAGCGATTCGAGCGCGACGCCGCGCAGCTTGCCGCCGTCGACGCGCGCATGCGCATAGCTTGCGAAGCGTTCGACGGCCGCGTCGTCGCCCGCGACGAGGAGCCGGTACGTGACGCGGCTGCCGTAGCCGGTGAGCCCCGTCGATTCGAGCTCGTCCGCGCGCAGCATCACGCGCGGCGAGAAGTTGACGAACGAGAAGCCGCGATCGAGCTCGCGGGTGATCGCCGCGCCGATCGTGAACGAGCGTTCGCCGACGCGCAGCGTATTGCCCACCTTCAGATGCAGCGCGTCGAGCAGCGACGGGTCGATCCACACGGTGCCGGGGACTGGAATCGAACCGGCGGGACGGCCGGGCGCGTTCGCGTCGGGCGCGATCTCGACCGCGCCGCGCAACGGATAGCCGGCCGACACGGCCTTCACGGCCGCGAGGCGCACGGGCGGCAGGCCGCCTGCGTCGGCCGCGGTGGCGGGCGAATTGGGCGAATTGGGCGAACCGGGAGGATTGAGCGCGCCGACCATGCTCGGGAAGATCGCGGTCGTCGCGGTCGCGAGGCCAAGCGATCGCGCCTCGCGCGCGAACGCCGGGTCGATCGGACGATCGGCCCGTATGACGAAGTCCGCGCCGAGCATCCGGCGCGCGTCGCGCTCGAGGCCCTGACGCAGCCTGTCGGCGAGAAACCCGACGCTCGTGAGCGCCGCCACCGCGAGCACGAGCGCGAGCGCGACGAGCGTCAGCTCGCCCGCGCGCCAATCGCGCAGCGTCATCCGCCCCGCCTGGCGCAGCAGGTCGACGGGGCCGAAACGGCGGCCGGCCGGCATCGCTTTACCCGCCGCCGTCAATCGCGCTTGCTCCCGATCGAATTCAGCCGCGACACCATGTGGTTCGCCATCCCGCGAAAGCCGCCCGACACGCCGCGCCAGAGCCGCGGCAGCGCCCATGCGGAGAACGCGAGAAAGCCGATCATCAGCGCGATGAACACGAGCGGCACGAAGAACGCGAGCGCGAGGCCGCCGACCGCGAGCCCGTCCTCGGTCGTCGACGCGATCCAGTTCGAGATCGGCTCCGGCGACAGGTTGATGAGCGCGCGCGTGCCCGCCTTCGCGATATGCGCGGAGCCGGCGAGCGTGCCGCCCGCGAGGCCCGCGACCGCGAGAAGCGTCGGATCGGCGTGGCCGAGCGAGGCCGCCGCGAGCACGGCCCCCGCGGGAATCCGGATGAACGTGTGGACCGCGTCCCAGAGCGAATCGAACGCGGGAATCTTGTCGGCGAGGAACTCGGCGAGCGTGAGCACGGCGGCCGCGCCGATCACCCAAGGCGACGTCAGCACCGCGAGCGTGTCGGGCAGATGAATGAGATCGAGGCGCGCGAACACGCCCGCGATCAGCACGGTGAGATAGAGGCGCAGGCCGCTCGCCCACGCGAGCCCCGCGCCGAGCGAAATGGCTTCGACCATGTGCGGCCTCCTTGCGCAATGCGCGCGGTTCGAGGGCGGACCGCGCCCGAACCCGGGCGAAGCGGCCCATCGACCCGCCTGCCCCGCCGATTCGCGTGCGGCGGCGGGGCGTTGTCAGATGGATTCCGCTTCATTATAGACGCGCGCCGCGCGCAGCCGCCGCACCGCCGACGCGGGCAAACCCTGCGCGCTCAGCCGGCCGACGACAGCTTGAGGCCGACGAGCCCGACGACGATCAGCGACGCGCTCGCGATCCGGGCGAGCGTCACCGCTTCGCCGAGCATCACGATCCCGAAAATGAACGCGCCGACGGCGCCGATGCCCGTCCAGACCGCATACGCGGTGCCGAGCGGCAGTTCGCGCATCGCGACGGCGAGCAAGCCGAAGCTGCCGAGCGCGGTGACGATCGTGAAGATGGACGGGCCGAGACGCGTGAAGCCCTCGGAGGATTTGAGGCCGGCGGCCCATGCGATTTCGAGCAGACCGGCGACGAGAAGCCACAGCCAAGGCATGCGGGGACTCTCCGTGAATCAAATGGGGTCGTCCCCGTTGTACATCGGCGGCCCGGGGTCGTCCCCGGGCGTCGGAAGTATAACAAGCAGCTTACAATCGCGCTGCGCGCGCCCGCGAGGCCGCGCCCGCGCGCCGCAGGATCGGCGTCCGGGCATCGGACATCCGGCGAAATCGCGCCGCGCCGGCATGCCGCCCCGTCACTTCGATTCGGGCTTGCGGCCGTGCTGCGCGATCGGCCAGCCGTGCGCGTCGAGCAGCACGCAGCGATCGTCGCGATAAAGCGCCCACTCCTCGCACTCGCGCCCGTCCCTGAACGCGCAGATTCCGTACTGGCCGCGCGGGCCGTCGTGGATCACCACCTTGCCGCCGAGCTTCTCGCAATTCACCGACGCCGGATTCGCGAGCGTCGTCGCCTGATTCGGCGGCAACGGCTGCGCGAGCGCCGCCGCGGCGCCGATGCCCAATGCGCAACCGCACAGTAGACGGACGAGCATGGCTGACCTCCTCGTTATGTTGGGTTGGTTAAGCGCTCAGCATAAGAGAAAAACGCGCGAGGCGGCGTCGCGCGCGGTCGGCGGGGCGCCCGATTGGGCCCGTCGACGGGCTGCCCGCGCGCACGCGCGGCGACGCTTCGCGACGCGACGCGGCGTCGACCGTCTGCCGTCCGCCTCCCGCCGTCGACCGGCCGCCAGGCGACGCGCGAACACCCCGCGACGGAACGCAACGCGGCGCGCGCGGGCCACAGCTGCGCGCGACGCGCGGCCCCGCGCGCGGACGCCGCCGCGTCAGCCCGCGCCGACGAGCCGGTAGCCGACGCCCGTCTCGGTGACGATGTGCTGCGGCTGCGCGGGATCGGTTTCGAGCTTCTGCCGCAGGTGCGCCATGTAGATCCGCAGGTAGTGGTGGCTTTCGACGTGCGTCGGCCCCCAGACGTCGCGCAGCAGCTGACGGTGCGTGAGCACGCGGCCCGCGTGCCGCACGAGCGTCGCGAGCAGCCGATACTCGAGCGGCGTCAGGTGGACCACCTCGCCGCCGCGCCACACGCGCCGCAGCGCGAGGTCGACGCTCACGTCGCCGAACTTCACGAGCGGCGACTCGGCCGCGCCCCCCTGATTGCGCCGCCGCAGATGCGCGCGAATACGCGCGAGCAGCTCGGACACGCCGAACGGCTTCGTCAGGTAGTCGTCGGCGCCCGCGTCGAGCGCGGCCACCTTCTCCTCCTCATGCGTGCGCGCCGACAGCACGATCACCGGCATCTCGGACCAGCCGCGCAGTTCGCGAATCACGTCGAGGCCGTCGCCGTCCGGCAGGCCGAGATCGACGATCGCGAGATCGGGCTTGCGGGTCGCGGCCTCGATCAAGCCCTGGCGGCCCGTTTCTGCGTCGAACACCGCGATCCCCTCTTCCTCGAGCGCGCTGCGCACGAAACGGCGGATCTGTTTTTCGTCTTCGATCAGAACGACGGTGACGGTCGGTTCACTCATGGTCATGCGGATGTTCGTTGGATACGGGCGCCGGCGCGCCGGCGCCGCGGCCAGTCTCAAGCACCGGCGCGGCTCGGCGCGGCTCGGCACGGGAACGTGCGTCGGCGCTTGCGCCGGATGCGTGCTCGCCGCTTTCCGGTTCGCCGCTTTCCGATTCGCCGCTTTCCGGTTTGCTGCTTTCCGGTTCGCCGCTTTCGCGCTCGACGGCCGCGTGTACATCGTCGGCCGCGCGCTCGCCGGGCGCGGCGCGGGAACACGCGTCGGCGGACGGCTCGCCCGCCGGCGGCTCGCCGAAGGGCGCTTCACCCGCGCGGCCCGCCGCGCCCGCCTCGTCGTCCGACCGCTCGCCGTCCGGCTCCTCGTCGCCCGCGCCGGGCTCGGGCGGCGGCGTCTCGACGGGCAGCGTGAACCAGAAGCGCGCGCCCTCGACCCGGCCGTTCGGCCCGAGCCGGTTGAGCGCGCCGATTTTACCGCCGTGCGCGTCGACGATCGCGCGGCAAATCGCGAGCCCGAGGCCGATGCCGGGCGTCGCCGACTCCTTCTCGCCGCGCGTGAACTTCTCGAAAATCCGCGCCTCCATGCCGGCCGGCAACCCCGGGCCGTGGTCGTCGACGAACACGCGCACGAACGGCCGGCTGTCGTCGACGATGCGCTCCGCGCCGATCTCGATCGGCGTGTCGAGCGGCGTGTACTTCGCCGCGTTCTCGAACAGGTTCGCGAAGAGCCGCTCCATCAGCACCGCGTCCATCTGCAGCAGCGGCAGATCGGCCGGCAGCCGCACGCGCGCCGGATGACGCGCGAGCACGCGCTTGCACGCGCCGAGCGCCGCGCCGACCGTCTCCTCGAGCAGCGACCACTGGCGCTTCAGTTGCAGGCTGCCCGCCTGCAGCCGCGCCATGTCGAGCAGGTTCGTGACGATCCCCGTCATCCTGAGCGCCTCGTCGTGGATCGACTCGACGAGCTCGTCCTCGCGCGCGGGCGGGCCGACGCCGTCGTTGCGCGGCGCGCCGCGCGCGTTCGCGAGCATCGACGACAGCCCGACGATCGCCGTGAGCGGCGTGCGCAGATCGTGCGAGATCGCCGACAGCAGCGAGTTGCGCAGCCGCTCCGATTCCATGTTGACGAGCGCGTCGCGCGCGATGTCGACGTAGTGGACGCGCTCGAGCGCGAGCGCGATCTGCGCGGCGAACGCGTCGATCATCCGCTGCTGCTCGGGCACCTCGAGCTCGCGCGAATCCTTCGTGACGACGGCGAGCACGCCGCGCGTGCGCATCGGCGCCTTCAGCGGCAGATAGAGCGCCGTCGCCGCGGGCAGCGTGTCGGTGCCGTGCCCGGCCGGCTTCTGCTGGTCGTACACCCATTGGCCGACGTCGATGTCGAGCGCCGCCCCCGTGATCGTCACCGCCTCGTCCGGGTTCTCGATCTTCTGCTGGACCTTGTCGCCGCTGTCCGGCAGCAGGATCGCGACGCGCGCGCGGAACACCTCGGACACGTGCCGGCCGCCGATCTCGACGATCTGCTCGGCCGTGAGCGCCGCCGCGAGCTCGCGCGCCATCGCGTACATCGCGCTCGTGCGCCGCTCGCGCCGCTGCGCGATCGTCGCGCCGCGCGTGAGGCTCGACGTCAGATGGCTGATCACGAGCGACGTGAGCAGCATTCCGAAGAAGGTCAGCAGATACTGCGTGTCCGTCACGGAGAACGACATGCGCGGCGGCACGAAGAAGTAGTCGAACGCGGCGACCGACAGGAACGACTGCACGACGCCCGGCCCGCGCCCGAGGCGCACCGCCGAGAACACGACGCCGAGCAGGTACAGCATCACGAGATTGGTCAGGTCGAGATGGCTCTGCAGCAGGTTCGCGACGCCCGTGATCAGCGCGCAGATCGCCGCCGCATAGCCGTAGTTGCGCGGCGGCGAGCGGCCGTCGACGACGCTCGAGAACGCGTCGCGCCACGCGCGCGCGCCGGCGTCGAGCGGCGCGCGCGCGTCCTCGCCCGCCGACGCGCGGATCAGCATCAGGTCGACGTCGCCCGCGCGCTCCGCGAGCTGCTCGCCGAACGGGCGCGAGAAGCGGCGCAACAAGCCGCTCTTCGACGAGCCGCCCGCGACGATCTTCGACACGTTGCGCACCTGCGCGTAGCCGATCAGCGCGGCGACCGCGTCCGCGCCCGTCAGCGTCGCCGTCTCGGCGCCGAGCTCGGCCGCGAGCTTCAATGCGTTGAGCGTGCGCTGGCGGGCCGCGTCGGGCAGCCGCGCGAGCCGCGGCGTCTCGACGTACACCGCGAGCCAGTCGGCCTTCAGGCTCGCGGCGAGGCGCGCGGCCGCGCGCACGAGCGTCGGCGCTTCGGGCCCTGGGCCAACGCACACGAGCAGGCGCTCGCGCGCCTGCCAGATCCGCTGGATCGAGCGATCCGCGCGGTACTCGCGCATCTGCGCGTCGACGCGGTCGGCCGTGCGCCGCAGCGCGAGCTCGCGCAGCGCGATCAGGTTGCCCTTGCGGAAGAAATTGCGCACCGCCCGCTCGGCCTGCTGCGCCATGTAGACCTTGCCTTCGCGCAGCCGGCTCAGCAGCTCCTCGGCGGGCAGGTCGACGAGCGTGACTTCGTCGGCCACGTCGAACACGCGGTCGGGCACGGTTTCCCACACGCGAATGCCCGTGATCGCGCCGACCACGTCGTTCAGGCTCTCGAGATGCTGGACGTTGACGGTCGTGTAGACGTCGATGCCCGCGTCGAGCAGCTCGTACACGTCCTGCCAGCGCTTCAGGTGCCGCGCGCCCGGCACGTTCGAGTGCGCGAGCTCGTCGACGAGAACGAGCTGCGGGCGGCGGGCGAGCGCCGCGTCGAGATCGAACTCGCCGATCTTGCGGCCGCGGTATTCGATCTGCATGAGCGGCAGCACGTCGAGCCCTTCGACGAGCGACGCCGTCTCGCTGCGGCCGTGCGTCTCGACGATGCCGACGACGACGTCGACGCCCTCCTGCTTGCGCGCGCGCGCGGCGAGCAGCATCGCATAGGTCTTGCCGACGCCCGCCGACGCGCCGAAGAAGATCTTCAGCTTGCCGCGCTGCTGCTTTTCCTCTTCTCGCTGGATCTTGTCGAGAAGCTGATCAGGATCGGGACGGTTCATGCGAGGCCGAGGTCTCCGGTTGGCGGCTGAAATTCATTGTCGTTCGAAAACGCCCAAAAAGGAAAGGACGACGCGTCGAGCGCGTCGTCCGGATGGCGCGACGGGGCCGCGGCGCGGGCGGCGGCGTTCCCGCCGCGCCGTCGATTGCGACGCCGCGCCGCGCTTCGCCCCACCCTGCGCTCCCCCCGCCGCGAACGCGCCGCGCGGCCCGGCGGCGGGCGGCGGGCGGCGCGGCGCGTCAATGCGCGTCAATGCGCGTCAATGCGCGTCAATGCGCGGCCTGCGCGGCGTCGAGCGCGAGGTTCAGCTTCAGCACGTTCACGCGCGGCTCGCCGAGCACGCCGAACTGGCGGCCCGCCGTATTGTCCGCGACGAGGCGGCGCACGTCGGCTTCCGGCATCTTGCGCGCCTGCGCGACGCGCGCGACCTGATAGTCGGCCGCGGCCGGGCTGATTTCCGGATCGAGGCCGCTTGCCGACGCCGTCACGAGATCGACGGGCACGGACTTCGACAGGTCGGTGCCCGCCGCCTTCAGCGCGTCGAGCCGGCCCTTCACCTGATCCTTCAGCGAAGGATTGAGCGGCCCGAGATTCGAGCCGCCCGAGCCCGTCGCGTTGTACGGCATCGGGCTCGTCGCCGACAGGCGGCCCCAGAAGTACTGCGGCGCGTCGAACTGCTGGCCGATCAGCGCGGAGCCGACGATCTTGCCGCCCTTCTCGACGAGGCTGCCGTTCGCCTGCGACGGGAACACGGCCTGGCCGAAGACCGTCATCACGGCCGGATACGCGAGCCCCGTCACGACGGTCAGCACGACGAACACGACGATGAGCGGACGAAACAGTGATTTCATGACGATGTTCCTTTAAACCCAGCCGAAGACGGCGAGCACCATGTCGATCAGCTTGATGCCGGCGAACGGCACGAGAATCCCGCCGAGGCCGTACACGAACAGATTGCGGCGCAGCAGCGACGCCGCGCCGAGCGGGCGGTACTTCACGCCCTTCAACGCGAGCGGAATCAGCAGCACGATGATGAGCGCGTTGAAGATCACGGCCGACATGATCGCCGACGCGGGCGTGGCCAGATGCATCACGTTCAGCGCGTCGAGCTGCGGGTACGTGGTCGCGAACGCGGCCGGAATGATCGCGAAATACTTCGCGATGTCGTTCGCGATCGAGAACGTCGTGAGCGAGCCGCGCGTCATCAGCATCTGCTTGCCGATCTCGACGATCTCGATCAGCTTCGTCGGGTTCGAGTCGAGATCCACCATGTTGCCCGCTTCCTTCGCCGCCTGCGTGCCCGTGTTCATCGCGACGGCCACGTCCGCCTGCGCGAGCGCCGGCGCGTCGTTCGTGCCGTCGCCCGTCATCGCGACGAGGCGGCCCGCCGCCTGGTGCTCGCGGATCGTCGCGAGCTTGGTTTCCGGCGTCGCTTCCGCGAGGAAATCGTCGACGCCCGCCTCCGCCGCGATCGCCGCGGCGGTGAGCCGGTTGTCGCCCGTCACCATCACGGTCTTGATGCCCATCTTGCGCAGCTCGGCGAAGCGCTCCTTGATGCCGCCCTTCACGATGTCCTTCAGCTCGATTACGCCGAGCACGCGCGCCGCGTCGCCCTGCTTTTCCGCGACGACGAGCGGCGTGCTGCCGCGGCGCGCGGCGTCGTCGACCGCGCGCCGCACTTCTTCCGGAAAGCGGCTGCCGTGCGTCTCGACGTAGCGGCGGATCGCGTCGGCCGCGCCCTTGCGGATCTCGCGGTCCGGCGCGCCGGACGGCGCGCCCGTGGGGGCCAGGTCGACGCCGCTCATCCGCGTCTGCGCGGAAAAGCCGATGAACGTCGCGTGCAGTTGCGCCATGTCGCGCTGGCGGATGTTGAAGCGCTCCTTCGCGAGCACGACGATGCTGCGGCCCTCCGGCGTCTCGTCGGCGAGCGACGACAGTTGCGCGGCGTCCGCGAGCGTGGCCTCCGTCACGCCGGGCGCGGGCAGGAACGCCGACGCCTGACGGTTGCCGAGCGTGATCGTGCCCGTCTTGTCGAGCAACAGCACGTCGACGTCGCCCGCCGCCTCGACCGCGCGCCCCGACGTCGCGATCACGTTCGCCTGCATCATCCGGCTCATGCCCGCCACGCCGATCGCGGACAGCAGACCGCCGATCGTCGTCGGAATCAGGCACACGAGCAGCGCGACGAGCGCGGTGATCGTCACGACGTGCCCCGCCTTCATCGCGTCGACCGAGAACATCGAGAACGGCAGCAGCGTCGCGGTCGCGAGCAGCATCACGATCGTCAGCGCGACGAGCAGGATCGTGAGCGCGATCTCGTTGGGCGTCTTCTTGCGCTTCGCGCCCTCGACCATCGCGATCATCCGGTCGAGGAACGCCTCGCCCGGGTTCGCCGTCACCTGGACGACGATCCAGTCGGACAGCACGCGCGTGCCGCCCGTCACCGACGAGAAATCGCCGCCCGATTCGCGGATCACGGGCGCCGATTCGCCGGTGATCGCCGATTCGTCGACCGACGCGACGCCTTCGATCACGTCGCCGTCCGCGGGAATCGTGTCGCCCGCCTCGACGAGCACGACGTCGCCGCGGCGCAGATCCGACGCCGTCGTGATGCGCACGGGCGACTTCGGATGCGGCTCGTTGAGCTTCTTGGCCATCACGTCCTTCTTCGCGCTGCGAAGCGACGCGGCCTGCGCCTTCGAGCGGCCTTCGGCGATCGCCTCGGCGAAGTTCGCGAACAGCACGGTGAACCACAGCCACAGCGTCACCGCGAGAATGAAGCCCGCGGGCGCCTCGGCCTGCCCCATCAGCGCGGCGATCCACAGGATCGTCGTCAGGATGCTGCCGACGTACACGCAGAACATCACCGGGTTGCGGAACTGCGTGCGCGGCGTGAGTTTCTTGAACGAATCGACGATCGCCGGGCGCACGAGCGCCGGGTCGAACATCGATCGCGTAGCGGAATGTTGAGTCATTGCAATCCTCAGATGCGCGTATCCAGTTGTCTGGTTGTGCGCGAGTCCTCTCGTGTCGTTTGCGTGTTCAATGCGCGCCGACGAACAGCATCAGGTGCTCGACGCCCGGGCCGAGCGCGAGCGCCGGCACATAGGTGAGCGCGCCGACGAGCAGCACCGTGCCGAGCAGCAGCACGACGAACAGCGGGCCGTGCGTCGGCAGCGTGCCGCTCGTCGCGGCGATGCGCTTCTTCGCGGCGAGCGAGCCCGCGATCGCGAGCACCGGGACGATCGTGCCGAAGCGGCCGAACCACATCGCGATCGCCGTCATCCAGTTGTAGAACGGCGTGTTCACCGAGAGCCCCCCGAACGCGCTGCCGTTGTTGTTCGCGGCCGAGCTGAACGCGTACAGGATCTCCGAGAAGCCGTGCGGGCCGGGGTTCGCGATGCCGGCGCGGCCCGCGTCGGCGAGCACGGCGATCGACGTGCCGACGAGCACGAGCAGCGGCGTGAGCAGCACGACGATCGACACCATCTTCATCTCGTACGACTCGATCTTCTTGCCGACGTATTCGGGCGTGCGGCCGATCATCAGGCCCGCGACGAACACGGCGAGCAGCGCGAACACGAGCATCCCGTAGAGGCCGGAGCCGACGCCGCCGAAGATCACCTCGCCCAGCTGCATCAGGAGCATCGGCACGAGCCCGCCGACGGGCGTGAGCGAATCGTGCATCGCGTTGACGGCGCCGCACGACGCGGCCGTCGTCGCGACGACGAAGATGCCCGTCTGCGCGATGCCGAAGCGCGTTTCCTTGCCTTCCATGTTGCCGCCCGCCTGCAGCGCGCTCGCCGTCTGATCGACGTTCAGCGACGCGAGCACCGGCGTGCCGCCCTGCTCGGCGTTCATCTCGATGCCGATCGCGACCGCGAGCGCGACCGTCATCGCGGCGAGCACCGCGACGCCCTGCCGGCGATCGCCGATCATGTTGCCGAACACGAGACAGAGCGCGGCCGGGATGATCAGGATCGAGAAGATCTCGAGGAAGTTCGAGAACGGCGTGGGGTTTTCGTACGGATGCGCGGAATTGCCGTTGAAGAAGCCGCCGCCGTTCGTGCCGAGCATCTTGATCGCTTCCTGCGACGCGACGGGCCCCATCGCGAGCGTCTGCGCTTTCACGGGCGTCGTCACCGTGACCGGGTTGCCCTTCGCGTCCTTGACCGGATTGCCCTGCGCGTCGAGCTTCGGCGCCGCGTAGGCCGTCGTCTGCAGCGTCGGCACGTCCTGGTACGCCTTCATGTTCTGGATCACGCCCTGGCTCATCAGGAGCGCGGCGACGATCGCGGCCATCGGCACGAGCACGTACATCGTCACGCGCGTCACGTCGACCCAGAAGTTGCCGATCGTCTTCGCGGTGTGGCGCGCGAAGCCGCGGATCAGCGCGATCACGACGACGATGCCCGTGGCCGCCGACAGGAAGTTCTGCACGGTCAGGCCGAGCATCTGCGCGAGATAGCTGACGGTCTGCTCGGGCGTGTAGTCCTGCCAGTTCGTGTTCGTGACGAACGACACGGCCGTGTTGAACGCGCCGTCGACCGTCATCGGGCCGAAGCCCTGCGGGTTGCCCGGCAGCAGGCCCTGCACGCGCAGCAGCCCGTAGAGGAACAGCACGCCGAGCGCGTTGAACGCGATCGTCGCGATCGCGTACTGCTTCCAGCTCATCTCGGCCTGCGGGTCGACGCCCGCGATCCGGTAGAGCGCGCGCTCGAGCGGGCCGAACACGCGCACGACGGCCGACGAGCCGTCCATCACGCGGTTCAGGTAACGCGCGACCGGCACCGCGGCCGCGATCAGGACGACGATGAAAAGCGCCGCCTGCAACAGATTGTTCGCGTTCATTCGATGTCCTCCGCGCGCAACAGCGCGTAGACGAGATACGCGAACAGCAGGAACGTCGCCGTTCCCGCCAACCACAACATCCAGCTCATGAACGCCCCCCGCGACCGTATCGCGCAAGCTTCTCGCAACCGGCGATCAGCGCGAGCATCAACCCCGTGAAAAGCGCCAGACCGCCTATGTAAACCGCATCCATTCTTGTTTCTCCGTGTTCCAAATCGGACCGGTGAAACGTTAGAGGATTGCGTGTAAAGGGCAGGTCAAAGGTTCGCAGGGGGATGTAAAAAGCGCGTAAACGCGAACAGGCCGCGCCGCGGGAAGGCGCGACGCGTCGCGCCGTTCGCTGCGGATCGGATCGTCGGAATCGGCATGCGGCGCGCTCGGGCGCCGCGCCGTTCGCGCATCGGCAGCCGGCGCGTGCGGCGCCGCGCCGTTGCGAACGGTCATGGAACGAGCCGGCGCGCGGAACGGAAGGCGCGCGCGCCGGCTCCGGCACGCGGGGGCGTCACGGACGCGCCCGCGCGCGGATCAGGGCAGCAGGATCGTCGAGCCCGTCGTGCGGCGTGCCTCGAGATCGCGGTGAGCCTGCGCGACGTTCTCGAGCGGATAGCGCTGCTGGATGCTCGTCTTCACGCGCCCGGACGCGATCACGTCGAACAGCTCGGCCGCGTTGCGATCGAGATCCTCGCGCTTCGCGATGTACGAGAACAGCGTCGGCCGCGTGAAGAACAGCGAGCCGCGCGACGAAAACTCCTTCGAGTCGATCGGCGGCAGCGGCCCGGATGCGTTGCCGAAGCTGACGAAAAGCCCGAGCGGCGCGAGGCAGTCGAGCGAGCCGACGTAGGTGTCCTTGCCGATCGAGTCGTAGACCACCGGCACGCCCGCGCCGTTCGTGATGGCCTTCACGCGCTCGGTGAAATTCTCGCGCGTGTAGACGATCGGATGGTCGCAGCCGTGCGACTTCGCGAGCGCCGCCTTCTCGTCGGAGCCGACCGTGCCGATCACCGTCGCGCCGAGCGCCTTCGCCCACTGGCAGACAAGGAGGCCGACGCCGCCCGCCGCCGCGTGGATGAGGATCGTGTCGCCCGGCTTGACCGCGTACGTGCGGCGCAGCAGATATTGCGCGGTCAGACCTTGCAGCATCACCGACGCCGCGTCTTCGTAGCCGATGCCGTCCGGCAGCTTGACGAGCTTCGCGGCGGACAGCACGCGCTCCTGCGCGTACGCGCCCGGCGGCTGCGCGACGTAGGCGACGCGGTCGCCCGGCGCGAGCGTCGTCACGCCCTCGCCGACTTCCGTGATTTCGCCCGCCGCCTCCATGCCGAGGCCGCCCGGCAGCGGCTGCGGGTAGAGGCCGGTGCGGAAATAGACGTCGATGTAGTTGAGGCCGACCGCGTGCTGCTTGATGCGGACTTCGCCCGGCTGCGGCGCGCCGACGTCGACGTCGACCCACTTCATGACCTCCGGGCCGCCCGGCTGGTCGTAACGAATTGCCTTCGGCATGCTGGCTCCTCCTGGTTGCGATGCGCGTTGAGTTCGGAATCGGTTGGCGCGCCCGGGCGATGCGCGGGCGCGCGCAATGCGTGGACGAGCGCGACGCCCACGGCCGGCGGGTGGAACGAAGCGCGTCGGACGGCGTCGGCGCTGTCGGCGCTGTCGGCGCTGTCGGCGCTGTCGGCGCGCGCTCGCGTCGCGTCGCATGATTGTCGCGCGTTGCGGGAACGCTTGCAGGGCCCGGCTTCGACGCGCGTCGGATGCGCCGCGGGAGCCGGAATCGAGCGGTCGGCCCGCGCGGGCGGATGACGTCGCGCAATACGGCGCAATACGGCGCAATACGGCGCAAACGCGGCAAATGCTGCAACCGCGGCAAGCGCGCCCGCGCAGCGCCCGCGAGCGGCGGTTCGCTCGAACCGCGGCGGCGACGCCGCCGAAATGCGGCGAGCACCCGGCGAACTGCGGCGATGCCGCCGAGGAACGGTTGCGCGTCCGGGAGACGGTGCGACGACACGCCACGCGGGCGCTGCTCGCGCCGGAGACGATCAACGCGCAGCCTCGATGCGCGTAAGTGGGCGCCGCTCCAGTTCACCCGAGAGACACGAAAACAAAGCCGCGACGCCGCGACGCTCAAGAGCCGGCGATGTCCGGCCGCCCCGCCCGCTCGCCCCGACCCGCCGCAGCACCGGCTTCGGCCGAGCCGGCGTGCCCGCTCGGGCGCGCCGCGCCGCTCACGCCTTCGCGGCGAGCCGGCGCATCAATTCGTCGAGCAGCACGCGCGCCGTCGCGACGTTGGTCGCGACCGGCACGTCGTGCACGTCGCAGGCGCGCACGAGCGCCGTGATGTCGGGATCGTGCGGCTGCGCGGTCATCGGATCGCGCAGGAAGATCACGATGTCGACGCGCCCGTCCGCGAGCTCCGCGCCGATCTGCAGGTCGCCGCCAAGCGGCCCCGACAGCTTGCGCTCGACCTCGAGCCCGTGCGCCTGCGCGATCCGCCCGCCCGTCGTGCCCGTCGCGACGAGCCGGCATTGCGCGAGCGCCGCCCGGTAGGCGCCCGCGAGCGCGACGATTTCGTCCTTCTTCGCATCGTGCGCGATCAGCGCAATGCGGGGAGTGCTCATCTGTGAATCCTCTTCTGCTGATCTGTCGACGCGGGCCGACCGCGCGCGCCGGTCGCGGCCGATTCCGCTCCGCTTGCGTGCGCTGATGCGCGGTCACGCCCGAGCGGCGCCGAACCTGACCGGCGGCCGGCGCGCCGCCGTGCTAGCGCCGCCCCGCTACTTTACGGGCCCGGCATGACAGGCTCAAATCGTTTCAGAACGTGCCGGGATACGCGCCGCCGTCGAGCAGCCAGTTCTGCCCGGTGATGTAGCCGGCATGGACGCTGCACAAAAACGCGCACGCCGCGCCGAACTCGTCGGGCGTGCCGAGGCGCCTGGCCGGAATCTCCTTCGTGCGGCGCGCGCGCAGCTCGTCGACGGTGGCGCCTTGCGCCTTCGCCGCGGCGGCGAGCGTCGTCGCGATCCGGTCGGTGTCGAACAGGCCCGGCAGCAGGTTGTTGATCGTCACATTGTGCTCGACGACCTTGCGCGCGAGCCCCGCGACGAAGCCGGTAAGGCCCGAGCGCGCGCCGTTCGACAGCGCGAGCACGTCGATCGGCGCCTTCACGGCCGAGCTGGTGATGTTGACGATGCGCCCGAAGCGCCGCGCGATCATCCCGTCGACGGTCGCGCGGATCAGCTCGATCGGCGTCAGCATGTTCGCCTCGAGCGCGTGAATCCAGTCGTCGTGCGAGAAATCGCGGAAGTCGCCCGGCGGCGGGCCGCCCGCGTTCGTCACGAGGATGTCGGGCTGCGGGCACGCGGCGAGCGCGGCCGCGCGCCCTTCCGGCGTCGTGATGTCGCACGCGACGGCCGTCACGCCGGCGCCCGTCTTCGCGCGGATGTCGGCCGCGGCCGCCTCGAGCGTCTCGCGCGTGCGCGCGACGATCACGAGCGTTGCGCCCTCGGCCGCGAGCGCTTGCGCGCAGCCGAGCCCGAGGCCCTTGCTGGCCGCGCACACGAGCGCGGTCCGTCCTGCGATTCCCAGATCCATTGAGCGTGTTCCTTACCGATGCCTGCATGACGAAAACCGCCGCCGCGCGCAGCCGGGCGGCGCTTGACGCGCGCCCGTCCCGCCGCCTGCGACCGAACGCGCGCGCCAAACGCGCGTCGAAACGCCGATAATATCCGGATCGCGAGCGTTCATCTTCGGTAAACTTGCGGCTGTCCCGCGCGCAGCCTGCCGACCCGGCACGCCCGCCGTCCCAGAATCCTTTGAGCCGCCGCTTCCATGAAACAGGACAGCCGTTTTCCGAATCTCTTCATCCTCGACCATCCGCTGATCCAGCACAAACTCACGCACATGCGCGACAAGGACACGTCGACGCGCACGTTCCGCGAGCTCCTGCGCGAAATCACGCTGCTGATGGGCTACGAGATCACCCGCAATCTTCCGATCACGACGAAGCGGGTCGAAACCCCGCTCGTCGAGGTCGACGCGCCCGTGATCGCCGGCAAGAAGCTCGCGATCGTGCCCGTGCTGCGCGCGGGCGTCGGGATGTCGGACGGCCTGCTCGAGCTGATTCCGTCGGCGCGCGTCGGCCACATCGGCGTGTACCGCGCCGACGACCACCGCCCGGTCGAATACCTGGTGCGCCTGCCCGATCTGGAAGACCGGATCTTCATCCTGTGCGATCCGATGGTCGCGACGGGCTATTCGGCCGCGCACGCGATCGACGTGCTCAAGCGCCGCGGCGTGCCGGGCGAGCGGATCATGTTCCTCGCGCTCGTCGCCGCGCCCGAAGGCGTGCAGGTGTTCCAGGACGCGCATCCGGACGTGAAGCTCTATGTCGCGTCGCTCGATTCGCACCTCGACGACCACGCGTACATCGTCCCGGGCTTGGGCGACGCGGGCGACCGCCTGTTCGGCACGAAAAACTGACGGGAAACGCCGGCGGCCGGCGCGGGCTCGTGCGTCGAGCCGAGCGCGGCCGGCCGCGCCGTGCGCACGCGGCCGTGCCCGCGCGCGGGCACGATGCGCGGCCCCGGTGCGCCGCGGTTCGCGCGCCGCGCGGCGGCCGCTCGCCCGCCGTCTGCCCGTCAAACGGCGCACCGCCGCGTGATAAAATCACGTTCCACTCGATAACGCGCGGCCCAAGCGGCATTCGCCCGCTCACGCGGCCGCCGGACTCAACGACAGACACATTGAAACGCCTGCGCGGCCTGTCGCGCTAGCGGACGGAGAAAAGTATGGCTGGTCACTCGAAATGGGCCAACATCAAGCATAAGAAGGCGGCGGCCGATGCGAAGCGCGGCAAGATCTGGACGCGCCTCATCAAGGAAATCCAGGTGGCCGCGCGCCTGGGCGGCGGCGACGCGAACTCGAACCCGCGCCTGCGTCTCGCGGTCGACAAGGCGGCCGACGCGAACATGCCGAAGGACAACGTGAAGCGCGCGATCGACCGCGGCGTCGGCGGCGCGGACGGCGCGAACTACGAAGAGATCCGCTACGAGGGCTACGGCATCGGCGGCGCGGCGATCATCGTCGACACGCTGACCGACAACCGCACCCGCACGGTCGCCGAAGTGCGCCACGCGTTCTCGAAGTTCGGCGGCAACATGGGCACCGACGGCTCGGTCGCGTTCATGTTCGATCACGTCGGCCAGTTCCTGTTCGCGCCGGGCACGTCGGAAGAAACGCTGATGGAAGCGGCGCTCGAGGCGGGCGCGAACGACGTCAACACGAACGACGACGGCTCGATCGAGGTGCTGTGCGACTGGCAGGAATTCTCGAAGGTGAAGGACGCGCTCGAAGCGGCGGGCTTGAAGGCCGAGCTCGCCGAAGTCACGATGAAGCCGCAGAACGAGATCGAGTTCACCGGCGAAGACGCAGTGAAGATGCAAAAGCTCCTGGACGCGCTCGAGAATCTCGACGACGTGCAGGAGGTCTACACGAACGCCGTCGTCATCGAGGAATGAGCGTTGCGCGGCCGCCCTTTCGCGCGAAAGACGGCCGCCGCCGTTTCTCGCGGCCGGCCCGCCTCGCGCGCGCCGGCCGCCCTATTTTCTAGTCTGCGGGGAATCCCATGAAACTACTCGTCGTCGGCTCCGGCGGCCGCGAACATGCGCTCGCCTGGAAGCTCGCCCAGTCGCCGCGCGTCCAGCTCGTCTACGTTGCGCCCGGCAACGGCGGCACCGCGCAGGACGAGCGCCTGAAGAACGTCGATCTGAGCTCGCTCGACGATCTCGCCGATTTCGCGGAATCCGAAGGCGTCGCGTTCACGCTCGTCGGCCCGGAAGCGCCGCTCGCGGCGGGCATCGTCAACCACTTCCGCGCGCGCGGCCTGAAGATCTTCGGCCCGACGAAGGAAGCGGCGCAGCTCGAGAGCTCGAAGGATTTCGCGAAGGCGTTCATGAAGCGCCACGGCATTCCGACCGCCGACTACGAAACGTTCACCGACGCGGCCGCCGCGCACGCGTACCTCGATGCGAAAGGCGCGCCGATCGTCGTGAAGGCGGACGGCCTCGCCGCGGGCAAGGGCGTCGTCGTCGCGACGACGCTGGAAGAAGCGCACGCGGCCGTCGACATGATGCTGTCCGGCAACAAGCTCGGCGACGCCGGCGCGCGCGTCGTGATCGAGGCATTCCTCGACGGCGAGGAAGCGAGCTTCATCGTGATGGTCGACGGCAAGAACGCGCTCGCGCTCGCGTCGAGCCAGGACCACAAGCGCCTGCTCGACGGCGATCGCGGCCCGAACACGGGCGGCATGGGCGCGTACTCGCCCGCGCCGATCGTCACGCCGCAGATGCACGCGCGCGTGATGCGCGAGATCGTCATGCCGACCGTGCGCGGCATGGAGAAGGACGGCATCCGCTTCACGGGCTTCCTGTACGCGGGCCTCATGATCGACCGCGACGGCAACCCGCGCACGCTCGAATTCAACTGCCGGATGGGCGACCCGGAAACGCAGCCGATCATGGCGCGCCTGAAGAGCGATTTCTCGAAGGTCGTCGAGCAGGCGATCGCGGGCACGCTCGATGCGGTCGAGCTCGAATGGGACCGCCGCACGGCGCTCGGCGTCGTGCTCGCCGCGCACGGCTACCCCGATGCGCCGAGAAAGGGCGACCGGATCAACGGCATCCCGGCCGAAACCGCGCATTCGGTGACATTCCACGCGGGCACGACGTTCGACGGCGACAAGCTCGTCACGTCGGGCGGGCGCGTGCTGTGCGTCGTCGGCCTCGCCGATTCGGTGCGCGGCGCGCAGCAGGCCGCGTACGAGGCGATCAACCAGATCACCTTCGAGGGCATGCAGTACCGCCGCGACATCGGCCACCGCGCGCTCAACCGCAAGACGGTCTGACGCGCCGCGCCGCTCCTCGCGCGCCGGCTTCCCGGCCGGCGCGCCCTCTCTTCTGCCGGGGTTCGCTAGAATGCCCGGCAGAAGCATTTTTCGACGGCATCCGTCATGCGGATGTCGCCCCACATCGATGACCGATTCGACTTACGACGTCAACCGAGTACGCGCGTATCTGCAAGGGTTGCAGACGCGCATCGCCGACGCGCTCGGCGCGTTCGACGGCACGCCGCTTTGCGCCGACGCGTGGCAGCGCGGCCCCGGCGAGCGGCTGCGCGGCGGCGGCTGCACGCGCATCGTCGAGGAAGGCAGGTTCTTCGAGCGCGCGGGCATCGGCTTTTCCGACGTCGCGGGCGACGCGCTGCCGCCGTCGGCGAGCGCCGCGCGCCCGCAGCTCGCCGGGCGCGGCTTCGAGGCGCTCGGCGTGTCGCTCGTGCTGCACCCGCGCAATCCGTACTGCCCGACCGTGCACATGAACGTGCGGATGCTGATCGCGACGAAGCCGGGCGAGGCGCCCGTGTTCTGGTTCGGCGGCGGCATGGATCTGACGCCGATTTACGGCTTCGAGGAAGACGCGCGGCACTTCCATCGCACGTGCCGCGCGGCGCTCGATCCGTTCGGCGCCGAGCTGTACCCGCGCTTCAAGAAGTGGTGCGACGACTATTTCTTCCTGAAGCATCGCAACGAGGCGCGCGGCGTCGGCGGCATCTTCTTCGACGATTTCTCGGAACTCGGCTTCGAACGCTCGTTTGAAATGCTGCAAAGCGTCGGCGACGCGTTCCTGCCGTCGTACCTGCCGATCGTCGAGCGCCGCCGCGACACGCCGTACGGCGAGCGCGAGCGCGCGTTCCAGGCGTACCGGCGCGGCCGCTACGTCGAATTCAACCTGGTGTTCGACCGCGGCACGCTGTTCGGCCTGCAAAGCGGCGGCCGCACCGAGTCGATCCTGCTGTCGATGCCGCCGACGGCGAGCTGGCGCTACGACTGGCGCCCGGAGCCGGGCACGCCGGAAGCGCGCCTCTACAGCGACTTCCTCGCGCCGCGCGACTGGGCATGAGCCGCCCCGCCACCGGCCGCGCCGCCGCCGCGAAAGGACGCGCGCCGAATCCCGACCACGCGGGCCCGCCGCCGCTGCCGCGCCGCATCGGCATGCTCGGCGGCACGTTCGACCCGATCCACGACGGCCATCTCGCGCTCGCGCGCCGCTTCGCCGACGTGCTGCGCCTGACCGAGCTCGTGCTGATGCCGGCCGGCCAGCCGTATCAGAAGCAGGATGTGTCGGCGGCCGAGCACCGGCTCGCGATGACGCGCGCCGCGGCGGGCTCGCTCGTGCTGCCGGGCGTCGCCGTGAGCGTCGCGACCGACGAGATCGAGCACGCCGGGCCGACCTACACCGTCGAGACGCTCGCGCGCTGGCGCGAGCAGCTCGGCGCCGACGCGTCGCTGTCGCTGCTGATCGGCGCCGACCAGCTCGTGCGCCTCGACACGTGGCGCGACTGGCGCCGGCTCTTCGACTTCGCGCACGTGTGCGCGGCGACGCGGCCGGGCTTCGACTTCGCGGCGGCGTCGCCCGCCGTCGCGGCCGAGATCGCGAGCCGGCAGGCCGGCGCCGACGTGCTGCAGGCGACGCCCGCCGGGCGCCTCTTGATCGACACGACGCTTTCGCTCGACGTCGCCGCGACCGACATCCGCGCGCACCTGCGCGAATGCATCGCGCGCCGCGCGCGGGTGCCCGACGCGTCGGCCGAGCACGTGCCCGCCGCCGTGTGGGCCTATATTCTCCAACATCGTCTCTACCACCCCTGATTCCATGGATATCCGCAAACTCCAGCGCGTGATCGTCGACGCTCTCGAAGACGTCAAGGCGCAAGACATCAAAGTGTTCAACACGAGCCACCTGACCGAGCTGTTCGACCGCGTGATCGTCGCGTCCGGCACGTCGAACCGGCAAACGAAGGCGCTCGCGTCGAACGTGCGCGACAAGGTCAAGGAAGCGGGCGGCGACGTCGTCAGCTCCGAGGGCGAGGACACGGGCGAATGGGTGCTCGTCGACTGCGGCGACGCCGTCGTCCACATCCTGCAGCCGGCGCTGCGCCAGTACTACAACCTCGAGGAGATCTGGGGCGACAAGCCCGTGCGGATGAAGCTCGGCGGCGTGGCGGCGAACGCGCGCGGCGCGCGCGCGGCCGACGGCGCCGACGAGGACGAATCCGACGACGACGAGGCGCCCGCCGAGCGCCCGGCGCGCAAGACGACGGCCGCGCGCCGCCGCTGACGCGCCGTTTCGTCGCGCCTGTCGGCTTTCTCGCCGTCACCGCCTTCGTCGCTTTCTTTTTTTCATCGTTTTCATTGCTTTCGCCGCCATGAAACTGCACATCGTCGCGGTCGGCCACAAGATGCCCGGCTGGATCGCGACCGGCTTCGACGAATACGCGAAGCGGATGCCGCCCGAGCTCAGGATCGAGCTGCGCGAAGTGAAGCCCGAGCTGCGCTCGGGCTCGCGCACGGCCGAGAGCGTGATGGCCGCCGAGAAGCAGCGGATCGAGGCCGCGCTGCCGAAGCACGCGCGCGTCGTCGCGCTCGACGAGCGCGGCCGCGACTGGACCACGATGCAGCTCGCGCAGGCGCTTCCCGCATGGCAGCAGGACGGCCGCGACGTCGCGTTCGTGATCGGCGGCGCCGACGGGCTCGATCCGGAGCTCAAGTCGCGCGCCGAGCTGCTGCTGCGCGTGTCGAGCCTCACGCTGCCGCACGGCATGGTTCGCGTGCTGCTCGCCGAGCAGCTTTACCGGGCGTGGAGCATCACGCAGAATCACCCTTACCATCGCGCGTAGCGGCCGTCGTCCCGACGCGCCGCACGTGTCCATCGAGACAACCCAGAAGATGCCCGACCGCGCCGCCGCCCCGTCCTATCCGTTCGTCTACCTCGCCTCGCAAAGCCCCCGCCGCCGCGAACTGCTCGACCAGCTCGGCGTGCGCTACGTGCTGCTCGCGCCCGCGCCGCACGAGGACGCCGAAGCGCTCGAAGCCGAGCTGCCGGGCGAGACGCCCGACCATTACGTGCTGCGCGTGTGCGTCGCGAAGGCGGCGGCGGCGCGCGCGCGGCTCATCGCGGGCGGCAAGCCGGCCGCGCCCGTGCTCGTCGCCGACACGACGGTCACGATCGACGGCGCGATCCTCGGCAAGCCCGCCGACGCCGCGGACGCGCTCGCGATGCTCGCGCGCCTCGCCGGCCGCACGCACGAAGTGCTGACGGCGCTCGCGGTGATCGACGCGACGGGCGAGCTGATGCCGCCCGCGCTGTCGCGCTCCGAAGTCCGCTTCGCGCCCGCGACGCGCGACGCGCTCGAGCGCTACGTCGAAACCGGCGAGCCGTTCGGCAAGGCGGGCGCGTACGCGATCCAGGGACGCGCCGCGGAATTCGTCGAGCGAATCGACGGCTCCCATTCAGGTATCATGGGTCTGCCCCTTTTTGAGACCGCGGCGCTGCTGCGCGCGGCGCACGTCGCCTTCTGAACCGCCCCATCGCACCATGAACGAAGAGATCCTGATCAACATCACGCCGCAGGAAACGCGGGTCGCGCTCGTCCAACAAGGCGCGGTGCAGGAGCTTCACGTCGAGCGCACGCTGTCGCGCGGACGCGTCGGCAACATCTATCTCGGCAAGGTCGTGCGCGTGCTGCCCGGCATGCAGTCGGCATTCATCGACATCGGGCTCGAGCGCGCGGCGTTCCTGCACGTCGCCGACATCTGGCAGCCGCGCGCGGCCGACGCGCCCGTCGCCGTGCACCAGCCGATCGAGAAGATCGTGTTCGAGGGGCAGACGCTGATGGTCCAGGTGATCAAGGACCCGATCGGCACGAAGGGCGCGCGGCTGTCGACGCAGATCAGCATCGCGGGCCGCACGCTCGTCTACCTGCCGCAGGAGCCGCACATCGGCATCTCGCAGAAGATCGAGAGCGAAACCGAGCGCGAAGCGGTGCGCGCGCGGCTGACCTCGGTGATTCCGGCCGACGAGAAAGGCGGCTACATCGTGCGCACGATCGCCGAGGACGCGACGCCCGACGAGCTCGCCGCCGACGTCGCGTACCTGCGCAAGACCTGGGCGACGATCGTCGCGCAAGGCCAGCGCTTGCCGCCGACGAGCCTGCTGTATCAGGATCTCGATCTCGCGCAGCGCGTGCTGCGCGATTTCGCGAACGACGACACCACGCGCATCCAGGTCGATTCGCGCGAGACGCACCAGCGGCTCGTGGATTTCGCGGCCGAATTCACGCCGGCCGTGAGCCCGAAGCTGCACCACTACACGGGCGAGCGGCCGCTCTTCGATCTGTACAACATCGAGACGGAGATCCAGCGTGCGCTGTCGCGCCGCGTCGATCTGAAATCGGGCGGCTACCTGATGATCGACCAGACGGAAGCGATGACGACGATCGACGTAAACACGGGCGGCTACGTGGGCGCGCGCAACTTCGACGACACGATCTTCAAGACGAACCTCGAAGCGGCGCACACGATCGCGCGGCAGTTGCGGCTGCGCAATCTCGGCGGGATCATCATCATCGATTTCATCGACATGGAGAACGCCGAGCATCGCGACGCGGTGCTCGCCGAGCTGAAGAAGGCGCTCGCGCGCGACCGCACGCGCGTGACGGTGAACGGCTTCTCGCAGCTGGGGCTCGTCGAGATGACGCGCAAGCGCACGCGCGAGTCGCTCGCGCACGTGCTGTGCGAGCCTTGCCCGACGTGCCAGGGCAAGGGCCAGGTGAAGACCTCGCGCACCGTGTGCTACGACGTCCTGCGCGAGATCCTGCGCGAGTCGCGCCAGTTCAATCCGCGCGAGTTTCGCGTGATCGCGTCGCAGCAGGTGATCGACCTCTTTCTCGACGAGGAGTCGCAGCATCTCGCGATGCTGATCGATTTCATCGGCAAGCCGGTGTCGTTGCAGGTGGAGTCGAATTTGAGCCAAGAGCAATACGACATCGTGCTGATGTAGATTCATCCGGCGTCATACGGGCGCCTGTCGATCCCGAATGCGCGCTGCGTCGCGACGACGGAGCCCGCCGTCCAGCGCGGGTTCGAACGCGCAAGCGCAAGCACGAGCTTGCTAGCGGATTCGTCGTCGATCCGGACGGCGGCGGTCCGATCGCCGCGCCGCCGCCGGCATTGATCGGCACGGCAGCCGCATGCTCGCCCGGCGCGCAATCGCCAGGGGCGGCGCATCGACATCCGAGGCCCATTCAAGGTGAGAATCGAACGCGCCCCGCACTTGGATTACCCCGGCGTATCGCTTCGTCAGCTCGAACGCACGGACGCGAACGCTTGGTATGCGTATTTGAAGCTCCCTCATGTCGTCGAGCACACGAGCTGGAACTTGCGCGCGAAGAACGATCTGCTGCCGCTGTTCGACGGTTACGACGCCACCTCGGCCGAATCGACCCGGCGTCTCGCGACGCGTCGACGATCGCACGCAGGAATTGATCGGCACGATAGGCTTTCACTCGATTTCGAAAGTGACCCGGACTGCCGAGATCGCTTATGACCTCTGTCCGTCGCATTGGGGAAAAGGCATCGCGCGCGCGGCGTGCGCATCCGTCACCGCGTGGTCGTTCGGCCACTGCGGCTTTGTCCGCGTGCCGGGGACGGTGTTGAAAAGCAACGCGCGATCGGCGCGCGTGCTCATCGCCTGCGGGTATCGTCACGAGGGGCTGCTCCGCTCCTATCGCATCGTGCGAGGCGCCCCGGCGGACTTTGCGCTCTATTCGCGACTGGCAATCGATTAGCAATCGCCGGTCGCGCTGCGTGGCAACTGCAATGCAACCGGGATACAACCGCGATGCAAGAGCGCACGCCCTCGGCACGCGCCCTCCCGGAAGGGCTGTCAGCCGGAAGCCTTTCCGGGAGGGCGCGGTCGGGCCTTCCGTTAAAATCCCGCACTTTCCACCCGGACCGGCACTTTCGCCATGCAACCCGCCCCGCTCGCTCAACCCGCTTCCCCCGGCGCCGACGACGCCGAATCCGTCCAAGACCTCGTCTACGGCCCCGACGATCGCCCCGCGCCGGCGGTCGCCTTCGTCGCCGCGCTGCAGCACCTGCTCGCGATCCTGGTGCCCATCGTCACGCCCGGCCTGCTGATCTGCCAAGCGCTCGGCGTCGCGAGCCGCGACACCACGCTCATCGTGTCGATGTCGCTCGTGATCTCCGGCATCGCCACATTCGTCCAGTGCAAACGCTTCGGCCCGCTCGGCGCGGGTCTGCTCATCGTCCAGGGCACGAGCTTCAACTTCGTCGGCCCGCTCATCGCCGGCGGCGGCCTGATGGTCAAGCAGGGCGCGCCCGTCGAGACGGTAATGGCCGCGATCTTCGGCGTCGTCATCGCCGGCTCGTTCGTCGAGATGGCCGTGTCCCGCGTCCTGCCCTTCGTCAAGCGCCTCATCACGCCGCTCGTCACCGGCATCGTCGTGCTGCTGATCGGCCTCACGCTCATCAAGGTCGGCCTCGTCAGCATGGGCGGCGGCTACGGCGCGATCGCCAAGGGCAGCTTCGGCAGCATCCAGAACCTGACTCTGTCCGGCCTCGTCCTCGGCACCATCATCCTGCTCAACCGGGTGCCCGTCGTCTGGGTGCGCAGCACCGCGCTCGTCATCGCGCTCGCCATCGGCTATCTCGCGGCGGCCGCGATGGGCCGTCTCGATTTCACCGGCGCGCGCGAAGCCGCGCTCTTCCAGATCCCGACACCGCTGCACTTCGGCCTCGGCTTCTCGTGGTCGCTTTTCGTGCCGATGCTGATCATCTATCTCGTCACGTCGCTCGAAGCGATCGGCGACGTCACCGCCACCAGCAAGATTTCCCGGCAGCCCGTCGAGGGCGCGCTGTGGATGCGACGCATCAAGGGCGGCGTGCTCGTCAACGGCGCCAATTCGCTGCTGGCCGGCGTCTTCAACACGTTCCCCAGCTCCGTGTTCGCACAGAACAACGGCGTGATCCAGCTCACCGGCATCGCGAGCCGCCATGTCGGCATCTGGATCGCAGGCATGCTCGTGCTGCTCGGCCTCTTCCCCGTCGTCGCCGGCGTCCTGCAGGCCGTGCCCGAGCCCGTGCTCGGCGGCGCCGCGATGGTGATGTTCGGCGCGGTCGCCGCGTCCGGCATCAACATCCTCGCCGGCATCCGGCTGGACCGCCGCGCGCTGCTGATCATCGCCGTCTCGCTCGCGCTCGGCCTCGGCGTGTCGCAAGTGCCGGAGATCCTGACGAGCCTGCCGCACGCGCTGAAGAACGTGCTGGAATCGGGCGTCGCCACGGGCGGCATCTGCGCGCTCGTGATGAACTGGTTCCTGCCCGAGAAGAAATGACGCGCCGACGAAGCGCTCGATGCAATAGCGGCGGCTCGCGGGCCGCCGCCGAGCGTGGAAAGGCGCGCGTCCGTCGCCGCGCCACATCCGTGCGTCGACATGTCATCGCCGAATCGGCGTCCGAACGCGTCGCCAATCGCCTGATGGCCCACTGCCCCGCCTCCCGCTCGTCTCGCCACGACGGCTCGCGCGAACGCCTCGCGTGAAACGCCGACAACCGCCGAATCGCGCAGGATTCACCACACGTCCGCGCGGCGCGTCACACATCGCGGCGATTCGGCGATTCGGCGATTCGGCGAGTCAGTGAGTCAGCGAGTCAGCGAGTCAGCGAGTCGATGATCCGGCGATCCAACTGCTTGCGTGCGGCGCTCGAGCGCATTCGAAACGCCACGGCGCCTGCGGCCATCGCACGCTTCACGACGCCGACTTGCGCATCGCACGCTCACGCCCGATGCCCCGAGATCGGCCCCGCCTCGCCGGTCAGGTTGAAGATGCTGTCGATCCACGCGAGGAATGTCGACAACGTGAAATCCGACCACTGCTCGGTGCGATACGCCTTCATCACGGGCGTATCCGCCGGGTCCCGCTGATTGAGCAGATCGGCGACGAACGTCCCGACGTCCGCGTCGATGCCGCTCTCGTGGATGCCCGATCCCGTGAAGCTGACCGCCGTCACCTGATGGTTGCCGATGAAGTCGTCGCGCGCCCACGGCATGAAATAGCCGAAGTTCGGCAGCGCATTGAGCACCTCCTTCAAGTTGCTCAGCTCCTGATCGAACATCGCGAGCGACAGTTCGTCCTTGGCCGCGTCGTCCGGCGCCGCAATCACCGCGGACACGAACGGGCGGTAATGGTAGGCCGCGATGATCTTGTCGCGCCGGTACGTCGTGAAGCCGAAGCGGTCGTGCGGATAGGTCGCCGACAACGCTGCGTACGCGCTGCCCATGTTACCGGGATCGAAGTTGCGGGTCAGCCGGCTGTTGATCGTGATCATGCCGTCCGGCGCCGTCATCCCCCACTCGTCGCGCACCTTGTCGTATAGCCCGACGGACGGATGCGTCGCCGGATCGGCGCCGAAGCGCGTAAAAAAGACGGTGCCCGCGTCGTCGAGCAGCGAGCTGTGCATCTGCGGCCGCAACGTGTTGCGCAGCGTCGCATAGTTGCCGAGCGTGCCGTAGCCGCCCGCGCTCGTGCCGTACACGAGCAGCCGGTTCGGCTGGCCGAATCCGTGGTCGACGAGCCACTGCGCGACCACCCGCATGTTCTTCAGTCCGTTGTAATGCTGAATCCGCCAGTCGCCCGACGGCGACGTGTAGCTGCGCACCGCACTGCCCATGTGAATATCGCCCGTGCAGTACGGAACGAACACCTGGGTCCAATCCTGCGTTTCCACCTTCGGCTCGCCGACGAGGATATGCGCGAGATCCATTCGCGTCATCAACGGCGACAGGAACGACGTCTTCAGGCTCTGCTGCACGGTGCCGTTCACGTAGTTCCGCGGAACGCCGCCGGGATTGAGCGCGCCCAGCCCCGCCTGCGAGCCGGCCGCCGTTTCGGTGCAGGTGCCGTGATCCCAGCATGCGCCGCCGGGCTCCATCATAAGGAGCAGGCTGTCCGACTGCGCGCGATTGACGTAGAAGCGCATCGGCGTGCCGTTGCCGCACGACGCGCCGCTGCTTTCCGGCAGCGTCACTTCGTACCACGAATAATAGGGAATCGACGAATCCTGCATCGCCGCGCTCGCGGCATGCCCGTCGAGGGTCGCGAGGCTCAGCAGGCCGGCGCCGCAGACGCGTTTGACGCATTCGAGAACGGACATTCGCTCCTCCATCTCTATCGATCGTTTTTTTTCGCCGCCACGGCGCACGGTCACGAGCGCGCGGCTCGCTCAACGGGTGTCGGGACGGGACGACTGGTCGAACAGCTGAACGCGCAGCGCCTGCAGACGCTGCGCGATGACGGCCTGTTGCTGGCCGGGATCGGAAATGCTCGCCTGCACCTGCATGACGATGTCGCGGCTCTGCTGCGCATAGGCCTGATAGCGCGGGTCCTGCGCGGGCGACGGGCCGACGGTCCGCCGCGCATAGGCATCCCACTGCTGCCGCATCGCCTGGATGGCCGCGCTGCGCGTCGCGGAATCCGCCGTCGTGTCGGCAACCAGCGCGACGCCAATCGCCTCGGCCTGCACCGGGACAATTTCGTTGCGCGCAACATGCTCGGGCAATTCCGCAAGAATCTGATGGGCCAATCGGGCTCTTTGCGCAACCGGCATGCTGTTCCTGCCTTCGCCGTATGCGGCGACCCGATCTCGGAAGCGAGCGAATGCAACGATGCGCTGCACCTGCGCTTCCGCGTCCGCGCGGCCCGCAAGACTCTTTCGCAGTGCGACGAGATCCAGCTTGCGCTCAGCGGGGCCGGCGTCGGCGAGCATTTCGCTCGGCGTCGCGCCCGCGGACGGTTCGACCCGTTCGCTCGGCGTCGCACCGGATTGCGCGGGCCAAGCGGCGGCGGCCGGCGACGGCATCACGTATCGCCATACCGCAACAGCGGCACCGATCATCGTCAACAGCGATACCGTTCGCCAAAGCGTTTTCGATTTTTTCACGGCGTCTCCTGATCGGGCCGTCGCGACACTTCACAGTTTGCTTTCGAGTAGGTTCTATGTCGAAACATACCCGTGGTCAAAGCGCGCGCTAGAAGGTATCCACTAGCCGCAAAACACGCATCGAACGCTCGCATTGCCTGCATTTCCTGACATATCGCGTCGCCGGGGCGCGCGCCGCTTTACGGGCGGGTGTCGGCCATCGGGTTTCCGTCGATGAATGGTGGTGCGTGGTACGTGATGTGTGCGGTCGACGGCTGTCGACGTTCGGTGTCCAAACGAAATGAGCGAACGTCGCGCCGATGGAGCGCAACGATTCGCCGCGATGTTTCGAAAGCGTGGCCAACGGCGCGCGGAACGTCTTCCTCCGCGCGGTCGAATCGATCGGTGCGCCCATCGACATGGCCCGCAGCGCCGGTCATACGCCAGTCATACGCGCAATGACGATCCGACATTCGGCGCGAACGGACGCTCGTTGTCGTTCAGGCGGAACGGCGACATGATGCACGCGACGCAGTCGTACACGTGCGCCGGCCCTGCGTTCACGTCGATCGCGCATCTCACCGGCATCACGCCGACGATCGTGAACTCGACGCCGTTCCCTTCGCGCTGACGGCGGCGCGGTGTATTCCGTGACCGGAACCGGTGCAAACATGGGCATCGACAAGCAAGCGGCCGCGACACGCAGCAAGGCCGCCTTCGATACGCCGGACGCGGGCGCGAAGACGCACGACATCCCGATGTCGAACGACGAGGTGGGCTGAGTGTCGATTCAATCGACGTCCAGTTCACTCGTCGCGTCCGGGCCCGTCGCGATCGCGAATCTGAACGGCCGCTGTCGATATGTGCGGGGGCTCGGCGCGCGACGCCGTGCGGCTATTCGATCGACAATTTGCGCGTGCGGGGACAGCGAAGGCGTGATGCGCGCGGCGGCACGGGCGGACGATTACCGGAGGCATTGGTTATGAAACGAGCCATCGAAATCCTCGATCTGATTCTGAAAGTGCTGTCGTGCATCGCCATTCTCGTCGCAGGCGGATGGGCGGCATGGATTTTCTGGCTCGGCGGTTCGACAGACTGGCAGAACAACATCACGCTCGACACGCAGGTGCTGCCCTATCACGACAACCTCCGCCTGCTCGTGATCCATGCAAAGTCGAAAAACCCGCGCAACAGCACTTTCGCGTTGACCAGCAGCAACAAAGACACGTACCAGTTGCGCGTACGCAAACTGCCCGTGGATGCGAAAGCCGGAACCGTGTTTCACGAGGACGAAGGAGAACTTGTCGCGAGCGCAAACTTGCTGGAACGCGCAGGCGACAGTTACGAGTTCCTGCCCAATGCCGAAATGGACGATATGCAGGCCGTCGTCCTGCCGGCCGGCAGCATGGTTTCGGTGATTGCAGAAATGAAGATTCATGCAGGTACATATAACTCCGACGAAAATTCCACGTCGGCTATCGTTCGCATCGCACCGTGAGCCGACGCGATGCACCCTGTTGCGCCCTGATGCGTCCTGATGCGCCCTAACCGCCCGAGCGCATGCAAGGTCGCCCCCAAGAGCGAGCGCGCGCGTATCGGCCGACGTTTCGAGCGCCGCCGCGATGCAGTTCCGCCGACAACGTCACATTTCGCAACGGCGTTGAAGAAAAGCGCGCGCATCCGCCAACCATCGCGCGTCGACCGCGACCCGAGCCTGTCCGGTCAGGCTCGACATCCGCGCGTTCATCGAGCGTCGAATCACCGTCCGCCGATGCGCACCGGCCCGTTCCGCCATGATCCGTGTCGCTACCGGGATCGGCATTGCCCGTCTCGCGCGCCGATTGTCGGGCGCGGCATCGACATCGAACGGCCTCCGCTTCACAGCCGCGCTGCCGCCGCGGATCGACGAGTCGCTAGGGTCGAGCAAACGATCGTCGCCGCCTTTCGGCGGACGCTCTTCGCTCAACTCGAGCAGCCCGTCTTCGCGGCTCGGTGCGGAGCCGATCGTCGTGCGCGTCGGCAGATCAGGCGAATCGCGCGTCGGCCCAGGCGCGCGGCGCGTTCGGTGTTCGGTGTTCGGTGTTCGGTGTTCGGTGTTCGGTGTTCGGTGTTCGGTGCTCGGTGCTCGGTGCTCGGTGCTCGGTGCTCGGTGCTCGGTGCTCGGTGTTCGCCATGCGCCGAACTGGCGAAATTCGTGGATCAACCGCCACCGGATGCGCCGCCAGACGCCGCGCCGGAACTGCCAGACAACGCCATCGACACGGGCTGCACGCCGCCCGTCGCGCCGGTCGGACTCGAATCGGCGTTCGAGCCGCCCGGCTTCGAGCAGGATGCCATTGCCATTGCCATTGCCATCGCCATCGCCAATCCGGCCGTCGTTACCCCAACGGCAACCGCATGCCATACGCTTCGAGAAAATTCGGGTTGCATAGCCCCTCCCGCAGTGAGCGAATCCATCGCGCAGCAGGCGATGCACCGCGCATCCCGGCCGCAGCCGCGTGGCGAACCGTCATCGGCCCATCGGCCGCCTGCTGCACGCTCGCGGCCGCCCGCAACGTGCTCGCGCCAGCCGCGGCGTCGCCCCGCACGCTGCGCCGCACCCGCCGCCGCGCCCCGCATCGCCTAGAATTTCCTTCAAAGGACAACAACGAAAGACGGCCGCGCGACTGGCGCCAGATGCGCCGAACGCGGCCCAGGAGACAGCCATGTCCGAATCGCCACTCCCGTCTCGACACGTCGATTACGAAAGCTTCGAGATCCACGTGTCGCCGGCCCCGACGCAGGCCGACGCAAACCGCTACACGTACGCCGGCTACGTGTGCCACCCGGGCGCCGATCCGGCGCTGCCCGGTCACACCGTGCCGTTCCATGCGGACGGCGAAGAGAGCTTCCGCAGCGCCGACGAGGCGTTCCACGAGGCGGTGTCGATCGGCCGCAGCATCGTCGACGGCACGCATCCGGATCTGTCGGTGCTGTCGCTCGTCACGCACGGTTATTGATACCGCGATGTCGCGCGACGAGCCGTGCGGAGTCGGCGACGTCGCGATACTTGCGGCCGCGATGGCGACGGCGGCCAGCATCCGGCGTCTGAGCCCGGCTCCGGCCACGCAACGTCGAGCCGACCGACAACGCGCCGCATCTCGGCACGCCGACGCCGCAGCGGAACGGCACGCTGAAGCATGTCCGGCTCGTCCGGCTGTGCGCGGCCGAACGCCTGACGCGTCGACAAAAAAACGAGACGGCTCGCGAGCCTGCGCTCGCGCGCGCCCGATTCGCGCGTCATCTGAGCACGGGCGCCCCCGCCGCGCGTGCGCTCGTGCGCGGCGCGGCCACGTATCGCCGCGAGATCCCCAATGCAATCAGCGCGGCGACCGTCAGCGCCGCAGACGCCGGTGCGAGCCGGCCCACGCCCCACGTGTCCGCGACCCGCCCGCCGAGCGCCGAGCCGAGCGAGATGCCGGCGAAGATCCCCGACGAATTGAGTGCGAGCGCCATCGCACGGTAATTCGGCTCGAGACCCACGACGCGCCGCAACTGCGACGGATAGAACAGATCCTGCATCAAAGCCCAGAGCGCGAGCAGCGCGAGCGCCGCCGCGAATCGCGCGCCGCCGGCGAAGCCCGCCGTCGCGAGCGCGGCCATGCCCCCGAACACCGTGAACACCACGAGCATCGCGCCCATCGCCGCGCCGAGCAGCGAATCGGCCGACCAGCGGCGCGCCACGCGCTGCGCGACGAGATTGCCGAGCACGCCCGTCACGCCGAACACGAGGAGCGCGAACGCGCCGTCGCCCGGGCTCGCGCCGAAGCGCCGATGCAGCAGCGGCAGGATCAGCGTGTACGTGCAGAAGAACGCGCCCGTCTGCAGCACGACGACGGCGAGGCCCGCCGCCGTCGCGGGACGCGCGAGCAACGCAAGCAGCCCGCCCGGGCGCATCCGCTCGCCGCGCGACGCGTCGCGAACCGTGCAGGCGATCCATGCGGCGCTGCCGAGCGCGACGGCGGCGAGCCAGCCGAATGTCTCGCGCCAACCGAGCGCCTGCGCGACCCAGGCCGACAGCGGCGCGCTGACGACGCTCGATAACGTCACGCCGACGAACACAATCGCGAGCGCCTTGCCCTGCCGCTCGGCCGGCGCGAGCCCGGCGCCGATCGCGGTCGCGACGGGGCTCACCGCGCCCGCGCCGACGCCCGCGACGATCCGCGTCGCGAACAGCCAGCCGAAGCCCGGCGCGAACGCGCCGGCGAGCGTCGCGAGCGACGTCGTCAGCAGGCCGGCGATCAGGACACCGCGCCGCCGCCGATGCCCGATCAGCATCTGCAGCATCGGCGCGCCGAGCGCGAACGCGATCGAGAACGCCGCCATCAACAGCGCCGCGCGCCCCGGCGCGATCCGCCAGTCGGCGGCGAGCGACGGCAGCGCGCCCACCACGCCGTACGACATGCTGCCCATCGCGAAATTCGCGCTGGCGAGCGCGCGCAGCGCGTGACGCTCGGGTTCGTGTGTCTTCATCGAATCCCCTTCAAATGTCCCGATCGCGGCCACCGAAGCCGCGCTTGGCGACAGTCTGCGCACCCTGTTGGTATATTTGAAATCGATTCTTCGTATTGGAGCCATTCACATGGGAAATACGTCGACCGAATGGCGCGGCGCCGATCTCGCGCTGCTCGCCGCCCTCGACGTGCTGCTCGAAGAGGCGAACGTGACCCGCGCGGCCGCGCGGCTGCATCTGAGCCAGCCGGCGCTGTCCGCGCAACTGGCGCGCCTGCGCGAGCTGATCGGCGATCCGCTGCTGCTGCCCGCGAAGAACGGCCGCGGGATGGTGCCGACCGCGCGGGCGCTCGCGCTGCGCGGCCCGTTGCGCGGCGCGCTGCGCGAGCTGCGGACCGCGCTGCGTCACGGCGCGGCGTTCGATCCGTCCACCGACGAACGCACGTTCCAGATCGTCGCGAGCGACAACGGCTTCGTGATGGCCGGTCTCGATCTCGTGCGGCGCGTCGCGACGCGCGCGCCGGGCGTGCGTCTCGCGTTCCGCAACCTGCCCGCCGACGCCGCGGGTGCGATGCTCGAGCGCGGCGAGGCCGATCTGCTGATCGCCGCCGATTTCTCGGTGCCGCGCACGACGGTCGCGCGCCCGCTGCTGCAGGAACGATATGTGATGGCGCAGCGCAAGGGACATCCGCGCGGGCTCGCGCCGCCCGACCTCGACGCATACTGCGCGCTTCGTCACGTGATCGTGTCGGGCGACGGCGGCGGTTTTCACGGCTTCATGGACGACCGCCTGCGCGCGCTGGGGCGCTCGCGGGCCGTCGCGGTGTCGGTCCAGCAGTACCATCTCGCGCCGCTCGTGCTCGAAGCGACCGACTACGTGTGCGCGCTGCCCGAGCGCTTCCTGATGCGCTTCGCCAAGCGGCTCGATCTGCTGCCGCTGCCGGTCGAAGTCGAAGGCTTCAAGCTGGCCGCCGCATGGCATCCGCGTCTGCAAGCCGATCCCGCGCACCGCTGGCTGCGCGACGAGCTGTTCGCCGTCGTTCGGCAGCGCACGGGCGAGCCGGAGCCGGAGCCAGCCCCGGAATCGGGCGGCGGCGCGCGGACGACCAAGCCTTGAGCGCCGCGCGCCCGTCGCCGGATGCGCTCCGTCCCCCGACAAACGGCCAAGCGCCGGGCTTCGGCGCATCGCCCCGCTCGCCGCTGTCACAAAAACGCGGCCCGCCCCGTCTTGGTGGGATGGACCGTTAGCCATTCAAGCCCCCTACGAACATCACCGAAACCTTCCGACCGAAGCCGTCCGACGAACCGTTCACCACGCTGCGCCCGCGCCTCTTCTCGATCGCGTACCGGATGCTCGGCACGCGCGCCGACGCCGAGGACGTGCTGCAGGACGCATGGCTGCGCTGGCACCAAGCGGATCACGGCGCGCTCGACTCGGCCGAGGCGTGGCTCGTCACCGTCGTCACCCGGCTGTCGATCGACCGGCTGCGCGCCGCGAAGGCACAGCGCGACGCGTATGTCGGCTGGTGGCTCCCCGAACCGCTCGTCGACGTCGACGAGCGCACGCCCGAGACCGCGGCAGAGTTCGCCGACGATCTGTCGGTCGCGCTGCTGTGGGTGCTCGAGCGGCTGTCGCCCGAGGAACGCGCGGCGTTCCTGCTGCGTCAGGCGTTCGAGCGCGACTACGCGGAAATCGCGCAACTGCTCGACAAGAGCGAGGCCGCCTGCCGGCAGCTCGTTCATCGCGCGTCGACGCGCGTGCAGCAGGCGCACCGGCGCTTCGACGTGTCGCGCGATCGGCACCGGCAGCTCGTCGAGCGCTTCGCGCAGGCCGCGGCGAGCGGCGAGCGCGGCGCGATCCAGGCGCTCCTCGCCGACGACGTCGAGCTCGTCGGCGACGGCGGCGGCAAGGTGCCGTCGTTCTTCAAGGTGCTGCGCGGCGCGCTCCGGATCGCGAATCTGTACTGGGTCGTCGGCCGGCGTAACGTCGGGCGCATCGAATACCGCCTCGTGCAAATCAACGGCGAGCCGGGCCTGCTGCGCTTCATCGACGGGCAGATCGAGTCGGCGCAGGCGTTCGTCACCGACGGCGCGCGAATCGTCGCGATCTACGCGGTGCGCAACCCGGACAAGCTTGCGCATATCCCGACACGCGACGCGTGAACGCTGCCGGGGGGCGCGCGGCGGCCCGCGTCTGTGCGCGATGTCGCGCGGCGAATCGCGCGTCGCCGCCGCGGCGCCGCGTGCCGCCGCGCGCGCTGCGCGACGGCTCATTGCGTTACGGCTCGGCTTCACTGCTTAGTTCGCTGTCGAACGGTTTGGCTTGATTCGATTCGACGCGCCTGACTTGGCCTGACTTGGCCTGACTTGGCTCGGTTTGGCTTGGTTGGCTCGACTCGACTCGACTCGAATCGACTTGGCTCGGCTCCGCTCGGCTCGACTCATAGCCAGCATGGTATGGCACGCCTCGAAGACCATCCCATCGTCCAAACGGCCATCGATTTCGACCCGCGCCGAGCCGCACCGCCCCTCTCTCCAGCAAAAAGTCTGTCACAAACGCGCGCCGCGACGCGTCTTGTAGGCGAGAGGGCCGCATCGGGCGGCCCCCGCCTTCAAGAGGAAACCGATCATGGCGCACGCCCCCCGTCTTCCGTACCCGAAGCTCGCGTCGAAATCGTTCAACGCGCTGCTCCATCTGTCCGAAACCGTGTGGAGCGGCTCGCTCGACAAGCGGCTCGTCGATCTCGTGTTCCTGCGCGTGTCGCAGATCAACGGTTGCGCGTACTGCATCGACATGCACTGGCGCGATCTCGTGCGCCTCGGCGTCGACCAGCGGCACCTGAACGCGGTCGCCGGCTGGCGCGAGGCGCCGTTCTTCGACGCACGCGAGCGCGCCGCGCTGCAATGGGCGGAAAGCGTCGCGCGAATTCCGCGCACGGACCCGAGCGACCCGGCGTTTGCCGAGCTACAGGCGCACTTCTCCGACGCCGAGATCGCCGAGCTCGGCTTCGCGATCGCGACCATCAATGCATGGAACCTGCTCAACGTCAGCTTCAGGAATCCGATTCCGGAAGCGGTGTGAGCGGACGTCAGGGGCCGGTCGTCGCGCCGCAAGGGCGACGACCGCCTCGCGGCGTTCCGGCGTTCCGGCGTTCCGGCGTTCCGGCGTTCCGGCGTTCCGGCGTTCGACGTTCGACGTTCGACGTTCGACGTTCGACGTTCGACGTTCGACGTTCGACGTTCGACGTTCGACGTTCGACGTTCGGCAGTTGGTGCCCGCCGCCTGGTTCCGGGTTCCGTCGTATCGGCCAGTAATCGCCGCGACGCCTCGGCCCCGCCGAATGCCGAGCCTCGCGACCGCCGTATCGAGAGCGGCCGCCGCCTCGCGCCCCGCCCGCGAAAAATCCCTCGGCGGGGCGAGGCAAAAGACATCGAAAAACAAAAAGCCGAATGCGAATCACCCGCCGTTCGCCATCCGCCGATCGCCGCCGCCCATCCGTCCCCCGCCCCACCACCGCCCGCACGGGCGTACCATTCGATTCGAACGCCGCGCGCCGTTTCCCCGGCACGTATTCCTCACAGGTTAAACTCTGTCCTCCCGCGATGCCCTCGGGGCGTCAGCCATCATCGACAGCGACCGCCCGCGCGGCCTGCCCCAGTTCATGGAGTATTTCTTGATGAGCGGCGGATTCCCGCGTCCTGCCTTCCGTCTCCCCAGTCCCGTCGCCACTGCGGCTCCCGTCGTCCTCGCCACGCTTGCGCTGTCCGGTTGCGCGCTGTTCCGCGCGCCGCAGGCGCCCGCGCCCGTCGTCGAGGCGGTCGCCGTGCCCGTCGAGCCGGCGAGCGAGCCCGTCGCGGCCCCGGAGCCCGCGAGCGCGCCCGAGCCGGCCGAGGCCGCGCCGCCGAAGAAGCCGCACCACGAAGCCGCGCCGCCGAAGAAGCCGGCGCGCGCCGCGCCGCCGCCTCCCGTGCCCGCGTCTGCGCCCGCGCCGCTCGTGACGACGCGCGCGATCGAGCGCGGCCAGGTGCACGCGCTGCTCGACAGCGAAGTGCGGCGCAGCGGCAAGGTGATCGGCCGCGCGGTCGACATGACGGCCGACGCGAACGGCGCGCCGCGCGAAATGCTCGTGAACCTGCAGGGCTTCATGGGCGTCGGCGATCGCAAGGTGAGCTTCCCGTGGAAGCTGTTCCGCTTCACGCCGGGCGGCAGGCAAGAGCCGATCGTCCTCGACATGCCGGCGGCCGCGCAACTGCCGCCCGCCGACCGCCCGAGAACGGTGCCGCTCACGGGCTCGACGCAGGCGGGCGCCGAGCCCGGCCAGATGCGCATCATCGACGCGGACGTCGAACGCCCGAACGGCGCGAAGATCGGCCGCGTCGTCGACGTGCTGATCGGCCGCGACGCGCAGCCGCAGGCGGTCGTGCTCGACGTCGGCGGCCTCGTCGATCCGGACCGGCACACGATCGCCGCGAACTGGTCGGCGCTGCGCTTCGCGCCGAAGAACAAATCGCTGCGCGCGCTGCTCGATCTGAGCGACGCGCAGCTCAAGGCGTCGCCGCCCTATGCCGGCGACAAGCCGATCCTCGCCGTCTCGCCGGCCGTGGCCCCTGCGGCCGCGCCGGCCGCCGCTCAAGCAGGGGCGAAACGATGACGCTCCGGCATGCGGTCAGCGCGCGTAGCCTGCGCGCCCTCGACTGGCTCAACTTCTTCGTCGCAAACGTGCAAACGGGCTTCGGTCCGTTCATCGCGTCGTATCTGGCTTCGCACAAGTGGACGCAGGGCGAGATCGGCATGGTGCTGTCGATCGGCACGATCAGCGCGATGGTGAGCCAGGTGCCGGGCGGCGCGGCCGTCGACGCGCTGAAGAACAAGAAAGGCGCGGCGGCCTGGGCGATCGCCGCGATCATCCTGTCCGCGGTGCTGCTCGCCACGAGCCCGACCATCGTGCCCGTGATCGCGGCCGAGGTGTTCCACGGCTTCGCGAGCTGCATGCTCGTGCCGGCAATGGCGGCAATCTCGTTCGCGCTCGTCGGCCGCGAGAACCTCGGCGACCGGCTCGGCCGCAACGCCCGCTGGGCGTCGCTCGGCAGCGCGGTCGCGGCGGGCCTGATGGGGCTCACGGGCGAGTACTTCTCCGCGCGCGCGGTGTTCTGGCTGACGGCGGCGCTCGCGCTGCCAGCGCTCGTCGCGCTCGCGATGATCGAGCCGACGCACCATCACCACCACGCGGCCGCGCCGCGCGACGGCACCGACGACGAGGAAGAGCGCGAAACGCTGCGCGAGTTGCTGCGCGACAAGCGGATGCTGATCTTCGCCGCGTGCGTCGTGCTGTTCCACCTGTCGAACGCGGCGATGCTGAACCTCGCGGCGGGCGAAGTGACGGCGGGCATGGGCGAGAACGTGCAGCTCGTGATCGCCGCGTGCATCATCGTGCCGCAGGCGATCGTCGCGATGCTCTCGCCCTGGGTCGGCCGCTCGGCGCAGCGCTGGGGGCGCCGGCCGATCCTGCTGCTCGGCTTCGCCGCGCTGCCGCTGCGCGCGCTGTTGTTCGCGGGCGTCTCGAGCCCATACCTGCTCGTGCCGGTGCAGATGCTCGACGGCATCAGCGCCGCCGTGTTCGGCGTGATGCTGCCGCTCGTCGCCGCCGACGTCGCGGGCGGCAAGGGGCGCTACAACCTGTGCATCGGGCTCTTCGGACTGGCGGCCGGCGTCGGCGCAACGCTCAGTACCGCGCTCGCCGGCTTCGCGGCCGACCACTTCGGCAACGCGACGAGCTTCTTCGGACTCGCCGCCGCGGGCGCGCTCGCGACGCTGCTCGTCTGGTTCGCGATGCCCGAGACGCGCGACGCGGCGTTCGTCGACGACGCCGAGCGCCCGAGCGCCGAGCCGGCGCAGTAACGCGGCGGGCGATGTCGCGCGCGACGGCCGGCCGACCGACGACAGACACGACGACGAGCGCGAACGAACGCGACGACAGACATGGGGCCGCACGATGCTCGATGTGGCCGCGACGCGCACGGTGCGCCCGCCGCAGCCGCCGAAACGGCGACGCGTCGCCGTTTCGGCGCGCACGTGACGGCGGGGCGGCGATCGATGCGCGCCGCCGCCCGCGCGCGCCGACCGTGCGGCAGTCGCTGCTGATTCCCCGATCCCTGCATGAACCCGATGGAAACGATCAAAGCATTCAACGACGCGCGCCGGCAGATCCAGGAATCGGTGCTCGACCTGTTCAAGGGCCTTTCGCTCAAGGAACGCCTGCTGCAAGGCTTGCTGATGGCGGTGCAGGCCGCGAGCGGCGCGTGCCTCGCCTACGGAATCGGCCGCGCGCTGCACACCGAGCAGGCCGTGTGGGCGGCGATCACCGCGATCGCGGTCACGCAGCACAACTACACGGACACGATCAGCCTGTCGCGCGACCAGTTCATCGGCGCGATGGTGGGCGGCCTGATCGGCTTCGCGGGCGCGGCGACGGGCGCCGGCCACTTCGTCGCGTACGCGGTGACGATCGTGGCCGCGATCGTCTGCTGCTGGTGTCTGAACGTCGGCAGCGCGGCGCGGCTCGGCGCGATCACCGCGACGATCGTGCTGCTGTTCCCGGGCGAAGGCCCGCTGTGGGACATCCCGCTCGTGCGGCTCGGCGAGGTGACGCTCGGCACCGCGTGCGCGATGGCGGTCGGCTGGACGATGTCGCAAATCGAGCGGCGCTGGTTCGCCAAAAGCTGAAGCCGCGACGGGAAACCCAAAATGGGCCGCCGCGCGCACGGAAATGACGGCGCGGCACGAGGCCGCATCGGCTCGCATCGCGCGGCAACCTGACGGATGCCCGCCCCGATGCCGCGCTGGTGCCGCGCTGGTGCCGCAACGAAGCCGCAATGGAGCTGCCAGTCCGATCCCGAGCCGCCCGGAACCGGAACGTGCGCGGCGCTCGCCCCGCCCGCCCCGTGTGGATCGCGCGAAGGCCCGCGTGCGGCGCGCCGCGCGCCGGCCGGCTTACGGCCCGATCTGCAGGATGACGCCCGTCGAAATGCGCACGAGCAGATAATCGCCGCCGATCCCGACCCAGTGATAGCCGCGCGGCGGCGGCGACAGGCGGTAGCCGCGCCAGTCGTCGATCACGTACTGGCGGTCCCGGTATTCGTCAGGCAGACGATCGCCGCGACGCCATGCGGCGTTTTCGTCGCCGCGATGCTCGCCGGGACGCGGGCCGCCTTGATCGCCGCGCTCGCCGTGATTGCCATGATCGCGGCCGTAATGCTTGCCGGGAGGCGGCCCATGACGCTCATCGCCCGGCCCGCCCGGGCCGTGCGGTTGAGCGACGGCGAGCGACGACACGAGCGCGCCGGCGGCGACCATCGAAATCCACAACATGCGATGTGCTTTCATCGAATCTCTCCGTGAAAAGGCGCAACCGGCCGTTGGCGCCGGGGCGCATAGAAAAAGGTAGCACATCGCGGCTGATCCGCCCGGAATTGCGGGTCGTGATGAAAAATAACGTGAGGCGCCGCAAACCGCGTACGATTCGGCCATGCGGCTGCCGTTGCGGGCCGCCCGATCGTTCTTTCGCCCCCGCCTTCCGCGCATCCGGACAATCAGGCCCTCCGATTCCTCGGGGCCACCGCCTCGCTTGCCCCGCTCGATCCGCTCGTCCATTCGATCCGCCCATCCAGCTCGATGCGCCGCGGCCTCGTGAGCCGCCCCACGCGGCGAGCCGCGCCCCCGCTTGCGCGACATCGCGGGCCGCCACGCGCCGCGCGGGTATACTCGCGCTCACTCTCAACACCCGCCTCGCACCAACCCATCGCTTTCATGGCAGAACCCACTCTCGGCGTCGCCCTCATCGCCCTCAACGCCGCGGCCCGGCTAGCCGAATGTCTCGACGCGCTGTCGTTCGCCGATGACGTCGTCGTCGTCGACGGCGGCAGCACCGACTCGACCGTCGAAATCGCGAAGGCGCACGGCGCGCGCGTGATCGTCGCCGTCGACTGGCCGGGGTTCGGGCCGCAGAAGAATCGCGCGGTCGCCGCGCTCGACACCGACTGGGTTCTGTCGATCGACACCGACGAGATCGTCACGCCCGAACTCGCCGCGTCGATCCAGGCGGCGATCCGCGCGCCGCGCGCGCAGGTCTACGCGCTCGATCGGCTATCGAGCTTCTGCGGCAGCTGGGTGCGCCATAGCGGCTGGTATCCGGATTGGGTGCCGCGCCTCTTCCAGCGCGAATCGGCGCGCTTTTCCGACGATCTCGTCCACGAGCGGCTCGTGTTCGACGGGCCGTCCGCGAGGCTCGACGGCCAACTGCTCCACTATTCGTACGAGGACTTCGAAACCGTGCTGCGCAAGCTCGACGCATATTCGAGCGCAGGCGCGGCACAGCGGCGCGAGGCGGGCAAGCGCGGCGGATTCGCGAAGGCGCTCGGCCGCGCCGCATGGGCGTTCGCGCGGACGTATCTGCTGCGGCGCGGCTTCCTGGACGGACGGGCCGGCTTCATGATCGCCGTGTTCAATGCCGAGACGGTCTACTACCGCTTCCTGAAGCTTGGACATCCGCGGCCGGAGAAGGCGGGCGACTGAGGCGCGCACGAGCGACGCCCGCGACGTCACTGGAGCAAGCGCGCCGGGGAAATGGCGTCGGCAGGAAACGACGCCGCATCGCGTGAAGCCGCCTCAGGCGCGGCGCGAAGAATTGGCGCCGGCACATTGTCGCCGGGCCAAACGCGACAAGCCATTGCGTCGGTCGCGTCGGTCTACGGTCTACGGTCTACGGTCTGCGGTCTGCGGTCTGCGGTCTGCGGTCTGCGGTCTGCGGTCTGCGGTCTGCGGTCCGCGGTCCGCGGTCTGCACATTACAACGCTTCGCCGACCATGCCGCATATGCATGGCGCCAATCGCGAACGTCGCGCCGGCGCGGCCGCGCGTTGCGTGCCGCCGCGCGCCTGATCGGCTGCGCCCGCCGAACGAACCGCGTCGGCAAGATTCGCCGATGCTTCGCCGCGTCGTCCCGGTTATGCGAGGCGCGGCAGACGTGCCCCTACTTCCTCGCGCCGAGCCGGCTGACGTCGACCGGCACCGCGCCGTCGGCCTGCGCGTGCGCCGCGCCGAGACCGAGCATGTCGGTCGCGACGCCGATCGCGCGCGCCGACGACAATTCCGTCAAGCATCGGCTCCAGCTTTCCAGATGACGGTCGCAGCCTTCGAGCTTGCACGGCACGCAGTCGCCTTCGCCCTGCAACAGATAGACGTTGCCGCGCCGCCCCGAGCCGCGCAGCGGCCACGGCTCGTTGCCGGCCGGCCAGTGCGCGGGCCATGGGCCCCAGCGCGTCGGATTCGACGGCCCGAACAACGCGATCGTCGGAACGCCGCAGGCGGCGGCGACATGCGTCGCGCCGGTGTCCGGGCCGATGAAGAGCCGCGCGCGCCGGAACATTTCGGCGCTCTCGCCGAACGACAGCTCGCCCGCCATGTTCAGCACCGGCTCGCCCGACGCCCGCGCGATCCGCGCCGCGTAGTCGCGCTCGGCCTGCGCGGGGCCGCCGCTCAGCGCGACCGCGAAGCCCCGGCTGCGCGCCCAGCGTACGAGATCGACCCAGCCGTCCTCGCGCCACTGCTTGTAGCGGAACATCGGATACGGATGCAGCACGACGTACGGCTCGCCGCGCGTGAGCGCGGGCGTCGCGTACAGCTTCGCGTCGAAGCGCGCGCGCGCGGCGGGATCGTCGCCGATGCCGGGCGCGACGACGTCGGCGCACGGCGTCGCGCCCAGCGCGCCGGCAAGCGACAGATTGCTCGTGACGGTATGCACGTCGCGATGCGCGTCGAGCACGATGCCGTTCAGGATGAAGCGCGTGAGCCACGTGAGCCGGTCGGGATCGACGAGCCCGATCCGCTTGCGGCCCGCGAAGAACGCGTAGAAACGCGCGCGATCGGAGTTGATCGCCGCGCAAGCGAGGTCGTACTTGCGCCAGATGCGCAGCGCGTCGGCGATGCGTTCCTTCGGCCGCGCGCGCTGCGCGACCGTGATCACGCGCCGGATGTCGGGATTGTGCTCGAGCACGCCTTCGGTGCCGCGAAACACGATCATGTCGATCTGCGCGTCGGGCCAGCGCGCCTTCAGCGAGCGGACGAGCGGCGTCGTCAGCAACACGTCGCCGAGGCGGCGCGTACAGGACACGAGAATGGTGCGCGGCGGCCGGGGGAGCGTCAACGAAGCGGTCACGGTGAAGGCAGGAAGAACGGGCGACTGGACATTTTAGCGAATTCGCGTCGCACGCCCATGCGACGCGAGCGAACTCACGCCCGCTCGAGCAGTTGCGCGGCGAGCGCCTGCATGCGCGCGTTCGCCGCGCGCGGGCCGAACGATTCGACCTTGTGCGCCGCATGCGCGACGAGCGACGCGCGCAGCGCGTCGTCGGCGAGCATCCGCTCGATCGCGTCCGCGAGCCCATCGGCGTCACCGGGCGAGACGAGCAGCCCGCCGCGACCGCCGTCGAGCAGGTCGCGCGGCCCCGTCGGACAATCGGACGAGATCACCGGCGTGCCGAGCGCCATCGCCTCGCCGAGCACCATCCCGAAGCCTTCGTAACGGCTGCTCAGGATCAGCATGTCGGCCGCGCGCACGTACGGAAACGGATTCGCGCAAAAACCCGTGAACCGCACCGCGTCGTGCAACCCGAGCTCGCCCGCGAGCCGCTCGAGCACGCGGCGGTCCGGACCGTCGCCGACGAGCACGAGGCGCGGCGCGTCGGCGCGGCGCGCCCGCACTTTCGCATACGCGCGCAATAAGGTCCGATGATCCTTCTGCCCTTCGTCGAGCCGCGCGACCGACACGATGAAGCGCCCGTCCGGCAGCTCGGCCGGCTCGTCCGCCCGCGCGCGCAGCGCCGCCGGATCGATCACGTTCGGCAGCGCGGTGACGACGACGCGAGTATTCGCGAAGAGCGGTTCCGCCTCGCGCCGCATGTCGGGCGTGAGCACGGCGAGTGCCGCATATCGCTCGTACTGGCGTACGCGCCGCGCCATGTACGACGCGCTCTTGTCGCCGAACCGTGCGGCGAAGCTGTAATGGCTGACGCCGATCCACGGCGCACCGCCCTGCCCGGCGATGCGGCGCAGCGAGAAATCGAAATCGCAGACCACGTCGTAGCCGCGCGCGAGCCTCAGGAAGCGGCGGGCGACGATCGGGCGAATCAACCCATGCGTCGACGCCTTGTGCAGCAGCTTCTCGCCGCCGCGCAGCTTGCGCCCGCGCTCGCGCTGGTGGAGCGCATGCATCCATCGCTCGGGAGCGAGCACCTGCAGCGCAACGTCGGGCGGAATCGCCTTCGCGCACCACGTCGTCAGATCCTGCGTCGGATACGTGACCGACAGCCCGACCTCGAACACGCTGCGGTCGAGCGCGTTGAGCCAGCCGAGCAGCGCGGTCTCGGTGCCGCCTCGGCCGAAATCGTCGATGTGAAACAGGATACGCACGCGCCGCGCGCTCGGGCCGGCGACGTTTTGCGCCGGCGCGGCGGCCTGCGTAGCGGGAGCGGCGGGCATCGTCATCGCGCGTCCGCGCTCCGCAACGCGCGCGGCATGCGTGCGTCGCGTTCGCCGCAGCCGAGCAGGAAACCCGCGAATGACCAGAACGCGAGCATCGTCGTCTGCCACATGAAGTCGTCGACGGTGTTCTTCGCAATCATCCCGACGACGAGCGCGAGGCCCCCGGCGGACACGGCCGGCACGTCGCGCCGCAAGCGCCAGAACGCGCCCGCGAGACTCACGAACAGCATCGCCTCGAACGCAACGCCGATATAGCCCGTCTGCAGCCACGTATTGAGAAACAAGTTGTGCGCATGCGTGAGCGCCTGCGGCTCGATGCGCAGCAGCAACGGCGGCGCGGCGGCCGCGTACGCGTGCCCGGGAAGCGGCTTGCCGAAGCCCACGCCGAGCCAAGCATGGTGCCTGCCCTGCTCCGCGTAGAACGCCCAGAGCTTCGGGCGCGTGTCGGACGACAGCGTGTCGCCGAGCGCGTTCAGCTCGCCCGGCACGTAGACCCGCTGCCCCGCGACCGTGATGTCGCGCGCGGCCGACGACGCCGAAGCGCTCGCCGCCGACGCGGTCGGATCGCGCTCGCGCGCGCTGTATTCGAGCATGCCGAGCGCCGCGGCGCCGAGGAGCGCGATCGCGACGACGCTCGCGCCGAGCCGCCGCCTATAGAGCGGATAGAACGCGACGACGAGCGTCGCGCCCGCTGCCGGCCAAAAGAAGCGATTCAGGCTCGCGAGCCCGACGAACCCGCACGCGACAAGCCCGATCACGCCGATCGCGCGCCAGCGCGCGCGCAGCAGCAACGCGGCGAACAGCGGCATCGCGAACACGACGAGCGTGCTCGTATGACCGACGCGGTTGTAGAAGCGAATCGGAAAAACGTCCGGCGTCGGCGGCTGCAGGCGCCCCCAATAGAACGCGCTCAGCAACGCGAGCAGCACGCACGCGCCCCACACGACGAGCACCGGCCGCTCGGGGCGCTCCACCCGCGAGCCGAACAGCCAGAAACCCCAAAACGTGACGAGCGGATACAGCACCTCGTCGAACCATGCGCGCATGCTCACGTGCGGATACAGCGACCATCCGACCGACGCGAGGCTCCACGCGGCCCACGCAACGATCGGCAGAACGAGCGGCCATTGCCGGAACGGCGGCCGGTTCGCGGACAGGATGCCGGCGAGCGTGCCCGCGCCGATCAACGCGAGCGTCGTGTTGACGACTCCGTTCATGTGGCCGAACATCACGGCGAACATCAACGTGGGACAGGCAATCCAAAGCACGCGCTCGACGCGCGATGTCATTATTGTCATCGACTTGAACTTGACGGCGCAAGCGCCAGAACGTTTTGCAGCGCACGATGCGCCGCATCCACTGAAAGACGTCCCATGCAGTCCGCATGATCGCCGTGCCATGCGACGCAGGTCGACGCATTTCGATCGCAGCGCCGCACCCACTCGACATGACGCCGAAAAATCGACGGCTGGTCGCGGCACGGCATGTCCGCGATCGTCAGCGCGACGAACGGCGCGTCCTGCCAATAGCGCCCCGCGCCGTGAATGCCGGCGTTGCCGGGACCGAACAGCGCGACGGTCGGCACGCCGACGAGACGCGCGAGATGCGCGACGCCGGTGTCGGGACATACGACCGCCCGCGCACCATCCAGCAAATGCCACAGATCGGCGAGGCCGAGCCGGCCGGCAAGATTCGGCTGCCCCGGATCGGGGCCGATCTCGGCCACGAGCTCGACCTCGCTCGGCCCGCCGCTCCAGACGGGCAGATAGCCCGCCGCCTCCACGCGCGCGGCGAGCTCGAGCCAGCGCTCGGACGGCCAGCACTTGACCGTGGTGCTCGCGCCCGGATGAAGCACGACGTAGGGCCGCCCGCGCAACTCGGCGGGCAACTGCGCGCTCGCCTGCGGCGCGGGCCAGTCGGCCGGACGGTACGGCCGCGGCGCGGGCCCGTCGACGAGCTCGGCGGCGAAATCGGCCCACGCGGCGGGCGCGTCCGGATACGGAATCAGCTCGTCGACCGGCCAGTTCTTCCACGCGGGCGCGTCGCCCGCATGTGCGACGATCCAGCGACAGCCCGCGCCGAGCGCAAGCCAGCTGTGGCGGTTATCGCCCGCGACGATCCCGAGGTCGTACGGCCCCGACGCGAGCAGGCGCTTGACCGATGTGCCGTCGCGCGGATCGAACGCGAACGCGTCCACCCCGAACGGCCGCTTTGCATAAAGCGGCACAATCGCCTTCGGGCACGCCAGCACGATCTGCGCATCCGGGTGCTGCTCGCGCAGCTTCGCGACGAGCGGCGTCAGCAGCAGCGTATCGCCGAGCAGCAGATGATGCGCGATCAGGATGCGCCGCAGTTGCGCGGGCTTGCGGTGCAACGGCTTGAGGGCAAGCCTCGGCAGCGCTCGCGCGAAGATGTGGAACCGGCCGTGAAGTCTGCTCATTCGATTAATTCAACGGCTGATCGATTCCGCCACTTGAGATGCGATGCGCCGGAGGCCGGCCGAAAGCCGTTTCGTCATGCAGGATTTCCACGGTTCATATTGCGAAGAACAAACCAGAGGCCCCGTCACCCCGCAGGACATCCGCGAAACCGACGTGCATTTCTCAGTGCCGGGCCAGGACACGCGGCCCAGCCCGCGATGCGCTGCAAGCGCGATCGCGGGCTGGGCCGAACTGGCGGAGTATACCATCCGGCCCATGCGCTCCCGGCACCAATACCCTGATGAAAGACACGCCGTAAGCCACGCGCGAGCGCGCGTCATCGCGGTTCGTCGCGCCCGCGGCCTCCGGTCTCGGCGGCCAGGTCGAGTAATTGCTCGACGTGGCGCGCGACGCTCGAATCGTACCGGATGGCCGCGTGCGCCGCCGCGCTCGATTCGACGTGCGCCGCGCCCGCCCTCGCCCGCTGCACTGCGTCGCCCAACGTCGCGCGCAACCCGGCCGCATCGCCGGGGGTGAACACGAGCTTCGCCGACGGCGCGATCGCGTCGCAGCAGCCGATGTTCGACGACAGAATGACAGGCGTGCCGCACATCACCGATTCGATGCCGACGAGCCCGAACGGCTCGTATTTCGATGCGAGGATCGTGAAATCGGCGGCGCGGTAGCCGTCCTCGATGTCCTTCACGTAGCCGACGTAGCGCAGCCGCTGCGACGTCCGCTCCGGCGGCCTGCCCGCGACCGCGACGACGACGGGCGGCCCACCGTCGCGCAGCACCGCTTCGATGAGCGGCAGCCCTTTGCGCTCGTGGCTGCTCGACGGGAACAGGAGCACGATCTCGTCGTCGGCGAAGCCGAAGCGCCTGCGTAGCTCGGCGCGGCGCGCGGCGCCGACCGGCGCGAAGCGCGCGGCGTCGACGGGCGGGAACAACACGCGGATCTTGTCGTCGCCGAGCCCGTAGAAACGACGCAGTTCGTCGCGCATCAGCACCGAGTGCGCAACGACGAAGCGCGCACGTTCATATTGACGGCGTTCGAGCGCGATCTGGCGGCGATCGAAGAAGGTCGGCGTACGACCGAGCGCGTCGAGAAATCCGAGATGGGTGCCGCCGCAGATCGCGATCTCCGACGAATCGACCCGGTTGCAGCCGATCAGCACGTCGACGGGTGACGCACGGCGGGCGACGCGCAGCCGCCACGAAAACCAGGCGTCGCGGCACTTGCCGGGCAGGAACGACACGTTGATGCGGTGCGGCTCGACGCGCCCGTACTCCGGCACCGACGGATCGAACGAACGCGCAAAAACCGCAGGCCGAAACCCGACATCGGCCAGACCGCGCGCGAGGTCGATCGCGTAGCGCTCGAGCCCGCCGCCGTACCTGAACGCATTGCAGGACAGGCCGATCTTCATCGCGCGGCGATCGGGCTCGCCAGGGACCCGTCCGCCCGGAAGTTCGCCGCTCACCCTGCGTCCTGCTGGAACTGAATGCGATGCAAATGCGCGTACAACCCGCGCTGCTCGAGCAGTTCGCGATGGCTGCCGCTTTCGACGATCTTGCCCCCTTCGAGCACGAGAATCCGGTCCGAGCGTTCGATCGTCGACAGACGGTGCGCGATCACGAGCGTCGTACGCCCCTTCATCAGCGTCTCGAGCGCGGCCTGCACGTGCCGCTCGGATTCGGAATCGAGCGCGGATGTCGCCTCGTCGAGAATCAGGATCGGCGCATCCTTGTAGATCGCGCGCGCGATCGCGAGCCGCTGGCGCTGGCCGCCCGACAGCCGCATCCCGTTGTCGCCGACGAGCGTGTCGATGCCTTCCGGCATCGCGGTGACGGTGTCCCACAGATTCGCGGCGCGCAGCGCCGCCTCGACGCGATCGCGCTCCGGCGTCTGGCCGTATGCGACGTTCGCCGCGATCGAATCGTTGAACAGCACGACGTCCTGGCTCACCATCGCGATCTGGTTGCGCAGGTCGTGCAGGCTGTACTCGGGAAGCGCGACGCCGTCGACGCGCACCGAGCCCAACGACGGGTCGAAAAAGCGCGGCAGCAGATTGACGAGCGTCGTCTTGCCGCTGCCCGACGGCCCGGCAAGCGCGACCATCTCGCCCGGCGCGACGGTAAACGACACGTCGTCGAGCGTCTGCCGGCCGTCGCGCGGCATGCCGTACGAGAACGACACGTGGCTGAACTCGATCGCGCCCGACGCGCGCGCGAGCGGCTTGCCGCCGCCTTCCGGCTCGCGCGGCTCGTCGATCAGCCCGAAGATCAGCTCGGCCGCGGTCATCCCGCGCTGCAGCGGCTGGTTCACGTCCATCAGGTGCTTGAGCGGCGAAATGATGAGCAACATCGCGGTCACGAACGCGACGAAACCGCCGACCGTCGTCTGATCGTTCGCCGACTGGACCACCGCGATCGTCAGCACGATTGCGAGCGCGATTGACGCGAGAAACTGCGTGAGCGGCTGCGCCAGCCCGCCCGACACCGTCATCCGCATCGAATAGCCGCGCAGCTTGCGGCTCAGTTCGTTGAAGCGCCCGATCTCGTATGGCTCGCCGTTGTGGACCTTGACGACCTTGTAGCCGCCGACCGTCTCCTCGACGATGTACGCGAGCTGGTTCGTGAGCATCTGGTGCTCGCGATTCAAACGGCGCAGCCGCCGGTTGATCTTGCCGACGAGCCAGCCGATGCAGGGCAGCAGGATCGCGACGATGAGCGTCAGCCGCCAGTTCAGATAGAACAGGTAGCCGAGCAGGAAGACGACCGTCAGCGAATCGCGCACGAGCGTGATCGTGACGCTCATCAGCACGCTCAGCACCTGGTTCACTTCGAACACGATCGCGTTGATCACCGTGCTCGCCGTCTCGCGCTGGAAGAACGACACGCCGGTATGGATCATCCGCTCGAACATCTGGATGCGCAGATCGAGCAGGATGCGATTCGACACGTACTGCAGCAGATAGCCGGACGCGTATTGCGCAAGCGCTCGCGCAAGCGCGAGGCCGACGACTGCGGCGGGCACGTACAGCTTCGTCGTCATGTCGCCCTTCGAGCCGAAGCCGTGGTCGAGAAGCGGCTTCAGCAGCGCCGGAATCCCGGCTTCCGTCGCGGCGACCGCGGCCATCGCGAGCACGCCGGCAACGAGCACCCAGACGAGCGGTTTCACATACGGCCAGAGGCGGCGCATCACGACGGCGGGCGACGACGCGTCCTGGCCGCCGATCGGTTTGCTTAGGGTAGGCTTGACGCTCAAAATGCCCTCAAATGAATCCGGAAAACGTGCTGGAGGTCAGTAGACGATCTCGACGACGCTGCCGCCGAACGCCGCGCGCAGATCGGCGAGCAACGCGTCGCTCGGCTTCACGCGCCACGCGTCGCCCAAGCGCATCTCGCCTTGCGCGCGCGCGTTGCTGTAGGCGATCCGCACGGCGAGGCCGTTCGGTATCACGGGCTGCGCGCGCCGCCCGCCGTCGCGGCCGCCGCGCGGCGCCGGCGCTTCGGCTGCCGGCGTCTCGTCGGGCTTCGCGACGTGCGCTTCGAGCACGCGGCGCAGCGCCGCCGCGTCCGCGTTGCCGTTCATCGTCATGCGCACCGCCTGCGCGTAACGGCTGCGCGCGCGCTCGATATCCATCACCGAATCAGCCGTGAAGCGGATTCCGCCCGTGAACGCATCGTTGCGCGCCTGCCCCTGGACGATCAGCAGCTCGTCTTCCTTGAAAAGCGCGCGGTTGACGTCGAACTGCTCGTTGAACACGGTGACTTCGCACTGGCCGGTGCCGTCGTCGAGCAGCGCGATCACCATCTTGCCGCGCTGCGTCATCTGCGTGCGCAGCGACGCGATCACGCCCGCCACCACCTTGTCGCGCCCTTCCTTCAGCTCGCCGAGCTTCTGGCGCACGAAACGGCGCACTTCGTCGCGGTATGCGTCGAACAGGTGGCCGGACAGATAGAAGCCGAGCGCGCTCTTCTCTTCCTGCAGGCGGCGCTTGTCGTCCCATGCGGGCTCGTCGACGAGCGCGTGCTGGTGCGCGGGCTCGCCGCCGATGTCGAAGAGCCCCGCCTGCAGCGCATTCGCGGCCACCTGCTCGGCGGCCTCCATCGCGAGCGGCACCGACGCGAGCAATTGCGCGCGGCTCGCGTGCAGCGAATCGAACGCGCCCGCGCGAATCAGCGCCTCGATCGTCCGGCGGTTCACGACGCGCCGGTCGATCCGCTCGCAGAAGTCGAACAGATCGGCAAACGGCTTTTCCTCGCGCGCGCGCAGGATTTCCTCGATCGCGTTCTGGCCGCTGCCCTTGATCGCGCCCAGGCCGTAGCGAATCGTGTGCGAGCGCTTGCCGCCGGCCTCCGCGACCGGCTCGAAACGGTAGTGCGACTGGTTGATGTCCGGCGGCAGCACCGCAAGGTTGTTCAAGACGCAGTCGTCGTACAGGATCTTCACCTTGTCGGTGTCGTCCATCGCGAGCGTCATGTTGGCCGCCATGAATTCGGCCGGATGGTGCGCCTTCAGCCACGCGGTGTAGTACGCGAGCAGCGCGTAGGCGGCCGCGTGCGATTTGTTGAAGCCGTAGCCCGCGAACTTCTCCATCAAGTCGAAGATTTCGTCGGACTTCTCGCGCGCGAGGCCGTTCTTCGCGGCGCCCTCGGCGAAGATCTCGCGGTGCTTGGCCATCTCCTCGGGCTTCTTCTTGCCCATCGCGCGGCGCAGCAAGTCCGCGCCGCCGAGCGAGTAGCCGCCGATGATCTGCGCCATCTGCATCACCTGCTCCTGATAGACCATGATCCCGTAGGTCTCTTTCAGGACGGGTTCGACGCGCATGTCGGGATACTCGACCTTCTCGCGCCCGTGCTTGCGCGCGCAGAAGCTCGGAATCAGGTCCATCGGGCCCGGACGGTACAACGACACGAGCGCGATGATGTCCTCGAAGCGGTCGGGCTGCGCATCCTTCAGCATGCCCTGCATGCCGCGGCTTTCCAGCTGGAACACGGCGACCGTGTTCGCCTTCTTCAGGATCTGGAACGAAGTGGGATCGTCGAGCGGCACCTGCGCGAGCGACCAGTCGGCCTTCGTCGGATCGAGCCGGCGGATGTAGCGCTCGGCCCAGTCGAGAATCGTGAGCGTCGTGAGGCCCAGAAAGTCGAACTTCACGAGGCCGACGGCTTCGACGTCGTCCTTGTCGTACTGGCTGACGACGCCGCCCTCATCGCCCTGCGTGTAGAGCGGGCAGAAGTCGGTCAGCTTGCCGGGCGCGATCAGCACGCCGCCCGCGTGCATCCCGACGTTGCGCGTCAGGCCCTCGACGCGCTGCGCGAGATCGAGCAACTGGTGGACTTCGTCCTCGTTGTCGTAGCGCTCCTGCAGGAGCGGCTCTTCCTTCATCGCGTCGGCGATCGTCACGTGCTTGCCCGGCTTGAACGGGATCAGCTTCGCGACGCCGTCGGTGAACATGTAGCCGAGGTCGAGCACGCGCCCGATGTCGCGCACGGCCGCCTTCGCGGCCATCGTGCCGAACGTCGCGATCTGCGACACGGCATCCGCGCCGTACTTCTCCTTCACGTACTGGATCACGCGGTCGCGGCCGTGCTGGCAGAAGTCGATGTCGAAGTCGGGCATCGACACCCGCTCCGGATTCAGGAAACGCTCGAACAGCAGGTTGTAGCGCAGCGGATCGAGATCCGTGATGCCGAGCGAGTACGCGACGAGCGAGCCCGCGCCCGAGCCCCGGCCGGGGCCCACCGGCACGCCATTGTTCTTCGCCCAGTTGATGAAGTCCGCGACGATCAGGAAGTAGCCCGGAAAGCCCATCTTCTTGATCGTGCCGCACTCGAAATCGAGGCGCTGATAGTACGTGTCGCGCTGCGCTTCGCGCGCGGCCTCGTCCGGATAGAGCTGCGCGAGGCGCTTCTCGAGCCCCTCCTTCGACAACTGCACGAGGTAGTCGTCGAGCGACATCCCGTCGGGCGTCGGGAAGAGCGGCAGCTTCGGCTTGCCGAGCTCGAGCGTCAGGTTGCAGCGCTTCGCGATCTCGACCGTGTTCGCGAGCGCCGACGGCAGGTCGGCGAACAGCGCGACCATGTCGTGCTGCGTGCGGAAGAATTGATCGGTCGTGAAGCGCTTCTGGCGGCGCGGATTCGCCAGGATGTCGCCTTCCGAGATGCACACGCGCGCCTCGTGCGCGGTGAAATCGTCGGTCGTCATGAACTGCAGCGGATGCGTCGCGACGACGGGCAGCTTCAGCTCGGCGGCGATCGTCACCGCCTGCTGGATGTACGCTTCGGCGCCCGGCTGGCCGTAGCGCTGCAATTCGATGTAGAAACCGCCCGGAAACGTCTTCGCCCAGCGCTCGGCATGGCGGCGCGCGGCCGCTTCGTTGCCGGCCGCGAGCGCGAGGCCGATATCGCCCTGCTGCGCGCCGGACAGCGCGAGCAGCCCTTCGGCGAGCTCGCCTTCGAGCCAGCTCGCGTCGAGCTCCGCGCGGCCGCGATACTGGTTCGTGAGCCACGCCTTCGACAGCAGCTCGCAAAGATTCAGGTAGCCGCGCTTGTCCTTGACGAGCAGCAGCAGCCGCGACGGCTTGTCGCGATCGTCGTGGTTCGTGATCCAGACGTCGCAGCCGGCGATCGGCTTGATGCCCGCGTCGCGGGCTTCCTTGTAGAAACGGACGAGACCGAACGCGTTGCCGAGGTCGGTGAGGGCGAGCGCGCCCTGACCGTCTTCGGCCGCCGCCTTGACGATATCGTCGAGACGCACGATGCCGTCGGCAATCGAGAATTCGGAGTGAACGCGAAGATGAACGAAACGGGGATCTGACATGGGCGCTATTGTATCCGGCCCGGGGGCCCGGCACCGTTCGCGCCGGCCAAAAAAACGCGACGTTGGCCGTTCGGCCGAGCGCCGGCGCGGGCCGGCGGGCGGCGACGGCGCGCGAGACGGCGATTCGCGCGGCCCGAATTCCGGTGGAGCGCGGTCGGGGCGACGTCCGTTTGTTCTTCCATCCCTCGCTTCGTTTTGCTCGGCGGTTCGGCGGTTCGGCGGTTCGGCGGTTCGGCGGTTCGGCGGTTCGGCGGTTCGGCGGTTCGGCGGTTCGAC
>NZ_LOYJ01000004.1:0-12411 GCF_001526245.1 Burkholderia sp. MSMB1498
GAAATCTCCCTCCGTCACCGGCGTCTTCGGCCCCATCCAGACCTCGTCAGAATTTGCAGGAAACACGCGTCAATATGCCTGCACCTTGCAATTCCCACAACACCACTTCAGCCCACGAGCCTTGCTGTATAAGTCTTGGCGGATTGTTCAGGGCCGACTCATGAGCTTCTCCCGTCGGCCGGAATGACCGATCGGGGAAGCTTGCCCCGATTATGCGCAGACGGCTCAGATGCCAACTGGCTATGACGGACACCCCACGGGATCTGCAGAACTTAACCCGTCACGAGCTGGGCATAACCGGGAACTGTGCCTAAAAGCGCAATTTCCTATCATAAACCTCGAAGTTATAAAAATACCCGTGCTTATGCATAAATTCTCATAAGAGAGCGATTACTTGAGATCCCTCGCGCCAAACGCTTGATCGAACTGCCGGGCTCGTTGCACCTCGTCGCTGTGCAGGTAGGTCGAAGTCGTCGAGATCAATGCGTGTCGCAGGTTGTCGCGCACCATGATCAATTCGGCGCCGCGCGCCAGTGCGTGTGACGCGTGGGTGTGCCGCATCCAGTGTGGGCTCGCGCGCCGTAGCTTTTCGGCGGTTGCCGGCCGCTCGTCCTGGATCGCGTCAGCCGACAGCACGAAGAACCGGCGCAGCACGCGCCAGAGCCGTCTGGATTCGATGCCCGCGCCATCCTCATCGAGGCTCGCGACGAGCGGCGCCGTCGGGTTCCAGCGTGTCGGCGTGACCGGTAGGCCGCGCTGCGCGAGATATTGATCCAGCGCAGTCCAAGCGAGCGACGGTAAGGCCACCTTGCCGAGCTTCCCCCCTTTGCCGAGCACATCCAGATCGTGCCCACGATCTCACGTGATCCATGCGGAACTTGCCAAGCTCTCACATCATGCCCCACGCGCGCGCGAATATCGAACTGGCCGCGCTGAGCCGCTTACCTTTCGCGTCTGGCTATTGCGTTTGAACACTACAATGAGCGCCACCCGCATAAAGCTCTGAAATACCGCTCGCCTCGCGAGTTCAGGCGTGCTGCGGTGTCATCGACCTAACGGTGTCCGCGTGTCCTGTGTTACGGGGGCAACTCCAGCAACTATCTCGCCTTCGCAGCGCCTGCCTGCGCCTTTGGGCCGCTGGTGAGGTGTGTGAACAGAACCATCACGACTTGAACGCGTAGCCACATCGCGTCTCCCCAGGGGGATGGAACTGCGTAAAGCAGTGTTTCCTTCTTGTTTTGCATTAAATTATTTACTAGGATGACACATGCTCTCGATTGTTTTGGGAGTCGATATAAGATCCTGCTTAGTGTTGGTTTGGGCTAACTTCCTGAGTTGGTTGGGATGTCGAAATAATAATTGTGCGAATCTGTAATGTCGCAGGCGCATGCACCTTGAATGTGCAAAGCGAGATCGAGGCGAAACGGACCTTCGGAAATAGCTCCGGGTAATTCCCAAAATGTGGGATTTGTCGTGGTGGGGCAACTGATATGCTGCCGTGCATACAAGTGCATCGCTCATTTCTGGGGATGTGGAACAAGTGAACTTTGATGAGGCAGCGAGCAATAAATGATAGAAACAAAAAACGATATGAATTCCCAATCGATGTCTCTGGGTGACTTCGTTGAGCAGAGTCATCAATTCGTCATGTGGTTTATCCACTTGAGGTGTCATGTAAGAGCAAGGGCGACGGCGCTGGAGGGAAAAATAAGAATAGGTTGGAAGTAGTTGTAGACGTAAAAGTATTCGAAATTATATAAAAATAGACATTAACTATAGCAAATCAATCTTTGATATTAGATTTATTTGTATTGAGGCTATGATTAGGGCGGTTGATTGTGGATGTGTTGAAATTTGTTGTAATGAGCCTCGATTTTTGAGGTGAAGGTTTTCTAGGTGAGCCGAATGCGGTAATGTGCCGTACTTTTTGATCCGCTGTCGTGGAAATGAGCAGATACGTGATTCAGTAGAAATGGATGGCCGGGCGGAACTGTGTTCCAGATTACGTTGATGAACCACGATGCATTGGGTGGCAGTGGCGAATGATACGCGTTATCGATATTTTATCCGCGCGATTTATTTTGAGGATGTCCATGGCGAATAGGATAACCAAATCATGATCAGTGCTTGGCTCAAGCTTCAACCGGAGATCGCGCTGTTCGCGAGCCTCGCGATCGGATATCTCATCGGCTCGTTCCGAATCGGGCCAATTCAGTTGGGCGGTGTATGCGGCACGCTGATCGTTGCGTTGTTACTGGGGCAATTGGGAGTCCGGCTGACGCCGGATCTGAAAAATATCGCGTTTGCATTGTTTATCTTTGCGTTGGGATTCACCGGCGGGCCGCAGTTCTTTGCCAATATAGGTTCCGGCTGGCGTTATGGCCTGCTGTCGATTGTGGAAATTGTTTCGGTTCTATCTGTCGTGATGGTCGCGGTTGCGGTGCTCCATCTCGACGCCGGCACGGCCGCCGGCCTCGTTGCCGGTGCGGCGACGGAATCCGCCGTGGTCGGCACGGCGTCAGAGGCGGTCGCAAAGTTGGGTCTCGCGGGCGCTGAAACCGCGCAGTTGCAAGCCAATATCGTAACTGCTTACAGCGTCTGCTATTTGTTTGGCATCCTGACGATCGTCTTGCTTACCAGTCAATTTTCGCCACTCCTACTGCGCGTCAATTTGCGCGATGAGGCGGAGCGTCTTTGGCGCGAGTTGGGCGGCGACGATGCACTTAGCGAGGGGCAGCGAGTAGCGGCTCCCGCTCTGGTTGGGCGCGCGTTTCGGGTCGTATCGGGTGCGAACATGACGATCGCAGCATTCGAAAAGAAGTACGGCAACAACTTGACGGTAGAGCAAGTCGAGCGCGACGGTGCGAAATTGCTGGTCGAGCCTCAATTTGTACTCGCCGCGGGTGATCTCATTTTGGTATTCGGGCGACGTGCGGCATTGATCGCGGCCGCGTCGGATATTGGTCCGGAAATCGCGGGGCGTGGCCTGGAGGTGGTTGTCTGGGACAAAGTCGACGTGGTGCTGACGCGTCGCGAGGTGCAGGGGCTAACAATCGCTCAGGCGCGGGAGTTGGACGCGCCGGAAAACACGCGAGGTGTATACATTGCAGCCGTCACCCGCCAGGAGAGCACGATTCCTGCCTTGCCTGACACTGAACTGAAAGCCGGTGACGTGCTGACGCTGGTCGGCGCAAAGTCGAATCTCGCGCACGGCGCGCGTCAGCTCGGTTACGTGCTTGCGACGACCGAAGCGACGGATCTTGCCTATCTCGGCCTCGGCGTGCTTGTGGGGATCGCGATCGGACACTTGAGCGGCAGCATTGGCGGTGTGTCGATTGCACTCGGCACCGGCGGCGGTTGCTTGCTGTCTGGACTGCTGTTCGGTTGGGTTCGTTCACGCTATCCGCTCGTCGGTTCGCTGCCGTCTGCCGCTGCGCAGGTTCTGAAGGATTTCGGGCTCGCCGCCTTCATTGCCGCAGTCGGCCTGTCGGCCGGACCGGATGCGATCAAACTCCTGTCCAAATACGGCCTCGCGCTGCCGCTCGTCGGCGTTCTTATGGTGCTCGTGCCCGGCTTGCTGTCGCTCTGGCTTGGCCACGCGCTTCTCAAACTCGACGCGCCGATGCTGCTCGGCGCGATCGCCGGTCAGCAGTGCAGTACGCCAGCAATCAGCGCGCTGGTTAGTGCGGCTGGCAATTCCACGCCAGTCATTGGCTACACGATCACCTACGCCTTGTCGAACATCCTGTTGCCGTTGATGGGGCCAGTCGTCGTCGGACTGGTCGGGAAGCTAGGTTGAGGTGAACAAATCTCTGCACTTTCATTGCGAGGAAACGATGGACTGGCTACATGACGTCTTTCACAAATCACCCGAAATCGCGCTGTTTTTCTCTCTGGCGACCGGTTACTTCATCGGCCAGATCAAGTTCGGCAAGTTCCAGCTGGGCGGAGTGGGCGGATCGTTGCTCGCGGCGGTCGTCATCAGCCAGGTGGGCGTCACGGTCGATAACGGCGTGAAGGCGGTGATGTTCGCCATCTTCATTTATGCGGTTGGCTACAACTCGGGGCCGGGATTTTTCAATTCATTGAGTCGTAAGACGCTGCGTGAGGTTGCGATGGCGCTGTTTCTTGCGGTTTCGGCGTTAATTACAGTCGTCGTGTGCGCAAGGCTTTTCCATCTGAACAAGGGAATTGCTGCGGGACTCGCGGGCGGCGCACTGACGCAGTCGGCGATCATCGGGACAGCCGGCGATGCGATCGCGCGCCTTGGCTTGTCCGCCAACCAGACCAAATCGCTACAGTCGGACGTGGCGATTGCCTATGCGGTGACCTATGTGGTCGGCTCGCTCGGCGCGATCCTCGTCTGTGCAAATCTCGTGCCGAAGTTCATGGGGCAGGGCTTGCGCGAAGCGTCGATCGAAGCAGAAAGGGCGCTGGCTGGCGACAATGCGGGGGCTGAGCCGGGGCAGTTGCCGGCGTTGCCGGATCTGGTCGGCAGAGCCTATCGCGTGAATCATGCGTCCGGCCGCACGATTGCGGACATCGAGATGAGCCAGGACGACCTGATCACGATTGAGCGCATCCACCGGCATGGAAAGTCGATCGAGCCGCGACCCGATATCAAGCTCGAAAAGGACGATGTGGTGCTCGTCGTCGGCCGTCGCGAAGGGATGGTCGATGTGGCGCCGCTGATCGGTGCCGAAGTGGCCGATACCGATGGCATCAGCGTCGTGATGCAGACCCGTCAGGCGGTATTCACGCGCAAAGGCATGAATCACACGACGATCGCCGCTGCGAAGACGAATATCGATCGGGATCTGCGTCGCGGCGTGTACATCGAGAGCATTACGCGCGTCGGACAGCCGCTGCCCGTTTTGCCGGAAACGCGAGTCGAACACGGCGACGTTATCACGTTCTACGGCACCCCGGAGGACACGAAGCGAGCCGTGCAGGCGGCGGGCTACGAGTTGCCGTACACCATCAAAACCGATTTCATCTACATGGGCGTGGGTATCGTGCTGGGGCTATTGATCGGCCTGATTGTCATCAACGTCGCGGGGATTCCGCTCACGCTCGGCTCGGGTGGCGGCTGCCTACTCGCGGGACTGGTGTTTGGCTGGATGCGTGGTAAGCACCCGATGTACGGCGTGATGCCATCGGCTGCATCGCATCTGCTTCAAGATTTTGGCCTGGCGGCGTTCGTCGCGGTGGTTGGGCTGGACTCGGGTTTGCAGGCTGCCGTCACTGTCAGGCAAAGCGGGCTGACCATCTTTTTGCTTGGCATTTTCGTGACGCTTTTCCCGCTGTTGTTGACGATGCTGTTTGGTCGCTACGTACTGCAATACAAAAACGCCGCGATCCTGGCCGGTGCGCTGGCTGGGTCGCGCAGCGCCAATCCCGCGTTCGGCGGCGTGCTCGACAAGGCGGAAAGCGCCGTGCCGACCGTACCGTTCGCGGTGACTTATGCGCTCGCGAACGTGCTGCTGACGCTTCTCGGGCCGCTCGTCGTGGGGCTCGTTTGATGCATGGCTGCTATATCGCAGCTCAGTTGTTTCTTTCTTGCTGGCGCGGCTGTAGAACGGTCCACCAAGTCGACGTATTACCCTTACTGGAGAATGCATCATGGCAAAAGGCAATGTCGGCAACGACAACAAACGGGCCAAGCTGGCCGCCCTCAGCCCGTTCGAACTGAAGGACGAACTGATCAAGGCAGCGGGCGGCGGCGCGGTCGAGCGCCCGGCGAACGCGGCGATGCTCAATGCCGGCCGCGGCAACCCGAATTTTTTGGCGACGATTCCGCGCCACGCGTTCTGGCAACTGGGACTCTTCTCCATGCGCGAAGCGGAGCGCTCGTTCGCGTACATGCCGGAGGGTTTGGGCGGATTTCCGAAGCGCGAAGGACTTACCGAGCGGTTCGAGCTCTTCGTGCGCGAGAACAGCGGCATACCGGGCGTCGAGTTTCTCGCGGGAGCGGTTTCGTACGTGCGTGACCAGCTCGGGCTTTCGGCCGGTGATTTCCTGTACGAAATGTGCGAAGGTATCCTGGCGTCGAATTATCCGGTTCCGGACCGGATGTTGAAGCTGTCCGAGATCATTGTCGGGCAATACCTGCGCCGCGAGATGATCGGCAAGCATCCGTTCGTCGGTGAATTCGACATCTTCGCGGTCGAAGGCGGCACGGCGGCGATGACTTATATCTTCAGCACCATGCGCCAGAATCATCTGATTCAGCCTGGCGACACGATTGCGCTCGGCATGCCGATCTTCACGCCTTACATCGAGATTCCAGGCCTGAACGATTACCAGTTGAATGTCGTGCACCTGAATGCCGGCGTCGAAAGCAACTGGCAGTACTCGAAGCAGGAACTCGACAAGCTGCGCGATCCGAAAGTCAAGGCATTTTTCCTCGTCAACCCGAGCAATCCGCCGTCGGTGAAACTCGACGACGAGAGCCTCCATTACATTGCGCAAATCGTCAAGGAACGTACCGACCTGATTTTCCTGACCGACGACGTGTACGGCACATTTGCCGACGAATTTGTATCGCTGTTCGCGCTTGCGCCGAAAAACACGATCCTCGTCTACTCGTATTCGAAGTATTTCGGCGCGACTGGCTGGCGGCTCGGCACGATCGCCATTCATCGCGATAACGTGCTTGACCGGTTGATTGCCGAGTTGCCGAAGAATGTGAAGGAGACGCTCCACGAGCGCTATGAATCGATTACCACCGAGCCTGAGAAGTTGAAGTTTATCGATCGGATGGTCGCCGACAGCCGTACTGTTGCACTTAATCATACTGCCGGCCTGTCGACGCCACAGCAAGTGCAGATGGTACTATTTTCTTTGTTCTCGCTGATGGATACGCCCGATGCATACAAGGGCGCACTGAAGCGCCTGATCCGCAGTCGGAAGCGGGCTCTGTACGAAGAAATGGGCATTGCTTTCGAGGATAACGATTCGAACCAGGTCGACTACTACACGATCCTGGACGTCGAGTTTCTCGGTGAGCGGATGTTCGGACGCGAATTCGTTGAATGGCTGTTCCAAAATACCGAGCCTTCCGAACTTCTGTTCCGACTCGCACGCGAAGCGCGGGTCGTGCTCCTGCCGGGGCGCGGCTTCGGCACTGCGCATCCGTCGGGGCGCGTGTCGCTGGCCAACCTGAACGAATCCGACTACCGCAAGATCGGCCGAGCTATGCGTAAACTGATCGACGAGTATGTCGAGCGTTACACCGCTGCGACGGGAACGAAGCTCGACGGGAAAAAGTGAAATAGCACTGGAATGGTGCGTTGCGTGCCCTGTGATGCGTCGTCGTCGAAATAAGGAGTAGGAATTCATGCTTCGAGCAAACTCGTTCTTTGTGCTGATTCTGCTGCTTGTGGGGTGAACCGCCCCGAGTTTTGTGGAGGCTCCAACTCTTGAGAGAATGGAGCCATGAACAAGAAGCCAAGCAAGTTTTCCCCGGAAGTCCGAGAGCGCGCAGTGCGCCTGGTACGCGAGCAGCGTAGCGAGCACCCATCGATGTGGGCGGCAGTCGAATCGATTGCGCCGATGATCGGCTGCACGCCGCAGACGCTGTTGGATTGGGTTAAGCGCAACGAGGTCGACCGTGGAGAGCGCGATGGCGTGAGTACGGCCGAGCGTGAACGCATCAAAGCCTTGGAGCGCGAGGTCAAGGAACTGCGCCGGACCAACGAGATTCTCAAACTGGCGAGCGCGTTTTTCGCTCAGGCGGAGCTCGACCGCCGTTTCAAGTCCTGAAGGCCTTCATTGATCAGCATCGCGACACCTTCGGGGTCGAGCCGATCTGCAAGGTCTTCGCCCGCCGTATTGTTGGCTGGCGGGTCAGCTCGTCGATGACCACGGACTTTGTTCTGGATGCACTTGAACAAGCGCTGTACGCCCGCCAACCGGGCGAGGACGGGACTTTGATTCATCATTCCGACAGGGGGTCTCAATACGTCAGCATTCGCTACAGCGAACGGCTGGCTGAGGCCGGCATCGAGCCCTCAGTCGGCAGCCGGGGCGACAGCTACGACAATGCGCTGGCCGAAACGATCAACGGCCTGTACAAGACGGAACTGATTCATCGGCTCGCCCCTTGGAAAACGAGGGAATCCGTCGAACTGGCAACGCTGGAATGGGTCGCCTGGTACAACCATCATCGGCTGATGGAACCGCTCGGCTATATCCCGCCCGCTGAAGCTGAGGCAAACTACTACAGACAACTCAGAAATGCCGCTGACGTGTCCGCATTAACTTAAACCAACCAGCCTCCACGATTCCCGGTGCGGTTCACACTTCCGTCGCCTCCGTATTCGTCTCGAGCGCCGTGCTGACATTCACGGCGCGTTCCTCAAACTCGGTTGCTGCCTGATCTGCTGGAATACCCTCCGGCGCGCCCAGCAGCCTTTATGAAACCGTCTCTTACGATGCAACGATTTGCTCAACGTCTACAGCGCTACTGGCACGGCATCCTGGCCCGCTGCCGCCGTCCGCTCTATATCAGCATCGTCGAAGGCATCAACAACACCACCAAGGTCATCAAGCGTCGAGCTTGCGGCTACCGCGACCAGGATTACTTCTTCCTCAAAATCCGTGCCGCCTTCCACGGTAATCCTTGATGAACCATAAAAATGTGAGGGCATCAACTATCGTTGCGATGAATCTAACAAATCACAAGATTATTGATTTGCTATACACTTCACAACGGTTCCCTCGATTTTTCGCCTTCCAACGGTCCCGAGTTATGCTGCGGCGTTTTGGGTCTGCTGAGCTTTGATCCAGTCTCGAAGGAACCGCTCCGGAGAAACGCAACCAAGCGACGAATGGCGACGATTGCGGTTGTAAAACTCTTCGATGTATTGGAACAGATCGGCCTTCGCGTCCTGATGCGTCCGGTAGCGCGTGGCGTGAACCCGTTCGTTCTTCAAGCTGTTGAAGAAGCCTTCCGTCGGGACGTTGTCCCAACAATTTCCCTTGCGGCTCATCGAGCAGCGCATGTCGTAGGCGGCCAGTTTGCGCTGGAACTCGTGACTCGCGTACAGGCTGCCCCGATCCGAGTGGCACCGTGCGCCGAGAGCGGGACGGCAGCGAAACCATGCCATCGTCAACACGTCCGTCACGAAAGCCGCCGTCATACGCGGCTTGGGGGACCAGCCGACTCCCTCCCGGTTCGTATGCCCCTGTTTTTTTTGATCTCAAGCTCCATCTGCTCCGGCTTGACCGGCTTCGATCCGGCGCCGCTGTGCTCGCCCGTCGCCTCAACCTTTACCCAGTTGCGAAGCGTCTGCTCAGAAATGCCCAGCTCGCGCGCCACTATGGCCATTCCCCGGCCATCCTCGACCCGCTTGCTGCGGCCCGTTCGAACTCCGCCGTGTACACCAGTTTCGGTACCTTACACATGCGTGATTGCCTTCCTTTCCGTCGAGTTTATACACGACATCTTGGAAGGCGAAATTTCAGGCGACGCTCACACAGTCACTTCCTCATTCTTGCTAGGTAGGCGAGCTTGGGGCGTACGAGGTGCGCGAAACGTGATATGTGCTTGCGAATTGAATTCCCAAAAATCAATAATTGTAAATCAAGGTATTAGCTGACGAGAAAGTATTCCGTAACGATGATTGCAATAACTACCGCTTGCATTACTTTTAAAAATCTTTTTGTCATGAAAAATATAAGGAGTGCAGATGGAAAAGATAAAAGTTGGTGTTGCTGACAGCCAGCCAGTGGTTCTTGCTGGAATTTCATCCGCCTTGAGTGGAATTAATGATATAGAATTGATTTTTGGAAAGGATAGCGTTCGAGAGATGCTGGAGGCCATCAGAAATAATCGAATTGATGTATTGATATGCGACTTCGAATTTGAAGATGATTTTCGCATAGATGGCGCGCGTTTATTGGGGATTGTCAAGGACATTTCTCCGGGAACTAGAGTCTTGTTTTTTAGTGCGTCTTCAACTCCTGAAATCGTTTCTCGAGCTCTCAAAGCCGGTGCTGCAGGATTTGTTAGCAAATTGGGGGCGGACTTCTCTAGACTAGCCACTGGCATTCGAGATGCGTATCTTCAGAAAATCTATCTGGCCCCATCACTGGCTGGAACTGTGATTTATTCATTGATTAATCAAAGGAAAGGTGTGAATGGAGTTTCTTCTCTATCGAAATGTGAGGCTGCTGTTGCGAGATTAATTTGCGATGGATTATCGATTGATCAAATTGCAAAGCGAATGAGTAGGAGTCCAAAGACGATTAGTAATCAAAAAAATTCTGCAAAGAGGAAGTTGGGTGCTAGAAGTGATATTGAGTTGGCGAGAATTATGAATGAATCTAAATAGTGACGATCCTGACGAGCCGCCTAGAAGCTCCAACGCAATGAGTTTTGAAGCTGTCGCCGGCAGATGATACAGGCCGCGATTTTCATGAGCGCCTCGTGCATGGTCGCGAGGCGTTCGAACCGAATGCGCAGGTGTCTGAAGTTGTGCAGCCATGCGAAGACTGTCGCCGGGTCGACATCGTTAGTTTGAGGCAGGTCCATTGCAATACCCTAGAAAATGCAAAATGCCGATGCTAGTCGATTGCGTTGCGGATTTCGGTGATGGTGATCAGGCGTTTCGGCGAACGTGATCAGTTTGGAAGGTGGTGTTGCGCGGTCAATGGTGAACCGCTCCGGGTTTGTCGGAGACTGCCGAGTTTGGCGCTACGCCGCGCGAGCGGACAGCGCCAGATTCCGATTGTAAGCTCCCTCCGCTTCTGCCGGCGACACGTACCCGAGCGGGCCGAGCAGCCGATGGTGGTTGTACCAGTGCACCCATTCGAGCGTCGCGAGCTCAACGTCCTGCAGCGTACGCCATGCCCGCCGATGCACCACCTCAGCCTTGTATAGCCCGTTGATGGTCTCGGCCAACGCATTGTCGTACGAATTGCCGACGCTGCCCGCAGATGGTTGCACCCCAGCGTCCAGCAAACGTTCGGTGTACCGAATGCTCAGATATTGGGCCCCGTGGTCGCTATGATGAATCAGTCCGGGTGCCGGCTGGCGTTCATGCAACGCCTGATTGAGTCGTCGCGCCAGGCCGCTCGCCGCGGTCGCACTCGGCCTGATTGACCCACTTGCGCAGCGTCTCGCGCGACATCCCCATCTTCGCGGCGATCGAGCGGATCACCGACCCTTGCGTGCCGTACTCGTGCTGGTGCTCAAAAACCATCCGGACCGCTCGCGCCTACACTTCATCCGAATACCGCGTCCCGTTGGGCTTCCTTGCTTTGCTTTCGTTTTCCATACTTCAAATCTCCGTCTACAGCCAAGATCTGAAGTCTCCTACATTCCCGGGGCGGTTCATAGCGGCGATCCGTGACATCGAGGTCCCGTACCTTTGCGCGTTGCGCCTCGTTCATTCGCTGAAGCTCGGCGTTGTCGAACACCATGTTCATCTGTAAGCGCTAAATCCGCCACACGTCGTTAGGTGACGTGTTACCGGGTAACATGTTTCGAATCGATAGTTACCGGGTAACGAAGGAGATGCGAGATGACGCAAACGACGGCGCAGCGGCAGGCGGCTTATCGGGCAAGGCGCGAGACGGCAGGCAAGGACGGCAACGGTGATCGACGTCTGGATATGTGGGTGAGCACGGAAGCGTATCTTGCTCTGACGCGGTTAGCTCGCCGTTACTCGGTAACGAAGCGCCAGATGCTGGAACGGTTGATCGCGCGGGCAGACGACGCGATTGTGCGCCGACTCGATCCCGATTCGGAACAGTGGGACCAATACTTCGGCCCAGCGCGGTAGCGATCGGAGTTACCCGGTAACGGCTTGCTGTCGAGCGAAGTTGAACGGTAGCAGGTCGCTAATATGAGGGTCGGCCGGGATTCGTGAAATTTTCGCCAAAATGGCCTTAAGCAGCTGATTCAAAAGAGAAATCAATGCTCACATCAAGCGGCGGGGCCCTCCGCTGAAGATCCAGCAGATAGGACCCGAGGCGGTTGATGTGATCCTTCCGGTACGGCGAGAGCGCTTGCAGCACCTCGGCGTCGACCGGCAGCCCCTTTTCCTGCAGTACTTTGAGCCGCCGCGACATCCATTGGACGTTGTAGAGAATCACCATGTTCGCGACGAGCTGGTTGTACTTGATGACCTTGCGCTGCTCATGCCGGACGTTCTCAGCTATGACTTCGCCGCCGAACATCAGCCACTTTGCAAAATCGTTGAATTGCTCGCTCTTGTTCGTCGCTGCGTGAATGGTCTGGCGCATCTCCGGGTCGTTGATGTACCGCAGCAGGAACATCGTGCGGATCACGCGGCCGAGCTCGCGGAACGCAAAGTAAAGCTTGTTCGTAAGCGCGAATTTAACCCCACCTAGAATCGAAAGCTGAACGAGCGCAGGCTTGCGTCCGCAACTACAACTTGCGGA
>NZ_LOYJ01000005.1:0-87120 GCF_001526245.1 Burkholderia sp. MSMB1498
ATCAAATCGAAAATGATGGGCACCACTTTGATGTCGCTTCTCGCCCTCGTCTACGACGGTCGCCGTGAGGCGCTTACCAAATGCCGACGTGATGAGCGGATACACATCCTTGTTTCCGTTCAAGTACGACAGGGTGCCGACCGTCACCTCCATGACCCCGTTCTTGTCGATGAAGAGCTTGCTGATCGTGCCCGACGTGCACAACGTATCGGCGTGCGCGTACGACGAAGCCAAAAGCATTGCGGAAACGACAGCGGCGAGAGTCTTTTTCATTTCATTCTCCTAAATAAAAAATGACGCTTCGATTGAAACACTGACTGCATGCATACACTCTTGCACTACACACTCAACTCCACCAACACTTCAACACTCGAGCATTCGTCGCGGATCGATGCGCGACAGGGTTCGGCCTGCACGGATCGCGGGCGCTCGATCGCATCGCGTCGGCCACAGCGCGCACCGGATACACATCCGTCGAATTCGAAATAAACGGGTGCGGCATGACATCCCACCCGATTCGATGGACGCACCGTGAATTGCAATGGATTCAAGCGCCGAGATTCATGGCAGTGCCGAATCCGCGATCGGCACTGCCTGCATCGGCAATCGAAAAATCACGAATCCGTCATCGTCGCGCGACCGCGTGCGAAGCGCCACGCCGCGCGCACTCGTATCGAGCCCACCCGCTGCAAAGCCGACAAGATTCGACGAGACATCATGACCCCTTTTTTCGCGGGATATTGCCGACGCGCGCGAAATCGCCGCATCGTTCGATTAATCATTTTCCCGCTACTTCCCCGACTTCCACGATGCCGCATCGTTTCGACTCGAACGAGTCAATCGGCGGACATCGGCATTTCAATCAATGATCATCCGGCAGAGATACTCGGGTGGAGATACCCGACAACGCCGTATGCTGATTTCTTCTCGGTCAACACTGTACGGCCATCGTCAATCCGGCGTGTCGACGTGCTGTTTTCGCCACTTCGTCGCACACGCCTGATAGCAATCGCGCATTTCCGGATTCTTTTTATTTCTGCGCTCGACGGAGACTATTACCACTCCTCCAACAAAACCAATGGTATTAATTTATCCGCCCCTTCAATCAATAGCATTCGCCATGCATCGATAACAAGATAGACAATATAAACACCATCATGCAATCATATTTTTACATCGGGAATGAATCAATAAACAATGCAGCACCGAATTCAGCACGCTCGGCATCAATTTTGCCTTTTAATTCGCGTTCCAATTATTGTTCGCGATCGCGTTCGAATACGGGCATTGAATCTCCGCGGTGTCGACGCGTCGCCCGCCTGCCGCCGCCCTACGCTCGGATGCGCGACGATCGCTCGACATCGCGGTTCGATCCGCGTCGACGCGCGGCTGAAACGGTCCCAACGGTTTCGATTGTCGATGGGTCGGCGTCGAATTCGAACGTCGACGGCGTCCGGCGAATGAACCGTGACGATGCTCGTCAAACCCGCGCATGTTCAACACCGAATTTTCTTTCGTTCGAGGCGACGGCCGGCGCGCCACGAAACGCCGCACTCGCCCGCGATCAAGCCGCACGATGCGCACGAATCGGCGCAGCCCGAACACGTTGGCCATCCGGCCGGCTTCGCGCAGCGCTACGACAAGGTAAACTCTCACCCAATTCCGCATACGCAGACAGATATTCGCAAGATGGCCACCCAAATCGATGCCTCCCCCGACGCAGCGGCAGCGGCCGCCGCGCAGCACACGCCGATGATGCAGCAGTACTTACGCATCAAGGCAGAACATCCCGGAACACTCGTGTTCTACCGGATGGGCGACTTCTACGAGCTCTTCTTCGAGGACGCGGAGAAAGCCTCGCGCCTGCTTGATCTGACGCTCACGCAGCGCGGCGCGTCCGCCGGCACACCGATCAAGATGGCGGGCGTGCCGCATCACGCGGTCGAGCAATACCTCGCGAAGCTCGTGAAATTCGGCGAATCGGCGGCGATTTGCGAGCAGATCGGTGACCCCGCGACGTCGAAGGGGCCCGTCGAGCGCAAGGTCGTGCGCGTCGTCACGCCGGGCACGCTGACCGACGCCGCATTATTGTCCGACAAGAGCGACGTGTTCCTGCTCGCGCTTTGCGTCGGACACAACAAGCGCGGCGTAGCGTCGAACATCGGTCTCGCCTGGCTCAACCTGGCGAGCGGCGCGCTGCGGCTCGCCGAGGTCGCGCCGGATCAGATCGCCGCGGCGCTCGAGCGCATCCGGCCCGCGGAAATCCTCGCGGCCGACGGCACGATCGAATCGGTGCCGGCCGGCATGGGCGCGATCACGCGCGTGCCCGCCTGGCACTTCGACATCGCATCGGGCACGCAGCGCCTTTGCGATCAGCTCGAAATCGCGAGTCTCGACGGCTTCGGCGCGCAGGCGCTCACGAGTGCCTGTGGGGCCGCCGGCGCGCTGCTGATCTACGCGGCGTCGACTCAGGGCCAGCAGCTTCGCCACGTGCGCAGTCTCAAGGTGGAAAACGAGTCCGAATACATCGGGCTCGATCCGTCGACGCGACGCAATCTCGAACTCACCGAAACGCTGCGCGGCACCGAGTCGCCGACGCTCTATTCGCTGCTCGACACCTGCTGCACCGCAATGGGCAGCCGCCTGCTGCGCCATTGGCTGCATCATCCGCCGCGCGCGTCGGTCGCGGCGCAAGCGCGCCACCAGGCGATCGGCGCACTACTCGACGCCGCCGCGAACGCGAGCCTCGACAGCCTGCGCTCGGCGCTGCGGCAAATTGCCGACGTCGAACGGATCACCGGCCGCCTCGCGCTGCTGTCCGCGCGGCCACGCGATCTGTCCAGCCTGCGCGACACGTTCGCCGCCCTGCCCGTGCTGCGCGAGCGCGTCGCCGAAATCGCACCGAACGCGGCCGCGCTCGGCCGCCTTGAAGCCGCGCTCGAGCCGCCCGCGGGCTGCCTCGATCTGCTGACGCGCGCGATCGCGCCCGAGCCTGCTGCGATGGTCCGCGACGGCGGCGTGATCGCCCGCGGCTACGACGCGGAACTCGACGAGCTGCGCGACATCTCGGAGAACTGCGGTCAGTTCCTGATCGACCTCGAAACGCGCGAGCGCGCGCGCACGGGCATCTCGAATCTGCGCGTCGAATACAACAAGGTCCACGGCTTCTACATCGAGGTCACACGCGGCCAGACCGATAAGGTGCCCGACGACTACCGTCGCCGCCAGACGCTCAAGAACGCCGAACGCTACATCACGCCCGAGCTGAAGACGTTCGAGGACAAGGCGCTGTCCGCGCAGGAGCGCGCACTCGCCCGCGAGCGCGCGCTTTACGACAGCGTACTGCAGGCGCTGCTGCCTCACATCGAAGGATGCCAGCGCGTCGCAAGCGGCCTCGCGGAACTGGACTTGCTCGCGGCCTTCGCCGAACGGGCCCGCACGCTCGACTGGGTTGCACCGGAATTCACCGACGAGATCGGCATCGAAATCGATCAAGGCCGCCATCCGGTCGTCGAAGCGCAGGTCGAGCAGTTCATCGCGAACGACTGCTCGCTGAACACCGATCGCAAGCTGCTCCTCATCACCGGCCCGAACATGGGCGGTAAATCGACGTTCATGCGGCAAACAGCGCTCATTGCGCTGATGGCGTACGTCGGCAGCTACGTGCCGGCGAAGGCGGCCCGCTTCGGTCCGATCGACCGCATCTTCACGCGCATCGGCGCGGCGGACGATCTCGCGGGCGGCCGCTCGACGTTCATGGTCGAAATGACGGAAGCCGCCGCGATCCTGAACGACGCCACGCCGCAAAGCCTCGTGCTGATGGATGAAATCGGCCGCGGCACGTCGACGTTCGACGGCCTCGCGCTCGCGTGGGCGATCGCGCGCCACCTGCTGTCGCACAATCGCTGCTACACGCTGTTCGCGACGCACTACTTCGAGCTCACGCAACTGCCGGCCGAATTCCCGCAAGCGGCGAACGTGCATCTGTCGGCGGTCGAACATGGGCACGGCATCGTATTCCTGCACGCAGTCGAGGAAGGCCCAGCGAATCAGAGCTATGGGCTGCAGGTCGCGCAGCTTGCAGGCGTCCCCGCGCCGGTGATTCGCGCCGCCCGCAAGCATCTCGCGCACCTCGAACAGCAGTCCGCCGCGCAAGCAACGCCGCAGCTCGATCTCTTCGCCGCGCAGCCGGCCGTCGACGAACCGGAATACGACGAACCGCCGGCGGCCGTGCCGCATCCGGCTCTCGAGCGCCTGCTCGCACTCGATCCGGACGACTTGAAGCCGCGCGACGCACTCGACCTGCTCTATGAACTGCACGCGCTCGCCCGCACAGGCGCAACGGATGCGCAACGCTGACGGCATCGCGCCTCACGCGCCTCACGCGGCGCTTCGCTCGCGCGTCGCCGCTTTCGCGCTCACATGCGCGCTTGCAGGCGGCATGCTGGCCGCGCCCGCGTCGTCGCGTGCGGGCGGCGAGCCGTATACGTTCGGGGTTCTGTCCGGCGTGATCGCGTCGTCCGACGACGAGCCGCCCGCTCGGCGCCTGCTCGACGCAATCGCACGCGACCGCTCGGTGTCGTTCATCGTCTACGAAGGCAACCTGAAGGGGCCGAAGGAAGCATGCCGCGATCAGTTGTACGAGCAGCGCAACGCACTGTTCGCGACGTCCCGCGTTCCTATCGTGCTGCTGCCGGGCCAGTTCGACTGGGCCGCGTGCGGCACGCGCGACGCCGGCGCGTACGACCCCGTCGAGCGGCTCGACTTCCTGCGCCAAAGCGTCTTCACCGAGCCGGCACTGCCCGCCGCGAATCCGATGCTGCTCACGCGCGAGAGCGAAGTGCCGCGCTTTCATCCCTATCGGGAGAACGTTCGCTGGGTGCGCGACGACACGGTGTTCATCGGCCTGAACGCGCCCGCGCCGAACAACCGCTACCTGACGGCGGGCGGCCGCAACGGCGAGTTCGAGGATCGTGTCATCGCGAATGCGTTCTGGATCGATCACGCGGCCGAGTACGCGAAGCGCCGCAAGGCGCGTGCGCTTGTGATCTTTCTCGAGGGCGATCCGCAGTTCGACCGCTACGAACGTTCGGAGCGCTTCGGATGGCTGCGCTTCAACCGCCCTCGCACGCGCGACGGCTTTCGCGAATTCAAACGCGCATTGGTGAGAGCGGCCACGGTTTTTCGCGGCTCGATCGTCGTCGTCCATCCGAACGGCGAAACGCTCGCGAACGGCTTCAGGATCGACCGTCCGTTACGCGACGACAAAGGGGATCTGGTCGGCAACCTGACGCGCATCGCGATCGCGCCGCATGCGCGCCTGGCTCAATGGGTGCGAATCGGCGTCGATCCGGCGAAGCAGCCGATGTTCAACGTGAGCATGCAGACCGTGCCGAAGCATCTGCCTCAACCGCCTGCCCTGCCCGTCGTGCCGCATGACGACACGCCGCTGCCCGAAATGCCGGAAATCCCCGCGTCGCCGGCGCTGCCCGATTCGGGCGCGAGCGGCGCGCAACCGCCCGGCTATGATGATTGGCATGGCGCGCGCGACGACCCATTCGATCACCGCGCGCCGTCGAGCGCGACATCCGGCGAGACTCCGGGCGTCGCCGCGCCCCGCTCAATGCAGGGTGCGCACTGAGCTGTTGTCTTCGTTGTCGTTATCGTCGTCCTCGTCTTCGTCGACGATTTCGAGCCCTTCCGCGCCGTGCGCGTGCTCGTGCTCGATCTCGTCCTCGGTCGCTTCGCGCACGTCCTTGACGGTCAGCGAAAAGCGCAGCGCCATGCCGGCGAGCGGGTGATTGCCGTCGAGGACGACCTTGTCTTCCGCGATGTCGGTCACCGTGTAGATCAGCGAGTCGATTTCCTCGTCGCCGTCTTCCGGCGTGCCTTCGAATTGCATGCCGACTTCGAGCGGCTCGGGGAAGCGGTCGCGCGGCTCGATCTTCACGAGTTCAGGATCGTAATCGCCGAACGCATCCTGCGGCTCCAGCTGGATTTGCGCTTGATAGCCGGGTTCCTGGCCGTCGAGTTGTTCCTCGATCTTGGGGAACGTGCCATCATAGCCGCCGTGCAGATAGACCATCGGCTCATCGCTCTCCTCGATCAGATTGCCTTGCGCATCCGACAGCTTGTAAGCGACCGACACGACAGTATTTTTTGCGATTTTCATCCAATTCTCCCAAGTACAATAGTCATTATACGATGCCCAAACGGCCACTACCCGAACCGTCCGGCCGTGTGCGCGAGCGCACTCGCGCGCCGCTGTCCGAGGCGCCGACCCAGCTTCTCGGCAACCTCACGCCCGCGCATTTCATGCGCCGATATTGGCAGAAAAAACCGCTTCTGATCCGGCAGGCGATTCCCGACGTCGCGCCGCCGCTCTTGCGCGACGCGCTGTTCGAGCTCGCGGGCGACTATGACGTCGAATCGCGTCTCATCACCCATTTTCGTAACAGATGGCAACTGGAGCATGGTCCGTTCTCGCTCGAGCATCTGCCGCCCGTGAAACGGCGCGAATGGACCCTCCTCGTGCAGGGTCTCGATTTGCATGACGACAGCGCCCGCTCGTTGCTCGAACGGTTCCGGTTCGTTCCGGATGCGCGCCTCGACGATCTGATGATCTCGTACGCGACGGACGGCGGCGGCGTCGGCCCGCATTTCGACTCGTACGACGTGTTCCTGCTGCAGGTGCACGGCAAGCGTCGCTGGCGAATCGGCGCGCAGCAGGACTTGTCGCTGCAGGAAGGATTGCCGCTCAAGATCCTCGAGCATTTCGAGCCGACCGACGAATGGGTGCTCGAGCCCGGCGACATGCTGTATCTGCCCCCGCACGTCGCGCACGACGGCGTCGCGATCGGCGAATGCATGACGTGCTCGATCGGCTTCAGAGCTCCGTCCGCGGGCGAGTTGCGCACGCAGTTCCTCTATCACCTGGCCGAGCGCGGCGGCTTGCGCACGGGCGCACGCGACGACGCGCCGTATCGCGATCCGGCGCAGCCCGCGGTCGACGCCCCCGCGAGGCTGCCCCCGGAGATGACCGAGCGCGTCGCCAGGACGCTCGCCGGCATCAAATGGGACGAGCACGATATTGGCGATTTTCTCGGCTGCTATTTGAGCGAGCCCAAATCGAACGTCGTTTTCGATCCTCCTGCCCGCCGGCTCGGCGAAACCGCGTTCGCGGCCCAGGCCGCGCGCCGGGGCGTCCGGCTCGACAGGAAAGCGGCGTTGTTGTATAACGCGCGCTCGTACTTCATCAACGGCGACGCGTATTCGCTCGCGACGGCGGCGAAATGGCTGCCGGAACTGGCCGATTCGCGCCGGATGGGGGCGAAACGGTTTGTAACACTCTCCCGGGACCCCGCCATGACAGGCCTGCTGCACGAGTGGTATTGTGCGGGCTGGATACGGGTGGGTGAGATGGAGTAGAGTTGCCCGGCCGTACGCCCATACGAACGCATGTTTTGTATGGGAAAGACAACGTATTGACCCCGCATTTGTCGACGGTCGATAGGAAAGTGCATATAATTTCCGCCCAAGCCGTAGGGAAGATTCACGCTCTAGAAGTGCATCTCCACCAGCGGCCCAGGTCGGTGTTGGAGCACATTACCGGTATTGTTTCGCGCTGTTGCTTACCTTTAACCATAAAAGGACGTGATCATGAAGAAATCCCTCCTCGTAGCTTCCCTGTTGGCTGCCGTTGCGCTGGCTGCGTGCAACAAGAGCTCCGAGCAAGCTGCTTCGTCGGCTGCTAGCGACGCTACCGCCGCTGCTGCTTCGGCTGCTTCGGGCGTTGCCGCTGCTGCTTCGGAAGCGGCTTCGAGCGTTGCCGCTGCTGCGAGCGATGCAGCTGCTGCTGTGGCGTCGGCTGCTTCGGCAGCGACGGCTGCTCCGGCTTCGGGCGCAAGCCAGTAAGTCGCACCAGCATCAGCTGAAAAAAAAACCGGCCCGTGGGCCGGTTTTTTTTACGTCCTTCGCACGGTCCCCGTGCATCTGTTCCGCGGTTTCGCGGACGCCGACGAATCGTTGCGGCGCCCGCAGGCACGCGCTCGGGCGCGTGCACGCCCGCCGACGGCGCCGACGCATCAACGCAGGCTGAGCCAGCCGAAACCCTCCTCCTGCGACGCGACGAGCACGTCGCCCGCCCCACCCCCCAAAGCCGCCGCCAGCGCCGCCTGCGCGTGCGCCGGCGTATTGTTCTGCTGGCTCAGGTGCGCGGCCACCAGGTGCCGCAGCCGGCTGCGATCGAGCTCGGCGAGGATGGCGGCCGCCGCCTCGTTGCTCAGATGGCCGTGCGAGCCCCCGATGCGCGCCTTCAGCGACGCCGGATAGCGGCTTGCCGCAAGCATCGCGACATCGTGGTTCGCCTCCAGCACGAGGCCGTCGCAGCCGCTCAGCACGGCGCCGATGTGCGGCGTCGACATGCCGACGTCGGTCAGCACGCCAAGACGCGCCGCGCCGTCGCTGAAGACGAACTGGAGCGGCTCGCGCGCGTCGTGCGGCACCGTATAGGGCCGTACGCACACGTCGCCCAGCGCGGCCTCCTCGTCGCTCCAGAGCACGTGGAGGTCGACGTCGGCTTCGTCCGCGCCGACCGCGCGCGCGGTGCCCCAGCTCATGTACAACGGCAGCGACGCACGGCGCGCGAGCGTCAGCGCGCAGCCGACGTGGTCGCCGTGTTCGTGGGTGACGAGGATCGCGTCGAGATCGTCGACGCGCAAATCGAGGCGCGCGAGCCGGCGTTCGAGTTCTTTCGCCGAGAAGCCGCAGTCGAGCAGAAGGCGCGTCGTCGTCACGCCATCCGATGCTTCGACGACGAGCGCGTTGCCTTCGCTGCCGCTTCCGAGGCTCGCGAATCGCACGAGCTTAGTTCAGCTGCGCGTGCAGCAGCGAGATGATCCGCTGCGCGTCGGACGAGTTGTCGATCTGGCCGTTCGTGTCGAGGACGGCCACTTGCGTATTCGAGTCGCCCTGCGCGCGCACGTTGACGAGGAATTCCTTGCCCGGCTTCGCGGCCGTCGGGCCACCGTAGAACAGCTTGCCGAACAGGCCGTCGCGCTTGAGCTCTTCCATCGAATTCGCGTAACGGACGTAGTAGATGCCCTTCGAGCGATCTCGATTGTCGACCGTGAAGTTCGTCCGGTCGAGCGCGAGGCCGACACGCAGCCACGCACGGTCGAACGATTCGGCCAGATCGAGCGTCGACGCGCCGCCGTTGGCGCCGACGACCGTCGCGGGCGCCGTCGCCGGACGCGCATCGGCGAGCAGTTGCTTCGCCTGCGCGTCGGTCAGGCCGAATTTTTCCATCAGCTTCGCGAGGAACACCGCTTCGAGCACCGGATTGCGCGGACGCTCTTCCCAGCGCGACGACGTGCCGCCCTGCGCGCCCGTCAGCTTCTCCTCCATCGCGCTATGCGTGATCGAGATGTCGGTGTTGCCGCCGGACGTACGCGTGACGAGCGTGCGGAACCGATCGCGCGTGCCCGACGAATAGGCGAAATCGATCACTCGGCCGATCGTGCGGCGGAACCAGTCGTCCGGGATGTTCGCGCGGTTTTCCGCCCAGTCGGTCGCCATGATGCCGGTCGAAGGCGCGTCCGTCTTCAGCACGAAGCCGTTGTCCTGCCAGAATTCCTTCAATTGCGGCCAGAGCTGCTCGGGCGTGCGGCCGTCGACGACGAGCCAGCGGCGGTCGCCGTCACGCTCGACGTGCATGCCGAACGGGTCCTGCGCGCTCGGCTGCCCTTCCGTCGCGTTGCCCGCGGCCGTCACGGCGCGCGTCGGTGCGGAGCCGAGGCCCGAGTTCGTCGGCGGCGCGACGTACGACGGGCTGAGCGGCATCGCCGTCAGATCCTGCGGCACTTGCAGCGGAGGCGCCGAGCCGGTCGACTTGTAGTTGACCCGGTCGGGCGCGAGATAGTCGTTCAGCGTGTCGCAGCCGGCGAGCGCGCCCAGCGCGAGCGCCAGCACCGAAACCTGGATCGCACGGGAGGAAAAGGCGGAATGTTTCATGAAGTCCTTCGTCTTGCTAGAACGCGTGTCACGCACGACGCCGGGAGCGGCCGGGTCGGGTCGGATCGATCGGGATGCGGCGCGGCCGCACGGGCGGCCGCGTTGGGCCTCACAGGAGGCCGGCCTCGCGAAGCGCGCCGCGCACGGCTTCGTGGCAGCGCTCGTCGAGCGGCGTAAGCGGCAGGCGGATGCCGCCTGCGATCTTGCCCATCTGCTGCAGCGCCCACTTCACCGGAATCGGGTTCGCCTCGATGAACAGATTCTTGTGCAGCGACAGGAGCTTCATATGAATCTCGCGCGCCGCCTTCGCGTCGGCGGCAAGCGCCGCGCGGCACAGTTCGCTCATCGCGCGCGGCGCGACGTTCGCCGTCACCGAGATGTTGCCGTGGCCGCCGAGGAGCATCAGCGCGATCGCGGTCGGATCGTCGCCGCTGTAGATCGAGAAGTTCGCGGGCGCCGCGTTGATCAGCTGCGCGGCGCGATCGATGTTGCCCGTCGCGTCCTTCACGCCGATGATGCCCGGCACCTGCGCGAGCCGCAGGATCGTCTCGTTCGACATGTCCGCGACCGTGCGCCCCGGCACGTTGTAGAGAATCACCGGCAAGTCGACCGCTTCGGCGATCGCCTTGAAGTGGCGGTACATCCCTTCCTGCGTCGGCTTGTTGTAATACGGCACCACCTGCAGCGTCGCGTCGGCGCCCACCGCCTTCGCGTGCTTCGACAGCTCGATCGCCTCGGCCGTCGAATTGCCGCCCGCGCCCGCGACGATCGGAATCCGCTTCGCCGCATGCTTGACCGCGGTTTCGATCATGAGGACGTGCTCGTCGACGGAAAGCGTCGCCGATTCGCCGCTCGTGCCGACCACGACGAGGGCATCCGTCCCCTCTTCGATATGCCAGTCGACCAGCTTGCGGAAGGCCGCCAGATCGAGGCCGCCGTCCTCGAGCATCGGGGTGACGATCGCGGGGACGCTGCCGCGGATTTGAATGCCGTCTTGAGTGCCGTTAGCCATGAAACAAACGCGATGAAAAATCGGTAAAAGTTGATTGTAGCGGATTAGCCTGCCAGTCCGTAACGCGGATATCCCGCCCCTTCTTCCGCCGCGGCGCGCTCGCGCACCGCGCAGATTCGTTGGACGAATGCGTCGCGCGGCGTGGCGGCGAACCCGTCCTCGAACGCGACGACGCGCAACTGCCCGCGCACCGCGCCGAGCAACTCGCCCGGCGCGAGCAGAAACGCCGGATTGGACGGTTTGCCAACCGTTTGGTTGCCTTGCGCGAACGTCTCGTACAACAGCACGCCGCCCGGCGCGACTGCGGCGACGAGACGCGGCAGCAGCGGACGATGCAGATAATTCGTCACGACGACCGCGGCGAAGCGCGCGTCGTCGGCAAGCGGCCACGGCGCGGCTTCGAGATCGGCCGCCTGCTCGGCGACGCCCGGCAGCGCGCCGAGCGACGCGAGTGCGGCCGGCTCCCGCTCGAGCGCGCACACCGGATGGCCGCGTTCGGCGAACCAGCGCGCGTGGCGGCCGTGGCCCGCGGCGACATCGAGCACCGTGCCGCCCGCCGGCACGAGATGCGACCACTTGCGTATCCACGCGGACGCCTCGGCCGACGCGCCGTGCGCCGCCGCGCTCGGCGCGCCGTCTACCGCGATCGTCAGCGTCTTCAACTGTACGCGAGCCCCATCGCCTCGCGCACGTCGCGCATCGTCTCGACCGCGTGCTTGCGCGCCTTGTCGCAGCCGTCCGCGACGATCGCGCGCAGCAGCGACGGATCGTCCATGTACTTCTGAGCGCGCTCGAGCATCGGCTGCTGTTCGCGCAAAATCCCTTCGACCACCGGTTGCTTGCAGTCGAGACAGCCGATGCCCGCCGAGCGGCAGCCCTTCTGCACCCATTCGTGCGTTGCTTCGTCCGTATAGACCTGGTGCAGTTGCCACACCGGGCACTTGTCCGGATCGCCCGGATCGGTGCGGCGCACGCGCGCCGGATCGGTCGGCATCGTGCGGACTTTCTTCGTGATCGTCTCCGCGTCCTCGCGCAGGCCGATCGTGTTGCCGTACGACTTCGACATCTTCTGCCCGTCGAGGCCGGGCATCCGAGACGCCGCGGTGAGGAGCGCCTGCGGCTCGACGAGGATGATCTTGCGTGCGCCTTCGAGATAGCCGAACAGGCGCTCGCGGTCGCTCATCGACAGGCTCTGCGATTCCTGCAGCATCGCGCGCGCCTGTTCGAGCGCCTCGTCGTCGCCTTCCTGCTGATAGGCGTTGCGCAGCTCGTGATAGAGCTTCGCGCGCTTGCCGCCCAGCTTCTTCGCCGCTTCGAGCGCCTTCTCCTCGAAGCCCGGCTCGCGGCCGTACAGGTAATTGAAGCGGCGCGCGATCTCGCGCGTCATCTCGACGTGCGGCACCTGATCCTCGCCGACCGGCACGAGCGAGCCGCGATAAAGCAGGATGTCGGCCGCCATCAGCACCGGGTAGCCGAGGAAGCCGTACGTCGACAGATCCTTGTCCTTCAGCTTCTCGATCTGCTCCTTGTAGGTCGGCACGCGCTCGAGCCAGCCGAGCGGCGTGCTCATCCCGAGCAGCAGCGCGAGCTCGGCATGCTCGGGCACCTTGCTCTGGATGAAGAGCGTCGCCTGCGCCGGGTCGATGCCGGACGCGAGCCAGTCGATCAGCACGTCCCAGACGTTCTTCTCGATCACCTCGGGCGTTTCGTAGTGCGTCGTCAGCGCATGCCAATCGACGACGCAGAAGAAACACGGGTACTCGGACTGCAGCTTGACCCAGTTCTTCAGCACGCCGTGATAGTGGCCGAGGTGGAGCGACCCGGTGGGTCGCATGCCGGAAAAGATACGGTCTGGGAACATGATTGTCGTTAGAAAAGCGAGGCGAAAGGAGTCAGGATGGCCGTCACGACGGCGTAGCCGGCGCCCACCAGCGGCCTGAGCCACAATTTCGTCAGAAGGCCCGTCGCGACGAGCGCGAGCACGATGAAAAAGCCGTACGGCTCGAGCCGCGACAGCGCGATCGATTGCTTCGGCGGCAGCAGCGCCGCGAGCACGCGCCCGCCGTCGAGGGGCGGCAGCGGAAAGAGGTTCAGCACCGCGAGCACCAGATTGACGCCGACGCCCGCGCCCGCCATGCGCGTGAAGAACGGCTCGTCGATCGCGAGCGCGGCGAGGCCGATGCTCACGAAGCCCCAGATCAGCGCCTGGACGAAGTTGCAGCCCGGCCCCGCGAGCGCGACCCACAGGCTGCCCCAGCGCGGGTTGCGCAGATTGCGGAACGTGACGGGCACGGGCTTCGCGTAGCCGAACAGGAACGCCCCGCTCGTCAGGAAGTACAGCACGAGCGGAATCACGATCGTGCCGAACGGATCGATGTGGCGCATCGGGTTGAACGACACGCGGCCCATCATGTAAGCGGTGTTGTCGCCGAGCAGGCGAGCGACGTAGCCGTGGGCGGCCTCGTGCAGCGTGATCGCGAAGATCACGGGCAGCGCATAGACGGCGATTGTCTGTATCAGGGAAGAAGCATTCATAGCGCGCTATTGTAACAAGCGGGAAACGCGCGAACGACGCGCGTGCATGCGGACCGCAACGGCGGCCGCTCCGGTGCGCCGGGGCGGCGCGGCTGCGCTCACGCGGCGAGGCCGAACGGCTCGAGCGGCCCGCGGCCGGCCCGCACGAGCTGCGGCGCGTCGCCCGTCAGGTCGATCACCGTCGACGGCTCGCGCGGACACGCGCCGCCGTCGATCACGAGGTCGACCTGTTTTTCGAGGCGCACGCGGATTTCTTCGGGCTCGTTGAGCGGCTCGTCGTCGGGCGGCAGGATCAGCGTCGTGCCGAGGAGCGGCTGGCCGAGCGTCTCGAGCAGCGCGAGCGTGATCGCATGCGCGGGCACGCGCAGCCCGATCGTCTTGCGCGACGGGTGCGACAGCCGCCGCGGCACTTCCTTCGTCGCCTGCAGGATGAACACGTACGGCCCCGGCGTCACCGACTTGATCAGCCGGTATTGCCGGTTGTCGACCATCGCGAACGTCGCGAGCTCGGACAGATCGCGCACGAGCAGCGACAGATGCTGCTTCTCGTCGAGCCCGCGGATGCGGCGCACGCGCTCGACCGCGTCCTTGTCGTCGAGATGGCACGCGAGCGCATAGCTCGAATCGGTCGGCAGCGCGATCACGCCGCCGCCCCGCACGATTTCGGCCGCCTGCTTGACGAGGCGCGGCTGCGGATTATCCGGATGAATCCTGAAGAATTGGGACATGGGGACAAAGAGTATGGTTCGGCGCGCACGCCGGCCCGCGGCCGGACGCGCCGCCGGCGGACGCCGCTACAGCCAGCGCTCCCAGACGGGTTTGAGATCGGACGGCAGCGGCGGCAGGCTGCCGAGCTCGGTGCGCCCTTCGCCCGGCGCGTGGAAATCGGAGCCGCGCGACGCCTCGAAGCCGAAGCGCCGCGCGACGTCGGCGTATTCGCGGTACTGGTCGGGCGTGTGGCTGCCCGTCACGACCTCGATCGCGACGCCGCCCAAATCGATGAATTCGGCGAAGAACGCGTCGAATTCGACGGGCGTATACGCATAGCGGCCCGGATGCGCGACGACCGCCTCGCCGCCCGCCTGCCGAATCCACGTGACGGCGTCGGACAGCTTCGCCCAGCGGTGCGCGACGTAGCCTGGCTTGCCGTCGCCGAGATAGCGGTCGAACACGTCGGGAATCGACGCCGCATGCCCGTTGTCGACGAGAAAGCGTGCGAAGTGGGTGCGCGAGATCAGATCGGGATTCGACGCGTATGCGAGCGCGCCTTCGTAAGCGCCTTCGATGCCGAGCGCCGCGAGCGCGTCGCCGATCGCCATTGCGCGCGCCGCGCGGCCGTTGCGCGTGCGGTAAAGGCCATCGACGAGCGTGCGGTTCTCCGGATCGATGTTCAGGCCGACGATGTGCACGGTGCGCGACGCCCACGTCACCGAAATCTCGACGCCGTGCAGATAGCGCATGCCGAGCGCCTCGGCGGTTTCGCGCGCGGCGCGCTGGCCGCCGACCTCGTCGTGATCCGTCAGCGCCCACAGCGTGACGCCGCCCGCATGCGCGCGACGCGCGACGTCGGCGGGAGAAAGCTGACCGTCGGAGACGTTCGAATGGCAGTGGAGATCGGCGTTCATCGTGGGCATCGGAGACTAAGCGTTCATTCTACTGCAATGCGCAAATTCGCCGAATGCGCCCCCGATGCCAATGGACGGGGCCGCGGCCGATTCCGGGGCCTTGCCTCGGTGCTCTCTCGCGTTTCGCGTATCTCCTTTCGCCGATTGGCCGATTGGCCGATTGGCTGATTGGCCGATTGGCTGATTGGTCGACTTGTCGCCGAGCCGGAGCGGCGATCCCGATGTCAGCTCACGCGCAAAACGCCTCGATCAGCGCCGCGATCTGTTCCGGCTGGTCGTGATGGACCATGTGCCCCGCATCCTCGACGAGTTTTTCGCGCCAGTCGGCGAACGCCGCAAAACGCGCCTTGAATTCGGGAATCGGAATCTCGCCCGCGAGAAACGCCAGCGTCGGCGAATCGACCGCCTCGACGTGCAGCACCTTCGCGCGCACCTTCGACCAGATCGCCATCACCTCGTCGAGCCGGTACAGCAGCGGGCCGCGCAGCTTGTGCGCGGGATCGGCGAGCAGCTGGTATTGACCGTGCGCATCGCGCATCGACCAATGCTCGGCAAGAAACGCCGCGCGGCGCGGCTCGAGGCGCGGATTGGTCTTGACGAGGCGCGCGGCGACGTCCTCGAGCGACGCGTAGCGCTTGAGCGTCGGCGGCGTGCGTAGCTCGTCGAGCCATTGCCCGACGCGCCGCGGCGCCTGCTCGACGCGCGCGGGCGCGAGCCCGAATCCCTCCAGATCGACGACCCGCCGCACCCGCTGCGGCCGCGCGCCCGCGTACAGGCAAACGACGTTCGCCCCCATGCTGTGGCCGATCAGATTGACTTCGCCGTCGGGCGTGTAGTGGTCGATCAGCGCATCGAGGTCCGCCAGGTATTCGTGGAACCAGTAATGGCCGCCGCCCTGCGCGGCGACCGGCCAATCGGACAGCCCGAAGCCGCGCGCATCGGGGGCGATCACCTGCCAGTCGCCCGCGAGCGCGTCGACGACGAACTGAAACGACGCCGCGACGTCCATCCAGCCGTGCAACATGTAGAGCGTCGGCGCATCGGGCCGCCCCCAGCGGCGCACATGCAGTTTCACGCCGCGAACCGTGACGAAATCGGAGACAGATTGAGTGGAATGCATCGCAGCCGCCAAAAAAAGAATGACCGTTCGATTATATCGATCCGGCTCACCTGGCGTCGGCCGGGCTTCAAGTCGGCGTGCGTGTCGAGGCACTTCTCTAGGTAAGCCGAGCGGCTGCAGCGGGCGCTCAATTGAGGGGCAGATCCAGAGGAACCGCGCAAACCGCCACGAATCGGCCCGAATCGGCACCAATCGTCGAAAACCGTCGCGATTCACCGCGATTCGCCGCAATTCGAATTCGTCGCGACTCGCCGGGTTGAGCAACGGCGGCATCTCCGACCGCCAACGTTGATCGGCGGATACCGATCGTGGCGCGCTCACGCCCCGGTTTGGCGAGCGAGGCGCACAGATCGCACGACAGCTTCGACGCGCCGATCACCGCGTCACCGCGTCACCCGGCGACCGCCCCTCCCGATCCGCCCGCCGGTCCTGTCGACCTGTCGTCCCGCTCACGGCGCACGCGCGGCCGCCGGACCACGGCCGCACACGCAGCGCGAGCCCGTCATGCCTTCGGCTCGATGTCCTGCGCGACGAGCGCGTTCAATTCGTCGTCGTCGAATCCCGCGGCGCGGCGGGCATCGAAATTGAACGGGCCGCGCAACCGCGGCGCACGGTACTGCGCAGCGAGCCGTTCGTAGGCCGCACGCGGATCGAGCCCCGCCTCGTCGCACAGATGGCGAAACCACCGATTGCCGATCCACACGTGGCCGATCTCGTCGCGCAGGATCACGTCGAGAATCGCCGCAGACGCATCGTCGCCCGCTTGCTGAAGCCGTGCGCGGATCGGCGGCGACGCATCGAGCCCGCGCGCCTCGAGCGTGCGCGGCACGAGCGCCATTCGCGCGAGCACATCGCCTGCCGTGCGCTCGCACATCTCCCACAGGCCGTCGTGCGCGGGAAAATCGCCGTACGCATGGCCGAATTCGGCAAGGCGCGCGGCGAGCAGCGAATAGTGATGCGCCTCCTCGGCCGCGACCTTCAGCCAGTCCGCATAGAACGCCGCGGGCATCTGCGCGAAGCGCCACACTGCGTCAAGCGCGAGATTGATCGCGTTGAACTCGATATGCGCGAGCGCGTGCAACAGCACCGCGCGCCCTTGCGGCGAACGCATGCTGCGCCGCTCGAGCCGGCGCGGCTCGACGAGCGCCGGGCGCGCGGGCCGCCCGGGCAGGCCGCCCCCGGGCGCGCTCAGCTCGCGCTCGGGCCAGGCCGCCGCGCGGCCGTCGGCGAGCGCCGCGCGCAACTCGGCGACGAGCGCGGCCTTGCGCACGGGATCGGGCTCGCAAAGCGCGGCAAGCGCGTCGCTGCGCGCGCAGCGCAAGGGTTCGGGCGACGAAATCGGCACGTGTGGCATGAGAAGGCGACGCGCCCGCGCGGCACGCGCGCGAACGGCCGGGACAACCGTTTACAATAAAGGATTCGATCGCGCCGCATCCAAGCGCGACACAACCGCGCGCCATTGTACCGGCCGCCCAGACAAGCCCCAAGGGAGACATCGTGACCATCTACAAGCTCGGCGACAACGCCCCGTCCATCCACGAAAGCGTGTTCGTCGCGGACAGCGCGTCGATCGTCGGCAAGGTCGTGCTCGAAGAGAACGCGAGCGTGTGGTTCGGCGCGACGATCCGCGGCGACAACGAGCCGATCACGGTCGGCGCGGGCAGCAACGTGCAGGAAGGCGCGGTGCTGCACACCGACCCGGGATGCCCGCTCACGATCGCGCCGAACGTGACGGTCGGCCATCAGGCGATGCTGCACGGCTGCACGATCGGCGAAGGCTCGCTGATCGGCATCCAGGCGGTGATCTTGAATCGCGCGGTGATCGGCCGCAACTGTCTCGTCGGCGCCGGCGCGGTGATCACCGAGGGCAAGACGTTTCCGGACAATTCGCTGATTCTCGGCGCGCCGGCGAAGGTCGTGCGTACGCTGTCCGACGAGGACATCGCGCGGATGCACATGAACACGAAGAGCTACGCGATGCGGCGCGCGTATTTCAAGGAGCAGCTCGTGCGGATCGGCTGATCCGCCGCGCGCGAGCCGTTTGATCGTCAAGGGAAAAAAGTGAGCGACCAGTTACAGAAATTCATGTTCAACGCGGCCCCGGTGCGCGGCGAGATCGTCTCGCTGCGCAACACGTGGCAGGAGGTGCTCACGCGCCGCGATTATCCGATGCCCGTGCGCAACGTGCTCGGCGAAATGATGGCGGCGTGCGCGCTGCTGTCGGCGAACCTGAAGTTCGACGGCACGCTCATCATGCAGATCTTCGGCGACGGCCCGGTGAAGATGCTCGTCGTGCAGTGCAGCTCGGATCTCGCGATGCGCGCGACCGCGAAGTTCTCGGGCAACGCCGCGCAGAGCGTCGGCGACGGCACTTCGTTCGCCGAGCTGATCAACGCGAGCGGCCACGGCCGCTGCGTGATCACGCTCGATCCGGCCGACAAGCGGCCGGGCCAGCAGCCGTATCAGGGCATCGTGCCGCTGAACGGCGAGGACGGCCCGCTCGCGTCGATCGCCGACGTGCTCGAGCATTACATGCGGCACTCCGAGCAGCTCGACACGCGCCTCTGGCTCGCGGCCGATCACGATCGCGCGGTCGGCGTGCTGCTGCAGAAGCTGCCGGGCGACGGCGGCATCGTGCCGCGCGTGGAGGAAACCGACGAGGACACGTGGGAGCGCGTCTGCACGCTCGGCGGCACGCTGTCGCCGAAAGAACTGCTCGAAGTGGAACCCGCGACCGTGTTTCGGCGTCTGTTCTGGCAGGAGAATGTGCAGCACTTCGAACCGACCGCCACGCGCTTCCAGTGCACGTGCTCGCGCGAGAAGGTCGGCGGGATGCTGCGCATGCTCGGGCGCGTCGAAATCGACGGCGTGATCGAGGAGCGCGGCCACGTCGAAATCCACTGCGAATTCTGCAACCAGCGTTACGAATTTGATCCGGTCGATGTCACGCAGCTATTCTCGACATCCGAACTCGGTGCGGGCGTCGCGCCCGCCGCTGCGCAGAAGCACTGAGGCGCCCGCGCACGGGCAACGCGCCGCGCGCACCGTGCGGCGGGCACGGCGCCGGCACAAGCCAGGAGGCAGTAGCATGAAACCGATACTCGTTCGCGCCGCGCCGCTCGCGGCGCTCGTTGCGGCCGCGTCGCTGAGCGGATGCGTCGCGCCGCCGTCGATGACCGTCTTGAGCCGTCTGCCCGAGCAGGCGGGCACGACGACGCACACGCTCACGCCCGACGAGCGCAAGCGCTACGACGAGATCGACCGGCAAGTGCTGCGCGAGCAGAACGCGGCGATCGCGGCCGACGAAGCGGCGCGCGCGTGGTCGTACTACTATCCGCCGCCCATCACCTATTACGGCGGCTACTACGGCGGCGGCTGGGGGCATGGCTGGGGCACGGGCTTCAGCTACGGCTACCCGGGCTGGTGGTGGTGAAACGCCGAATTCCGGCGGCTCCGGCGAATTAAGAACCCACGAGAAACAAAAAAGCGCGGCCGCAAGACCGCGCTTTTTTACTAGGCTTTCCGAAGCATCTCGATTGCGTGAAAACCGTACCGCTCCGCACCTCCGAGCCGGCATCGCCCGCACCGCGATCCGGCGCGCTCGGCGCGCAGCCCGACGGCGCGCCCGTCAGCCGTGCGCGGGCTTGTGGACCTTGTCGCCGCCGTGCCGCTTTTCAGGCTTCGCGCGCGACACGGGATTCGGCACGACGCGCACCGGCGCGGCCGACACCTCGCCGCGCGTCGCCGGCGCCGGCTGCGCGTTGCCCTGCGCCGCCGGCGCCGGCGAATTCGGCGACACGAACTGCACGAACACCTCGCTGTCCTTCACCATGCCCATCTCGTAGCGCGCGCGTTCCTCGATCGCCGACGTGCCGTTCTGCAAATCCTGCACTTCGCCCGCGATCCGCTCGTTGCGCAGCTTCGCGTCGGCGTTCTTCTGCAACTGGTCGTTCAACTGCTGCCGCAGTTCATGCACCCGCAGCCAGCCGCCATGCCCCCACCACAACGGGTACTGAATCACGACCAGCAAAGCGATCAGAACGACGGTAACGAGCCGCATGAATAAGCCGCAGATATAAGAAGCGCCGCTTCACGATATCGCGAAGCGGCGTCATCATCGATGAACAAGAGCGATAGTAACGCGTCAGCGCACGTCAGCGCAGGTTGTAGAACGCCGATTTGCCCGGGTAGCTCGCGATGTCGCCCAGATCCTCTTCGATGCGAAGCAACTGGTTGTACTTCGAAATGCGATCGCTGCGCGACAGCGAGCCCGTCTTGATCTGGCCGGCGTTCAGGCCGACCGCGATGTCGGCGATCGTCGAATCTTCCGTTTCGCCCGAGCGGTGCGAGATCACGGCCGTGTAGCCGGCGCGCTTCGCCATCTCGATGGCCGCGAACGTTTCGGTGAGCGTGCCGATCTGGTTGATCTTGATGAGGATCGAGTTCGCGATGCCCTTCTCGATGCCTTCCTTCAGGATGCGCGTGTTCGTGACGAACAGGTCGTCACCGACCAGCTGCACCTTCTTGCCGAGACGGTCGGTCAGCAGCTTCCAGCCTTCCCAGTCGCTTTCGTGCATGCCGTCCTCGATCGACACGATCGGGAACTTGTCGGCGAGCGTCGCGAGGTAGTCGGTGAATTCGGCCGACGACAGCTGCAGGCCTTCGCCCGCGAGCTGGTACTTGCCGTCGTGGTAGAACTCGGAGGCCGCGCAGTCGAGCGCGAGCAGCACGTCTTCGCCCGCGCGGTAGCCGGCCTTCTCGATCGCCTGCAGGATCGTCGACAGGCATTCGTCGTTGCTGCCGAAGTTCGGCGCGAAGCCGCCTTCGTCGCCGACTGCCGTGCTCATGCCGCGGTCGCTGAGGATCTTCTTCAGCGCGTGGAACACTTCCGCGCCGCAGCGCAGGGCTTCACGGAACGTCGGCTGGCTGACCGGGACGATCATGAATTCCTGGATGTCGAGGCTGTTGTTCGCGTGCGCGCCGCCGTTGACGATGTTCATCATCGGCACCGGCAGCTGCATCGCGCCCGAGCCGCCGAAGTAGCGGTACAGCGGCAGGCCGGCTTCCTCGGCGGCCGCCTTCGCGACGGCCATCGACACGGCCAGCATCGCGTTCGCGCCGAGGCGCGACTTGTTGTCGGTGCCGTCGAGCTCGAGCAGCGTCTTGTCGAGGAACGCCTGCTCGGACGCATCGAGGCCCATGATCGCTTCGGAGATCTCGGTGTTGATGTGCTCGACCGCCTTCAGCACGCCCTTGCCGTTGTAGCGGCCGGCTTCGCCGTCGCGCAGCTCGATCGCCTCGCGCGAGCCGGTCGATGCGCCCGACGGCACCGCCGCGCGGCCCATCGTGCCCGATTCGAGCAGCACGTCGCATTCGACGGTGGGGTTGCCGCGCGAATCCAGAATTTCGCGGCCGATGATGTCTACGATTGCACTCATGGTTTCCTCTGAAAATAACGACGGATTCTGTCTTCAGCGACGGCTGCCGATGCGTGCGCGGCAGCCGCTCCTGCTACTGACGCGCGCCGCGGCCGCCGAGTTCATCAATTGAAATCGTTTTCCAGGAACGGCGCGCGCTTCACCGCCTGATCGAGCGTGACGAGCGTCTCCAGCAGCGCGGCCATCCTGCCGAGCGGCACCGCGTTCGGGCCGTCCGACTTCGCCTCGGCCGGGTTCGGATGCGTCTCCATGAACAGGCCCGCGACGCCCGTCGCCACCGCCGCGCGCGCGAGCACCGGCACGAACTCGCGCTGGCCGCCCGAGCTCGTGCCCTGCCCGCCCGGCAACTGCACCGAGTGGGTCGCGTCGAACACGACGGGCGCGCCCGTCTCGCGCATGATCGCGAGCGAACGCATGTCCGACACCAGGTTGTTGTAGCCGAACGACACGCCCCGCTCGCACGCCATGAAGCGGTCGTCCGACAGCCCCGCCTCGCGGGCGGCGTCGCGCGCCTTGTCGATCACGTTCTTCATGTCGTGCGGCGCGAGAAACTGGCCCTTCTTGATGTTCACGGGCTTGCCCGATTGCGCGCACGCGCGGATGAAGTCGGTCTGGCGGCACAGGAACGCGGGCGTCTGAAGAACATCGACTGCGGCCGCCACCTGCGCGATCTCGTCGATCTCGTGCACGTCGGTCAGCACCGGCACGTTCAGCTGCCGCTTCACCTCGGCGAGAATCCGCAGGCCCTCGTCCATCCCGAGCCCGCGAAACGACTTGCCCGAGCTGCGATTGGCTTTGTCGTACGACGACTTGTAGATGAACGGCACGCCGAGCTTCGCGCAGATTTCCTTCAGCCGGCCCGCCGTGTCGATCGTCATCTGCTCCGATTCCACGACGCACGTGCCGGCGATCAGGAAGAACGGCTTGTCGAGCCCGACTTCGAACCCTGCGAGATTCATGCTTTCGCTCCGGCGCGCGACTGCTGATACGCGAGCGCGGCTTGGACGAACGACTTGAAGAGCGGATGGCCGTCACGCGGCGTCGACGTGAATTCCGGGTGGAACTGGACGCCGACGAACCAAGGGTGCATCGTGCGCGGCAGCTCCATCATTTCCGGCAGATCCTCGCTCGGCGTGCGCGCGCTGATCACGAGGCCGCCCGCCTCGAGCTGCGGCACGAAGCGATTGTTGACCTCGTAGCGGTGGCGGTGGCGCTCGTTCACGTCCTTGCCGTAGATCTCCTCGGCGAGCGTGCCCACCTTGATCGGGCAGCGCTGCGAGCCGAGCCGCATCGTGCCACCGAGATCCGAATCCTCGGTGCGCTTCTCGACCTTGCCTTCGCGGTCGTACCACTCGGTGATCAGCGCGACGACGCGCTCCGGCGTGTTCTGATCGAACTCGGTGCTGTTCGCCCGCGCGAGGCCGACGACGTCGCGCGCGAATTCGATGACGGCGAGCTGCATCCCGAGGCAGATGCCGAGATACGGCACCTTCGCCTCGCGCGCATGGCGGATCGCGGCGATCTTGCCTTCGGTGCCGCGCCGGCCGAAGCCGCCCGGCACGAGCACGGCGTCCAGATGCGCGAGGCTCGCGGCGCCGTTCGTCTCGAGCTCTTCCGAATCGATGTACTCGATGTTGACCTTGGTCGACGTGTGGATCGACGCATGGCGCAGCGCCTCGATCAGCGACTTGTACGACTCCGTCAGGTCGACGTACTTGCCGACCATTCCGATCGTCACCTCGTGCTTCGGGTTCTGAAGCTTATCGACGAGCTCCGACCACATGCTCAGGTCGGCCGGCTTCGGATCGAGCTTGAGCTCTTCGCAGATGATCTTGTCGAGGCCTTGGTCGTGCAGCATCTGCGGGATCTTGTAGATGCTGTCGACGTCCCACACCGAGATCACCGCGTCTTCCGGCACGTTCGAGAAGAGCGAGATCTTCTTCGATTCGTCGTCAGGGATCGGGCGATCGGCGCGGCAAAGCAGCACGTGCGGCGAAATGCCGATCTCGCGCAGCTTCTGCACGCTGTGCTGGGTCGGTTTCGTCTTCAGCTCGCCCGCCGTCGCGATGAACGGCACGAGCGTCAGGTGAACGAAACATGCGCTGTTGCGCCCGAGGCGCAGGCTCATCTGGCGCGCCGCCTCGAGGAACGGCAGCGACTCGATGTCGCCCACCGTGCCGCCGATCTCGACGATCGCGACGTCCGGCTCGCCGCACGTGGCCGACGCGGCGCCGCGCTCGATGAACGCCTGGATCTCGTTCGTGATGTGCGGGATCACCTGCACGGTCTTGCCGAGGTAATCGCCGCGACGCTCCTTGCGGATCACCGATTCGTAGATCTGACCGGTCGTGAAATTGTTGGCCTTGCGCATCTTCGTGCTGATGAAGCGCTCATAGTGGCCGAGGTCCAGATCGGTTTCCGCGCCGTCTTCCGTCACGAACACTTCGCCGTGCTGAAACGGGCTCATCGTGCCGGGGTCGACGTTGATGTAGGGATCGAGTTTGAGGAGGGTGACTTTGAGGCCGCGCGATTCGAGGATCGCGGCGAGAGAAGCGGCGGCAATGCCCTTGCCGAGGGAAGAAACTACGCCGCCGGTGACGAAAACATATTTGGTCATCGCTGGATGCTCGCGGGAAAAACGGATTATACCGTAAAGGCCGCGCGCCACTCAGCAATCGACGCTCGATCGCACCCTTTCCTTCTCCTTTCCGAGCTCGCCGGCAGCCGCCCGGCCGTCGTGCGGGGCGCGCACGCCGCATGCCGCGTATCACCGCGCGTCGCACCGCACGCCACGCGAATCCGGTGCGCCGCCCCAGCGGCTCATCCGGCGTCGCAATCGACCGTCGGTGCGCGCCGCGGCATATGCGACATATGCGTGCCGCGCGCCGCCGCGATCACCCGCGCCGCGCGTCGGCGCCGCCGCCCTCCGCGGCACGCAGCATGTTGAGCATGCGCTGCAGCGCTCGCGCGGTCTCGAGCGGGCGCTCCATCGGGAAGAGGTGGCTGCCCTCGAGCCATTCGATCCGGCCGTGCGCCGCGCGCTGCGTCGCCGCGAGCCCGATCTGGCGGATCTCGCGCGAGCGCGTGCCGGCGAGAAAGCCGACCGGCACGGGCGCGCCGCGCGCGAGGCGCGGGCCGAGCGTGTGCGGCAGTGTCCGGTAGATCATGTATTCGATCTGCCGATCGAACGCGAGCGCGCGCTCGCCCGCCGCACTCGTCTGCGGAATGCCGTAGTCGATGTAATCGGACAGCATCCGCTCGTCCCAGCGCGCGAACGACGGCTTCGCGCGGAAGTGGCGCCACGCGTCGTCGCGGCTCGCCCAATGGACGCGGCGGTTGCGCGTCGCGGCGGCGGGCGACAGGCGCTCGTCGAGCCCCGTCCATTGGCTCACGCGCAGCGCGCTGCTGCGCCAGCCTGCAATCACCGGCGAATCGAGCATCACGACGCCGCGCACCCATTGCGGGCGCTTGAGCGCCGCCATCAGCGACAGGTAACCGCCGAGCGAATGGCCGACGAGCCATACGGGCCGCTCGTACGCGCGGCCGATGTCGTCGAGCAGTTGCTCGACGAGGTGCGGCCAATCGCGCGTCACCGGAAAGCGCCGGTCGTGGCCGATCCGCTCGATGTAGCGCCACTCGTAGTCGTCCGCGAGCTCGGCGAAGATCGTCCGGTAAGTGGAAGCCGGAAAGCCGTTCGCATGCGAAAAATGGATGATGTCCTTCAAACGCCGCTGTCTCCCTGTCGTAGCCTCCGCGTCACGTCACCGGTCCATCCAGTAGCGCCGCTGCGCGTCCCGGTATCGTATCGGAGCGGGAACCGCGCCGCTCGACGCCACGTCGATGCGCACCGCGCCGTCGCGATCCGTGCGCGGCAGTTCGATGCCGCGCCCGGCATAGCGCGCCCAGACGGTCGGATGCGGATGCTGAAACCTGTTGGCGTAGCCTACCTGAAATATGGCAATGCGCGGTTCGACCGAATCGAGGAAAGGTTCGGTCGACGACGTGCGGCTGCCGTGATGCGGGACGACGAGCACCTGCGCGGCGAGCGCATCGCGCGATCCGGCGACGAGCGCACGCTCCGAGCGCGCGTCGACGTCGCCTGTCAGAAGCGCCGAGCCCTCGCCCGCCGACACGCGCAGCACGCACGACTGCGCGTTCGTCGCGCCGCCCGCGCGCGGGCCGCCGTCGGGCCAAAGCGTCGCGAACTCGACGCCGTCCCAGCGCCAGCGCTGGCCCGCCGCGCACGGTAGCGCATCCGTCACGCCGGCCGCGCGCGCGGCGCGCCACAAGCGGTTCGACGGCGGCAGCCCGCCCGTCATCTGCGCGACCGCGACCGAATCGAGCACGGCGGGCGCGCCGCCCGCGTGGTCCGAATCCGCGTGGCTCACGACGAGCGCGTCGAGCACGCGCACGCCCCGTGCTCGCAGGAACGGCACGACGATCCGCTCGCCCGCGTTCGACGCCTCCGGCCCCGGCCCCGCGTCGAACAGCAGCGCGTGCCGCGCGGTTTCGATCAGCACCGCGGAGCCCTGCCCGACATCGAGCGCCGTCAGCCGGAACGCGCCTTCGGGCGGCGCGAGCGGCGCGGGAACAACGAGCGGGAGCCACGCGAGCGGCGCGGCGCGGCGCAGCGGCCAGCCGCGCGGCGTCAGCGCCCAGACGACACCCGCCGCCGCCGCCGCGAGCGCGAAACCGTCCGGCGTCGGCAGCATCCAGACCGTGCGCCCCGCGCCGGCCGTCGCCTCGAGTAGCCGCATCAGCATCGCGACGAGCGCATGCGCGAGCGTATAGGCGAATGCATCGAGCGGCGCGGGCAGCACGACGCCCGCAAGCACGATCGGCGTGACGAGCGAGCCGACCCAGGGAATCGCGAACGCGTTCGCGAGCGGCCCGGCGAGCGGGATCTGCGCGAACCACAGCACGGTGAGCGGCGCAAGCGCGATCGTCACCGCGTACTGCGCTCGCGCGGCGTCGCTCGAGCGCCGAAAGAGCCGCCTCATCGACCGCGCCGACCACGCGCACGCGGCGCGCAGCCGCGACGCGCGCGACGGCGACACTCCCTCGCCCACCGCGCCGTCGATCACGCCCGGCACGCCGCGCGCGTCGTCGGTCTCGCGTGCGTCGCGCGCCGCGCTTCGCCCCGACGACACGAACAGGATCGCCGCCACCGCGCCGAACGACAGCCAGAAGCCGGGCGACGTCACCGCCCACGGATCGGCGAGCAGCACGCAACCGAGCGCCGCCGCGAGCACCGACGACGGCGCGAGCGAACGCCCGCTCAGATACGCGACGCCCGCGGCGGCGAGCATCCACCACGCGCGCTGCGCGGGCACGTTGAAGCCCGCGAGCGCCGCATAGCCTGCACTGCCCGCGATCGCGGCGAGCGCCGCGATCTTCTGCGCGGGCACGACGAGCGGCCAGTTCCGCCCGACGTAGCCCGAGCGCCGCCAGAACCCGCCCGCGAGCCACGCGCACAGGCCGCCGACCATCCCGACGTGCAGCCCGGAGATCGCGACGAGATGGCTCGTGCCGGTATCGCGCAGGATGCGCCGGTCGCCGTCGTCGATGCCGTCCTGCGCGCCGATCGCGAGCGCGACCACGATCCCGCGATGCGCGGCGTCGCCGAGCGCGTCGGCGATTCGCCCGCGCAGGCGCGCGCGCAGCCGGTCGACCGTGGCGACGATGCCGGGCGCCCTGCCGGCCAGCCGCCGCGCATCGTGCGTCGCGGACACGTAGCCGAGCGCACGGATGCCGCGCGCGAGCCACGCCGCCTCCGCGTCGCGCACGCCGAAGTTCGCGTTGCCGTGCGGGCGCTTGAGACGCACGCGCAGCCGCCACCGGTCGCCCGGCGCGAATTCGGGCGGCGGCGTGGCCGCGCGGCCGAACGCGTACCACGCAAGCGACAGCGTCGCGGGAAATCGGGCGATGCCCGCATCGTTGGCGTCGACGTCGAACAGGAAACGCACGCCTTTCGCGTCGCGCGACGGCAGCCCGCGCACCGCGCCCGTCACGACGATGTCGCGCCCCTCCCATTGCTTGGGCAGCGCATCGGCGAGCCGCCACTGCGCGCGCGCCGCCGCGTAGCCGAAGCCCGCGAGCGCCGCCGCGCAACAGCATGCGCACAACCCGGCCCGTCGCACGCTCGCGCGCGCATCGCCGCGCAGCGTGACCGCGAGCCACGCGCACCAGCCGAGCGCGAGCGCGCCGCCCGCCCATTCCGCCGCACCCGGCAGCGCCGCCTGCTGCTGCAGCGCGACGATGCCGAGCGCGAACGCACCGCACATCGCCCGCATCGCGCCTCCGTCTTTCGCGCCGCGAGAGCGACGCACGTCCGTCACGAATCGATTATGCGGACGAAAGCGCGAGACGCGGCAGCGCGGCGAGCGCGTTGGCCGAAGTGGATAGCGAAAGCGCGTCGGCGTCGATGCCGCGCAGCGCGGCGATCGCCGCGCCGATGAGCGGCACCTGGTCGGGCGTATTGCGCTGCTTGTAGCGCCATTCGGGGGGAATGTCGGGCGCGTCGGTCTCGACGACGAGCGCGTCGAGCGGCAGTTGCGCGGCGAGCCGCCGGATCTGCAGCGCGCGGCCGAATGTCACGTTGCCGCCGAAGCCGAGCTTGAGCCCTTGCGCGAGATACGCGTCGGCCTGCTGGAAGCTGCCGTTGAACGCGTGCGCGATGCCGCGCCGCACGCCCGCGCGCCGCAGCCCGGCCAGCACGCGATCCTGCGACTTGCGCACGTGGCACACGACGGGCAGATCGAAGTCGCGCGCGAGCCGCAATTGCGCGTCGTAGATGAATTGCTGCCGGTTGTCGTCGAGACCCGGCACGAAGTAGTCGAGGCCGATCTCGCCGATGCCGACGAAGCGCGGATCGTCGAGGCTCGCGTCGACCTCCATCCGCAGCCGATCGAGATCCTCGTCGCGCGCCTGCGGCGTGTACATCGGATGAATGCCGAGCGCGTACACCGCGCCTTGCGTCGCATGCGCGAGCTCGCGCACCGTCGCGAAATTCATTCGCCCGACGCTCGGGATCACGATGCGCGACACGCCCGCCGCCCGCGCCGCGCCAGCGACGATCTCGCGGTCGGCGTCGAACTCCGGCGCGTCGAGATGGCAGTGCGTGTCGATCCACATCGCGTCACACCGGCACGGCCGGCTCCTCGTGCAGCACACCGTCGCGCAGCCGCAGGATACGGTCGCAGCGCGCGGCGAGATCGGGATCGTGCGTGACGATCACGAAGCTCGTGTCGAGCGTGCGCGACAAATCGAGCATCAGATGGAACACGTGATCGGCAGTCGAGCCGTCGAGGTTGCCGGTCGGCTCGTCGGCGAGCACGCACGCGGGCTTCGTGACGAGCGCGCGCGCGATCGCGACGCGCTGCCGCTCGCCGCCCGACAGCTCGCCCGGCCGGTGCTTCGCGCGCGCGCCGAGCCCCACCTGTTCGAGCATCTCGCGCGCGTGGTGGCGCGCCTCCTCGGTCGACATCCGGCGAATCCTGAGCGGCATCGCGACGTTGTCGAGCGCGGTGAACTCGGGCAGCAGATGGTGGAACTGATAGACGAAGCCGAGCGCGCGATTGCGCAAGTCGTTACGCTCGCGCTCGGCGAGCTGCGTAAACGGCTTGCCGAGCAGCGACACCTGCCCCGCGCTCGGCTCGTCGAGGCCGCCCAGCACGTGCAGCAGCGTGCTCTTGCCCGAACCCGACGCGCCGACGATCGCGAGCTTCTCGCCGCGCCGCACCGACACCTCGGCGTTGTCGAGCACCTGTACGTTGAAGCCGCCCTGCACGAACGTCTTCGTGACGCCGCGCGCCTCGAGCACGTATTCGCGCGCGGCGCCACCTTGATGGTTCTGATTCATCGTCTGTTCGAAGACACGGTCATTCATAGCGCAGCGCCTCCGCGGGGCGCACCTTCGCGCCGCGCCAGCTCGGATAGAGCGTCGCGAGCGCGGACAGCGCGAACGCGATCACGCCGATCCGGATCACGTCGCTCGCGACGAGCTCGGACGGCAGCTCGCTGATGAAGTACACCGACGGCGGCAGGAACTGCACGCCGAACGCGTGCTCGATCATCGGGATGAGCCACGGAATGCTCCACGCGATCAGGCAGCCGAGCGCGACGCCCGTCGCGGTGCCGACGAAGCCGATCGTCACGCCCTGCACGACGAAGATCTTCATGATCGAGCTCGGCTGCGCGCCGAGCGTGCGCAGGATCGCGATGTCCGCCTGCTTGTTCGTCACGGTCATCACGAGCGACGACACGAGGTTGAACGCCGCAACCGCGATGATGAGCGTGAGGATGATGAACATCATCCGCTTCTCGATCTGCACCGCCGAGAACCACGTCTTGTTCTGCTGCGTCCAGTCGCGGATGTACAGGTCGCCCGACAGCGTGTGCGCGAGCTCGCGCGCGACCTGCGGCGCCTTCTGCATGTCGACGAGGCGCAGCCGCACGCCCGTCGGCGCGGGCAGCCTGAAGAGCGCCTGCGCGTCCTGGATGTCGATCATCGCGAGCGTGCTGTCGTATTCGTAATGGCCCGATTCGAAGATGCCGACCACCGTGAACTGCTTCAGGCGCGGCATCATCCCGGCCGGCGTGATCGTGCCTTCCGGCGCGACGAGCGTGACCTTGTCGCCCACGCCCACGCCGAGGTTGCCCGCGAGCGCGTCGCCGAGCACGATCCCGAACTGGCCGGGCGCGAGCGCCGTGAGCGAGCCCGCCTTCATGTCCTTGCCGATATCGGACACCTGCGGCTCGAGCGACGGCTCGACGCCGCGCAGCATCACGCCGCTCACCGCGTCCTGCCGCGTGAGCAGCGCCTGCGCGTCGACGTACGGCGCCGCGCCGGTCACGGACTTGTTCAGGCGCGCTTCCTTCGCGCTCAGTTGCCAGTCGGGCATCGAGCCCGTCGGCGAGAAGACCTCGACGTGCGCGAGCACCGACAGCATCCGGTCGCGAACCTCTTTCTGGAAGCCGTTCATCACGGACAGCACGACGATGAGCGCCGCGACGCCGAGCGCGATCCCGAGCATCGACACGAGCGCGATGAACGAAATGAAGCCGTTGCCGGTCGTGCGTTTGCCGGCGCGAGTGTAGCGCCAGCCGATCTGCCATTCGTACGGAAGTTTCAAGCCTATCCTTTCTGCTGGTTGGAACGCCGCGCGCTGCGCGAATTCGCGCGCAGGAACCGGGCGGACCCGGTTACGCGCGCAGTGTGCCACACAATGCTTAATCGCCCCTGAAAACGTTCCGGATCGGGCGGCCCACGTCAGGGCGGCCCACGTCAGGGCGGCCCACGCCGTGACAGCCCGCGCCGGGGCGGCCGGCGATCGAGCGATCCGCGCTACAGCGGCCCGGCGGCCGGCCAGTCGGACAGCGGCGACGCGGCCGATCCGAACGATTCGAACGATTCGAACGATTCGAACGGGTAGATCGGATCAATCGGATCAATCGGGTCAGTCGGGTCGATCGGGTCGATCGGGTCGGTCGATTCGGCCGCATCCTGCCATCCGGCGCCTCCACCGAATCCGGCACGACCGATTCGGCCCCGATCGAGCCGCGAATGCGGCCGCGCCACCGGCGCGCGAGCGCGCGGCAGGCCCGAAGCGCACGGCGCGCCGATCCGCAATTTTACCAACTCGGCCGCGCGCGCCGCACATGCGACGCGCGGCGCGACACCGGCGACCGGCTTTGCCGTTTGGCCTACAATGCGCACCATCATGCGTGCCCAACGTCTTCATTTCCTCGTGCCCTTCGCGCTGCCGTCGGCCGCCGACGCCGCGTCTTCCCTCCACACGCTCGACAGCCCCGCGCTCGCCCGGCTTCTCGCTCGCGCGCGCCTCGTCGAACACACGGTCGGCGAAGACTTCCAGCGCACGCTGCCGCACGAGCGCTGGCTCGCGCGCCGCTTCGGCGCGATTCCCGAGGATGCCGACGATGCGCCGCTCGCGCCGTACATGCTCGTCGCCGACGGCGGCACGCCCGGCGACGACACGTGGGCGTGCGTCGAACCCGTGCACGTGCAGATCGCGACCGATCACCTCGTGCTGATCGATCCCGCGTCGCTCGAGATCGGCGACGATGAAGCCGCCGCGCTGCTCGACACCGCGCGCCCGCTGATCGAGGAACTCGGCGTGAAGGTGCAGGCGCCGCGCGCCGCGCGCTGGTACCTGTCGAGCCCGCAGCTCGCCGGACTCGCGGGCGCCGCGCCGCTGCGCGCGAGCGGCCGCAACATCGAGATCTGGCTGCCGCACGAGACGCAGACGGGCGAACGCTCGCGCGCATGGATGAAGCTGCAGAACGAGGTGCAGATGGCGTGGTTCCGGCATCCCGTGAACGAGGCGCGCGAAGCGCGCGGCTACCCGGCCGTCAATTCGATCTGGTTTCATGCGCAAGGCGCGCTGAAGCCCGTGACGAGCCCGTTCGCGCGCGTGCTGTCGCGCTCGCCCGGCGCGCGCGGGCTCGCGCTCGTCGCGGGCGCGGCCGCGGGCGAGCCGCCCGCCACGTTCGACGCGCTCGCCGCCGGCGCCGCGCCGCAGCCCGACGGCGCGACGCTCGTCGAGCTCGACACGCTGACGACGCCGTTCCTCGAGCACGACTGGGCGCGCTGGCACGACGCGCTCGCCGCGCTCGAGCGCGACTGGTTCGCGCCCGCTCTCGACGCGCTCGCGCAAGGCCGCATCGGCGAGCTCGCGCTCACGCTGTGCGGCGACACGAGCGCCGCGACGCTCGCCGCGACGCGCGGCGACCTGCGCAAGTTCTGGCGCCGCCGCGCGCTCGCCTCCCTGTTCGAATAACGACAACCATTTCGCATGACCCGCATCGTCACCCGCATAGCCGCCCCCGCCGCGCTCGACGCGCTCGCCCGCCACGGAATGCATCCCGTGCTCGCCCGCCTGTACGCGGCGCGCGGGATCACGTCGCCTGCCGACGTCGAAACCGCGCTCTCGCGCCTCGTGCCGCCCGCCCAGCTGAAAGGCTGCACCGCCGCCGCCGCGCTGCTCGCCGACGCGCTCGAAGCCGGCCGCAAGATGCTCGTCGTCGCCGATTACGACTGCGACGGCGCGACCGCATGCGCGGTGGCCGTGCGCGGCCTGCGGATGTTCGGCGCGAAGATCGACTACCTGGTGCCGAACCGCTTCGAATACGGCTACGGATTGACGCCCGAGATCGTCGAGCTCGCCGCCGCGCGCGAGCCCGATCTGCTCATCACCGTCGACAACGGGATCGCGAGCGTCGACGGCGTCGCGGCCGCGAACGCGCGCGGCATCGACGTGCTCGTCACCGATCACCACCTGCCGGGCGACACGCTCCCCGCCGCACGCGCGATCGTCAACCCGAACCAGCCGGGCTGCACGTTTCCGAGCAAGCACGTCGCGGGCGTCGGCGTGATGTTCTACGTGCTGCTCGCGCTGCGCGCCGAGCTGCGCGCACGCGGCGCGTTCGGCGACGACCGCCCCGAGCCGCGTCTCGACGGCCTGCTCGACCTCGTCGCGCTCGGCACCGTCGCCGACGTCGTGCGCCTCGACGGCAACAACCGCGTGCTCGTCGCGCAGGGCCTGCAGCGAATCCGCAACGGCCGGATGCAGCCCGGCATCGCCGCGCTCTTTCGGGCGGCGGCGCGCGATGCGCGCAGCGCGTCCGGCTTCGATCTCGGCTTCGGCCTCGGCCCGCGCCTGAACGCGGCGGGCCGCCTGTCGGACATGTCGCTCGGCATCGAATGCCTGACGACCGACGACGTCGGCCGCGCGTGGGAGCTCGCGCAGCAACTCGACGCGATGAACCGCGAGCGGCGCGAAATCGAGGCGGGCATGCAGCAGCAGGCGCTCGCCGATCTCGCGTCGGTCGACCCGGCCGACGCGGCGACGATCACGCTCTTCAACCCGCAATGGCACCAGGGCGTGATCGGGATCGTCGCCGGGCGGCTGAAGGAGCGCTTCCACCGGCCGTCGTTCACGTTCGCGCACGCGGACGACAGCGGCGCGCGCGTGAAAGGCTCGGGCCGCTCGATCCCGGGCTTCCATCTGCGCGACGCGATCGACCTGATCTCGAAGCGCGAGCCCGATCTGATCGTCACGTTCGGCGGCCACGCGATGGCGGCGGGCGTCACGCTCGATACCGGAAACGTGCCGCGCTTCGCCGCCGCGTTCGAGGCGGTCGCGCGCGAATGGCTGTCCGACGACGCGCTCGCGCGCGTGATCGAGACGGACGGCGACCTCGAGGATGCGTACTTCACGCCGCAGATCGTCGAGCTGCTCGATTCGGCCGTCTGGGGCCAGGGCTTTCCGGCGCCGCTCTTCTCGGGCGAATTCGACGTGGCATCTCAGGCGCTCGTCAAGGACAAGCACCTGAAGCTGCAATTGATGCGCGGCCGCCAGCGCTTCAACGCGATCTGGTTCAACCACGCGCAGCCGCTGCCCGCGCGCGCGACGGTCGCGTTCCGGCTCGCGAGCGACACGTGGAACGGCATGACGCGCGTGCAGCTGATCGTCGAGCACGCGGCGTAACGCCACGCGCGTTTCCGATCGACGGGCGGCGGCAGCGCGCGCCGCGATACGCAACCGGCCGAACGAAATTCGGCGCAACGACAGGCGACGCATGGAACGCATGCCGAGCGTACACGGCGTCGCGAGGCATTGCGCGGCATCACGCGAGGTCACGCGACATCGTGCCGCGTTCGCCGCGCATGCGAACGCCTCGCTCGGCGGTCGCACCGGCCCGCCCGCCGCTCCATCGCGCTTCGCTCGCGCCGCGGTCGCACGCTCGAACGCCCGCGCGCCGATCCGTCGCGGCTGCCTCGCGAATCGATTCCGCGCGTCCCGGACCGCCGGCACCGCTCGGACGATCCGCGCAGCCCGCAGTCCGCGCGTCCGCACGCCATCGCGGCGCCCGAGCACGACGCCGAATCCCGCGGCGCCCGCCGCCGCCCGGCGCCCCCCGCCACGCCCCGCCCGATCGGCGCCTCCCGCGCCCCTCGCCGCGCCCCTCGCCGCGCGCGGCCGTGCGGGCGGCGCGGTACCGGCCGAGGCCCTCGATCGGCTATAATTTCCCCTTTTCACGAAGCGTCAAAAGCGAACAAGATCATGGAAGCGGAACGTCTGAACGCGATCGAAAGCTCCCTCGCGGACCTGCGCCGGCGCGCGGGCGAGCTACGGGGGTATCTTTGACTACGACGTCAAGTCCGAACGTCTAGCCGAAGTCAACAAGCAACTCGAAGATCCGAACGTCTGGAGCGACTCGAAGAACGCCCAGGCGCTCGGCCGCGAGAAGAAATCGCTCGAGAGCGTCGTGATGACGCTCACCGGGCTCGATAACGACCTGCGCGACGCGCAGGACCTGTTCGATCTCGCCCGCGAAGAAAGCGACGAGGACACGCTCGTCGCGACCGAAGGCGATGCGGCGAAGCTCGAGGCGCGCGTCGCCGACATCGAATTCCGCCGGATGTTCTCGAACCCGGCCGATCCGAACAATTGCTTCATCGACATCCAGGCGGGCGCGGGCGGCACCGAGGCGTGCGATTGGGCATCGATGCTGCTGCGCCAGTACCTGCGCTACTGCGAGCGCAAGGGCTTCAAGGCGGAAGTGCTCGAAGAGTCCGACGGCGACGTCGCCGGCATCAAGAACGCGACGATCAAGGTCTCGGGCGAATACGCATACGGCTATCTGCGCACCGAAACGGGCATTCACCGCCTCGTGCGCAAGTCGCCGTTCGATTCGTCGGGCGGCCGCCACACGTCGTTCTCGTCGGTGTTCGTGTATCCCGAGATCGACGACTCGATCGAAGTGGAGATCAACCCGGCCGACCTGCGCATCGACACGTACCGCGCTTCGGGCGCGGGCGGTCAGCACATCAACAAGACCGACTCGGCCGTGCGGATCACGCACATGCCGACGGGCATCGTCGTCCAGTGCCAGAACGACCGCTCGCAGCACCGCAACCGCGCGGAAGCGATGGCGATGCTGAAGTCGCGCCTGTACGAAGCCGAGCTGCGCAAGCGCCAGGCCGAGCAGGACAAGCTCGAATCGAGCAAGACGGACGTGGGCTGGGGCCACCAGATCCGCTCGTACGTGCTCGACCAGAGCCGCGTGAAGGATCTGCGCACGAGCGTCGAAATGAGCAACACGAAGGCCGTCCTCGACGGCGACCTCGACGACTTCATCAGCGCGAGCCTCAAACAGGGCGTGTAAGCGCCCCCGCGCGGGCGCGGTCCGGCCGGCCCGCGCGCCGGCCGCGTCGGCGCCGCGCCCCGCTGCCGCATTACCATCGAACCCGACCACCATGACCGAATCGACCCAACCGCAGGCCGCTGTCGCAGCGGACGAAAACCAGATCATCGCGGAGCGCCGCGACAAGCTGCGCACGCTGCGCGACCAAGGCATCGCCTATCCGAACGACTTTCAGCCGGCCCACCATGCGGCCGATCTGCAGACCGAATTCGCGGACGCCGACAAGGAAGCGCTCGAGGCGAAGCCGCTCGAAGTGTCGGTCGCCGGCCGGATGATGCTCAAGCGCGTGATGGGCAAGGCGAGCTTCGCGACGGTGCAGGACGGCTCGGGTCAGATCCAGTTCTTCGTGACGCCCGCCGACGTCGGCGCCGAGACCTACGACGCATTCAAGAAGTGGGACCTGGGCGACATCGTCGCCGCGCGCGGCGTGCTGTTCCGCACGAACAAGGGCGAGCTGTCGGTGAAGTGCACGGAGCTGCGGCTGCTCGCGAAGGCGCTGCGCCCGCTGCCCGACAAGTTCCACGGCCTCGCCGACCAGGAAACGCGCTATCGCCAGCGCTACGTCGACCTCATCGTGACGCCCGAGACGCGCGCGACGTTCCGCGCGCGCACCAAGGCGATCGCGTCGATCCGCAAGTTCATGAGCGACGCCGACTTCATGGAAGTCGAGACGCCGATGCTGCACCCGATCCCGGGCGGCGCGGCCGCGAAACCGTTCGTCACGCACCACAACGCGCTCGACATGCAGATGTTCCTGCGCATCGCGCCGGAGCTGTACCTGAAGCGGCTCATCGTCGGCGGTTTCGAGCGCGTGTTCGAGATCAACCGGAATTTCCGCAACGAGGGCGTGTCGCCGCGCCACAACCCGGAATTCACGATGATGGAGTTCTACGCCGCGTACACCGACTACCGCTGGCTGATGGACTTCACCGAGCAGTTGATCCGCCAGGCGGCCGTCGACGCGCTCGGCACCGCGACGATCCAGTATCAGGGCCGCGAGCTCGATCTCGCGAAGCCGTTCCATCGTCTGACGATCACGCAGGCCATCCAGAAGTATGCGCCGCAGTACACCGACGGCCAGTTGTCGGACGACGCCTACCTGCGCAGCGAACTGAAGCGCCTCGGCGTCGACGTCGCGCAGCCGGCGTTCCTGAACGCCGGCATCGGCGCGCTGCAGCTCGCGCTGTTCGAGGAAACCGCGGAAGCGCAACTGTGGGAGCCGACCTTCATCATCGACTACCCGATCGAAGTGTCGCCGCTCGCGCGCGAATCGGACACGGTGGCCGGCATCACCGAGCGCTTCGAGCTCTTCGTCACCGGCCGCGAGATCGCGAACGGCTTCTCGGAGCTGAACGATCCGGAGGATCAGGCCGCGCGCTTCAGGAAGCAGGTCGAGCAAAAGGACGCGGGCGACGAGGAAGCGATGTTCTTCGACGCCGACTACATCCGCGCGCTCGAATACGGGATGCCTCCGACAGGCGGCTGCGGAATCGGCATCGACCGTCTCGTGATGCTGCTCACCGACAGCCCGACGATCCGCGACGTGCTGCTGTTCCCGCATCTGCGCCGCGAGGACTGAGCGCCTCGCGAGCCGCCCGCCGCCCGTTTTCCCGCCCGATTCCCCGGGGCAAAACGCGGCGGCGGGCGGCGGCAGGCCCGCCTGCTTTGTAACCGCCAGTAAATCCCGGCCGCCGCGCCGCCGTCCTCTTCCGTCCCCTTCTTCACGCTGCCTTTGCGCCGCTTGCGCGAGCGGGCGTTTGACAGTGTTTGACATGCAAGTTTGCGCAGCGAATCGTTACAACTTGAAACGGCGTACCCGCGGCGTTTGATCGACACTTCGCTTCGGAAAATGACGCACCACCGTGTGCGGCTCGCTTTGCATGAGATCGGGGTGACCGCTGAAGCACCAACCTCGATCGACATACTTTGCATGAGATCGGAGTGACTGCTGAAGCACTAACTCCGATCGACGTACTTTGCATCGGATCGGAGTAACCGCTGAAGCACTAACTCCGATCGACGTACTTTGCATCGGATCGGAGTAACCGCTGAAGCACTAACTCCGATCGACGTGCTTTGCATGGGATCGGAGTAAGTGCTGAAGCACTAACTCCGATCGACGTGCTTTGCATGGGATCGGAGTAAGTGCTGAAGCACTAACTCCGATCGACACCGGAGAGTCGAAAATGGATAACCAGAACACCACCACGCAACAACGCCAGCGCATCCATCCGCTCGTCGCGACAGCCGCGGGCGCCGTCATCATCGCGAGCCTCGCCGCAACGGCCGCCGTCACCGGGCTGTTCCCGAAGGCGAGCAGCACCGATGCGCAGAACCCGCAGACGCAAGCCGCGCTGATCGCGTCGCAGCCGGCCGTCGACACGGCCGCCGCCGCGAGCGCCGCCCTCGCCGCGCAAGCAGCGCAGCAGCAGGCGGCGCAACGTCAGGCGGTCGCGCAAGCGGCGCCGAAGCCCGCGCCGCGTCCGGCGCGCCATCACCACACGGCGGCCGCGCCGCAACCGCCGCAATATGCGCAGCAATCGTCGCAGCAGCCGCAATCGTCGTACTGCGCGACTTGCGGCACCGTCGCCTCGATCGTGCCGGTGCGCACGGCGGGCACGAGCTCGGGGATCGGCGCGATCGGCGGCGCTGCCGCGGGCGGCCTGGTCGGCAACCAGTTCGGCCACGGCAACGGCCGCACCGCGATGACGATCATCGGCGCGCTCGGCGGCGGCCTCGCGGGCAATGCGGTCGAAAAGCAGGTGCGCAGCGAAACCGATTATCAGGTCCAGGTGCAGATGCAGGACGGCTCGACGCGCACGTTCACGTACCACAATCCGCCGCCGTTCGGCCAAGGCCAGCGCGTGCGGGTCGAGAACGGCACGCTCGTCGGCGCGTGACGCGAGCCGCGCGGCGCGAGCGGCTGCGCGCCGCATGCGCGTGCAGCCGAGCGATTCGGCGTCGCGGCCGCGCTGTCGGCCCGCCATGAAAAAACGGCTCGTGATTGCGTCACGAGCCGTTTTTCCTTGAATCCTTGCCGGAAATTTCGCGACCGCCGCGTCGCCCACGTCGCCGCGAGCCGTCATCCGATCCGCTATCCCGATTCATACGCCGCCGGGCTGGCGATCGCGCGACGCCGATCGAGCGGGCCGAGACGCACGCCGTCACGTCATCTCGCCATCTCGCGCTCCGCCTCGAGCGCGGCTGCCCCGCGCACCGGGCGCGACGGCGCCGCATCACACCGCATCGCGCCGCTTCGCCTGGCCTTTCGCCCAGCCCCAGCGTCGACCCGGCCCACGCTTGCGCCAGTCCCCCGCGCCGCGTCAGTCTTCGTCGTCGAAGTCCGATTCGTCGATCCAGTGCGCCTGGATCGCCTCGAGAATCTTCTCGCCCGAATGACTCGGATCGTCGTCGAAGCCGTCCAGCGCCAGCACCCATTGCCGCAGATCGACGAAATTGATCCGCTGCGGATCGACATCCGGATGCTTGTCCGCGAGCGCGATCGCGATCTCGCGGGAATCGGTCCATTTCATCGCCGAATCTCCTCGCCTCAGTGATTTTCCTTCGCGTGGTTGATCGAGTACTTCGGAATCTCGACGACCAGATCCACGCCCTCCTTCACGACCGCCTGGCACGACAGGCGCGACGTCGGCTCGAGGCCCCATGCCTTGTCGAGCAGGTCGTCCTCGTCCTCTTCGGACGGCTCGAGCTCGTTGAAGCCTTCGCGGATGATCACATGGCACGTCGTGCATGCGCACGATTTCTCGCACGCGTGCTCGATCTCGACGCCGTTGTCGAGCAGGTTGTCGCAGATGCTCTTGCCGGGCACGGCGTCGATCACCGCGCCGTCCGGGCACAATTCGACGTGCGGCAGTACTACGAGTTGAGGCATGTTCGTTCCGTTCGTTCAGCCAGTGCGCGGCTTGCCGCCGCGCCATCCATCGCCGCGCCGGCGGCCGGTCGGCCGCGCGGCTCGGTTCGTATTCAGATCTCGTCGAGCTTGCGGCCGGCGAGCGCCCGCTTGATGCTCTTGTCCATCCGGCGCGCGGCGAATTCGTCGGTGCCCTCGGCGAGCGCCTTCGTTGCCGCGTCGATCGCGTTCGCGTCGTCGCCCGTCGCGACCGCGCGCAGCGACGCGACGAGGCCGTCGACCATCGCGCGCTCGTGCGCGTCGAGCAAATCGCCGTCGGCGGCGAGCGCCACGTCCGTCGCGTCGACGAGGCGCTGCGCCTCGACTTGCGCCTCGCGCAGCGCGCGCGCTCGCATGTCGACTTCGGCCGTCTTGAAACTGTCTTCGAGCATGCGCGCGATGTCGTCGTCGCCCAAGCCGTACGACGGCTTCACGACGACCGACGCCTCGACGCCGGAGTGCTGCTCGCGCGCGAACACCGACAGGAGGCCGTCCGCGTCGACCTGATAGGTCACGCGAATTCGCGCGGCGCCCGCCGCCATCGGCGGAATGCCGCGCAGCTCGAAGCGCGCGAGCGACCGGCAGTCGGCGACGAGCTCGCGCTCGCCCTGCACGACGTGGATCGCCATCGCGGTCTGGCCGTCCTTGAAGGTCGTGAATTCCTGCGCGCGCGCAACGGGAATCGTCGAATTGCGCGGAATGATCTTCTCGACGAGGCCGCCCATCGTCTCCACGCCGAGCGACAGCGGAATCACGTCGAGCAGCAGCCAGTCGTCGCCGCCGCTGCGGTTGCCCGCGAGCAGATCCGCCTGGATCGCCGCGCCGAGCGCGACCACCTGGTCCGGGTCGAGGTTGACGAGCGGCGGCTGGCCGAAATGCTTCGCGACCGCGTCGCGGATCACGGGCATCCGCGTCGCGCCGCCGACGAGCACGACGCCCTTGATGTCGGCCGCGCTCACCTGCGCGTCGCGCAGCGCCTTGCGCGTCGGCGTCAGCGTGCGCTGCACGAGCGGCTCGACGAGCGCGGCGAACGCGTCGCGCGTAATCGTCTGCGCGAGCTTTTCGCCCGTCGACAGCTTCACGTCGACATGCGCGTCCCGCGCGAACGACAGCGCCTCCTTCGCGCCGCGCACGCGGTCGAGCAGCAGGCGCACGTCCTCGGGCGCGAGCGCCGCCGCCTCGATGCCCGCTTGCGCGAGCACGTGCGCGAACAGCGCGTGATCGAAATCGTCGCCGCCGAGCGCCGAATCGCCGCCTGCCGCGAGCACTTCGAACACACCCTTCGTGAGCTTCAGGATCGACAGGTCGAACGTGCCGCCGCCGAGGTCGTAGACCGCGTAGAGGCCTTCCGCGCCGTTGTCGAGCCCGTACGCGATCGCGGCCGCGGTCGGCTCGTTCAGCAGGCGCAGCACGTTCAGGCCCGCGAGCCGCGCGGCGTCCTTCGTCGCCTGGCGCTGCGCGTCGTCGAAATACGCGGGCACCGTGATCACCGCGCCGACGAGCTCGTCGCCGAGCGTGTCTTCGGCGCGCTGGCGCAGCGTCGCGAGAATTTCCGCCGACACCTCGACCGGGCTCTTTACGCCGTCGACCGTACGGATCTGCACCATGCCGGGCGCATCGACGAATTCGTACGGCGCGTTCGCCGCGCCTTCGACCTCCGCCTTGCCGCGCCCCATGAAGCGCTTGACCGACACGATCGTGTTGCGCGGATCGATCGCCGCCTCTTCCTTCGCGGTATGGCCGATGCGGCGGCCGCCCTTCTCGAGATAGCGGACGACGGACGGCAGCAGCACGCGCCCGTCGTCATCGGGCAGCGCCTCCGGAATGCTGTTGCGCACCGCGGCGACGAGCGAATTCGTCGTGCCGAGGTCGATGCCGACGGCGATGCGCCGCTGATGCGGCGCGGGCGCCATGCCGGGTTCGGAAATTTGCAGTAAAGCCATCTGTATGTTCGATGGGGGCCGAAGCCCCGCTTGCATCGCGTGCGTAATGCGCGCGGTTAGTGTTCGAGGCGCTCGATCTGAGCGCCGATCTCGGCCGACACGCGCTCGACGAACATCAGCTGCCGCACGGCCTCGGCCGCGCCCTGATCCGAGCCGCTGTCGAGCAGCGCGCCCAGCTTCGCGAGGCGCGCGCGCCGCTCGTCGCGCAATTCGGCGAGCAGCGCATCGAGCTCGCCGACGTTCTTCGCGGCCGCCGCATCCTCGATGCGCTCGCGCCACTCCATCTGCTGCATCAGGAACGCCGGCTCCATCGCCGTGTTGTTCTCGGCGCCGACGTCGACGCCGCGCAAGTGCAGCAGGTACGTCGCCCGCTTGAGCGGATCGCGCAGTGTCTGGTACGCCTCGTTCGCACGCGTCGCCCATTGCATCGCGATGCGCTTTTGCGCGTCGCCCGCCGCGGCGAAACGGTCCGGGTGCACCTGCGACTGCACGGTGCGGTACGCGGCGTCGAGCGTAGGCTCGTCGAGCGCGAATTGCACCGGCAGGTGAAAGAGATCGAAATGGCTGTCTTTCAGCGAAACCATCGCGTAATAGCTGTAGCGCTCAACTCGTTGTCGACTGCGGCACGACGTCGACCGATGTGCCGCCCATTAAAAAGGCGGCCCGCGCCGCCTCTCGTCCGCCTCGCGCGGATGCCGTCACACGCGGAACGATTCGCCGCAGCCGCACTCGTCCTTCACGTTCGGGTTGTTGAACTTGAAGCCCTCGTTCAATCCCTCGCGCGCGAAGTCGAGTTCCGTGCCGTCGATGTACGCGAGGCTCTTCGGATCGACGAAGACCTTCACGCCATGGCTTTCGAACACCTGATCCTCGGAGGCGAACTCGTCGACATACTCGAGCTTGTACGCGAGGCCCGAACAGCCGGTCGTGCGCACGCCGAGCCGCAGGCCCAGCCCCTTGCCGCGCCGCGTCAGATACTTCTGCACGTGCTGCGCAGCCTTTTCGGTCAGTGTGATAGCCATAGTGTCCTTCGTCGCACGAAGCGAGCCTCGTGCGTCATGCGTCTAAACCCAAAACCGGTCGACCCTGCGTCGAACCCGCGGCGCCGCTTACGCGGCGGCCTTGCCGTCTCCAGCGCCTTCGTGGTCGTGGCGCTTCTTGTAGTCGGCAACGGCCGCCTTGATCGCGTCTTCCGCGAGGATCGAACAGTGGATCTTCACGGGCGGCAGCGCGAGCTCTTCGGCGATCTGCGTGTTCTTGATCGCGAGCGCCTCGTCGAGCGTCTTGCCCTTCACCCATTCGGTGACGAGCGAGCTCGACGCGATCGCCGAACCACAACCGTAGGTCTTGAACTTCGCGTCCTCGATCACGCCGTTCTCGCCAACGCGGATCTGCAGCTTCATCACGTCGCCGCACGCGGGCGCGCCAACCATGCCGGTGCCGACCGCGTCGTCGTCCTTCGCGAACGAGCCGACGTTACGCGGGTTTTCGTAGTGATCCAGAACCTTGTTGCTGTAAGACATGATTCAAACTCCTTGCTTCGTTTCGTCTGCGCGGCACTCAATCGCCCGCGGAAATATCGTTGCGCTCAGTGCGCCGCCCATTCGATCGTCGACAGATCGACGCCGTCCTGATGCATTTCCCAAAGCGGCGACAGGTCGCGCAGCTTGGCGATCTTGCTCTTCAGCAGATCGATCACGTAGTCGACTTCCTGCTCCGTCGTGAAACGGCCGACCGTGAAGCGGATCGAGCTGTGCGCGAGCTCGTCGTTGCGGCCGAGCGCGCGCAGCACGTACGACGGCTCGAGCGAAGCCGACGTGCACGCGGAACCCGACGACACCGCGACGTCCTTGATCGCCATGATCAGCGACTCGCCTTCGACGAAATTGAAGCTGATATTCAGGTTGTGCGGGATACGATGCTCGAGGTCGCCGTTCACGTAGGTCTCCTCGATTTGCGACAGGCCGCGCAGCAGCTTGTCGCGCAGCATCCGGATGCGCTCGTTCTCGGTCGCCATTTCCTCCTTGGCGATGCGGAACGCCTCGCCCATGCCGACGATCTGGTGCGTCGGCAGCGTGCCCGAGCGCATGCCGCGCTCGTGGCCGCCGCCGTGCATCTGCGCCTCGATGCGCACGCGCGGCTTGCGGCGCACGTACAGCGCGCCGATGCCCTTCGGGCCGTAGGTCTTGTGCGCGGAGAACGACATCAGGTCGACCTTCAGCTTCGCCAGGTCGATCTCGACCTTGCCCGTCGCCTGCGCGGCGTCGACGTGGAAGATGATGCCCTTCTCGCGGCAGATCTCGCCGATCGCCTCGATGTCCTGGATCACGCCGATCTCGTTGTTCACGTGCATCACCGACACGAGGATCGTGTCCGGGCGCAGCGCGGCCTTCAGCGCGTCGAGCTCCAGCAGGCCGTCGTCCTTCACGTCGAGATAGGTCACCTCGAAGCCTTCGCGCTCGAGCTCGCGGCACGTATCGAGCACCGCCTTGTGCTCGGTCTTCATCGTGACGATGTGCTTGCCCTTGCCCTGATAGAAGTGCGCGGCGCCCTTGATCGCGAGGTTGTCGGATTCGGTCGCGCCGGAGGTCCAGATGATTTCTCGCGGATCGGCGTTGACGAGCGCGGCCACCTGCTCGCGCGCCTCTTCGACCGCGCGCTCCGCGTCCCAGCCGTATGCGTGGCTGCGGGACGCCGGATTGCCGAACTGCTCGCGCAGATACGGCACCATCTTGTCGACGACGCGCGGATCGACGGGCGTCGTCGCGCTGTAGTCCATGTAGATGGGCAGGTGGGGGATCTCGTTATTCATCTATCGCTCCGGGTATGCGTTCGTGCGGGGACTGTTCGTTGTGCTGCCGCGTTCAATGCGCGGCAATCATGAGCTTGCGATGTTGAAGACCGAATTCGGGCCGAGCGGAATCGAGCGCACGGGCTCGACGCTCGCCGCAACGGGCTCCGGCTTGCGCTTGTCGCGCAGCACGGCGGGCGTGCCTTCGCGGGCGCGCTGCTGATCGACGAGATCCTGCAGCGATACCGAATCGAGGTATTCGACCATCTTCTGGTTCAGCGTCGACCAGAGCTCGTGCGTCATGCAATGGCCGTCGGGCTGCTTCGTGCCTTCGCACGCGCCCTTGCCGCCGCATTGGGTCGCATCGAGCGGCTCGTCGACCGCAATGATGATGTCGGCGACCGTCACGTCCTGCGCGCGGCGCGCGAGGTTGTAGCCGCCGCCCGGTCCGCGGACCGATTCGACGATTTCATGCCGGCGCAACTTGCCGAACAACTGCTCGAGGTAGGAGAGCGAAATCCGCTGGCGCTGGCTGATGCCTGCAAGCGTCACCGGGCCTTGCTCCTGGCGCAGCGCCAAGTCGATCATCGCCGTGACGGCGAAACGGCCTTTGGTGGTGAGTCTCATGGTATTGAATGGGCAGCAATCTTGACGATTTTGGTCAAGTATAAATATTTGACAAATTTAGTCAAGTATCCCTGCCGCTAAAAGGGGGTTGTATGTGCGGCGCTTCAGCGCGCCGTTTCGCGCAAGCGCTCGAGGAGCCCGCGGCACGCATCCTCGCACTGATCGAGCACCCGCTCGAAGCCGCGCGCGCCGCCGAAGTACGGATCGGCGATTTCGCGCGCCGATGCGTCGCTTGCATATTCCATCAGCAGCCGGATCTTGCCATGATGTTGCGGCGGGCAGCGCTTGCGCAGCTCGGCGAAGTTGGCGGAATCCATTGCGAGCACGAGATCGAAGCGCTCGAAATCGGCTGCGCCGATCTGCCGCGCGCGCAGCGCCGACAGATCGTAGCCCCGTGTGCGCGCCGCTTGCTGCGCGCGCGCATCGGGCGCCTCGCCGACGTGCCAGTCGCCCGTGCCGGCCGAATCGATCGCGATCGTCTCGTCGAGCCCCGCTGCCGCCACCTGGTGCCGCATCACCCCTTCGGCGGTGGGCGAGCGGCAAATGTTGCCGAGGCAGACGAAACAGATCGCGACGCTTTTCATCACGCAACCAGACAATCGCGGCGAACCGCACGGATGGACAGCGCGCCATTATACAAAGGCGCACCGATTCCCGCTTGCGCCAGATTCGGCTTCACGGCAGCTTACAAAGCCTTTGCGCCGGCGAGCGGCGCGACGGGCGACGCGGCGGGCAGCGCCTGCGACGCGTCGTCGACGAGCCCGTACGACACCGTGCGCGCGAGCTCGGCCGACGCATCGCGCGCGACCGCCTGCCCGCGCTGCGGCGCGGCCCCGGACAGGTACAGGTAAGCGGCGGCGGCGAGCGGCACGACGATCGCAAGCGGCCAGTACATCGATATTGTCTTTCTCATGATGCGACCTCTCTCGGCTGGCGCATTGGGACGCTCCCCAATGCTGACATGTCGAGATTCTATAGATCGCACCTATCGAGATAAATATGCGAATAGCGAACGCAGTGTTGTCGCTCGATGAACAGTCGCGGCGCAACGCGTTCCCCGTCCACGCGCGCCGCGCTTGCGCACGGTCAAGTCAGCGTGTCGACGACGACGGATCGAGATGCGTGCGCGACGCCGCGTACAGCTCGCGGAACGTCCTGCCGGCTGGTGCCGGGATGTCGCGCGTCGCGGTCCAGCCGCGCGCGAACGGGAACCGCCCGAGCGTGCCAGCGACGCCGCCCGACGTGCCGCCCGCCCGCTCGAGCACGCGCACGACGAGCTTCGTCGCGAACGCGTACAGCGTGGGCCGCCGCGCGAAAAAGCCCCACGCGGCGAGCGCCGCGCGCTCGCGCCACGGCCGCAGGTGACGCTCGACCTGCTTCTCGCGCAGCTTGCGCAGCAGGCCCGAAATCGGGATGCCGACCGGACAGACGCTGTCGCACTCGCCGCAGAGCGTCGCGGCCTGCGGCAAATCGAGCGCCTTGTCGAGCCCGACGTAGCTCGGCGTCAGCACCGAGCCCATCGGCCCCGGATACACCCAGCCGTATGCGTGCCCGCCGACCTTCTGATAAACCGGGCAGTGGTTCATGCACGCGCCGCAGCGAATGCAGCGGAGCATCTCCTGGAACTCGCCGCCGATGAGCCCGCTGCGGCCGCCGTCGACGAGCACGACATACGAATGCTCGGGCCCGTCCTCGTCGCCCTCTCCCCGCACGCCCGTGAGCAGCGAAAAGTAGTTCGACGTCTTCTGCCCGGTGGCCGAGCGCGGCAGGAGGCGCATCGCGGTCGCGAGATCCTCGAGCGTCGGCAACACCTTTTCGATTCCCGTCACCGCGACGTGCACGCGCGGCAGCACCGTGCACATGCCTTCGTTGCCCTCGTTCGTCACGAGCACGACGGAGCCCGTCTCTGCGATCACGAAGTTGCCGCCCGTCACGCCCATGTCGGCCGACAGGAAATGGGGGCGCAGCACCTCGCGCGCCTCGCGGGTCATCTCCGGAATCTCGGTCAGGCGCGGCCGTCCGTGCGTCCTCGCGAACAGCTCGGCCACCTCTTCCTTGTCCCGGTGCAACACGGGCGCGATGATGTGGCTCGGCGGCTCGTTGTCGTTGATCTGCAGGATGTACTCGCCGAGGTCGGTCTCGATCGACTGCACGCCCAGCCGGCCGAGCACAGCGTTCAGATTCGCCTCCTCGGTCACCATCGACTTCGTCTTGATGACCTTCTTCACATCGTGCCGCCGCGCGATGTCCGCGACGAGCGCCGCCGCGTCGGCCGTCGTCTCCGCGTACAGCACGGTCGTCCCGCGCCGCGCCGCCTCGCGCTCGAACATCTCGAGCCACACGTCGAGCCGCTCGAGCGCACGGTTGCGGCGCGCCTTCAGCTCCGCGCGCGTCGCGACGAAGTCGATCTGCGTGACGGCCTGCGCGCGTCCCGACACGAATTTCGTCGACAGCCTCTTGAGATTTTCCTGCAGGCGCGCATCGGCGAGCTTTTCGCCCGCGCGCGCCTTGAAATGCATCGATTGGACTTGCATGGCGGCTCGTGAGGTTCGTGGTTCTCGTCGCGATCGTTCGTTCGGCGGGGCGGCGCTCAGACGTCGCCCGCGAGCACCTGCGCGATGTGCAGCACGCGCGTGTCGCGGTCGCCCGTGCGGCGCAGGCGCCCTTCGATGTTCAGCATGCAGCCGAGATCGCCGAGCACGACCGCGGGCGCGCCCGTCGCGCGCACGTTCGCGCATTTCTCGTCGACGATCGCGCTCGAGATGTCGCCGTACTTCACCGCGAACGTACCGCCGAAGCCGCAGCAGTGCTCGCAGTCCTTCATCTCGTCGACGGCCACGCCGCGCTGCGCGAGCAGCGCGCGCGGCTGCGCCTTCACGCCGAGCTCGCGCAGGCCCGAACAGGAATCGTGGTACGTGACGGGCCCCTTGAACTCGCCCGGCTCGAGCTTCACCCGCGCGACGTTGGCGAGGAAGTCGGTCAGTTCGTAGACTTTCGTGCGCAGGCGCCCGTAGCGCGCCATCAGCTCGGGATCATCGCGAAAGAGGTCGCCGTAATGGACGCGGATCATCCCGCCGCACGAGCCCGACGGCACGACGACGTAGTCGAACTGCTCGAATTCGGCGAGCGTCTTTTCCGCCAGATCGCGAGCGATCGCGCGCTCGCCCGAGTTGTACGCGGGCTGGCCGCAGCAGGTCTGCGAAGGCGGCACGACGACTTCGCAGCCCGCCTCTTTCAGCAGCTTGAGCGCCGAAAAACCGATCTCGGGCCGCATCAGGTCGACAAGACACGTGACGAACAAACCGACTCGCATAGGCGCTCCTTCGAGAAAACGGCGCTCATTATCCGCCGTTTGCGCGGCAAGACCAACGTTGCGCCGCAATCGCGCAATGCCCGGCGCCGAGCGAGGACTTCCTCGAACACCGTTCGCTTTTTTCACTATACGAGATACAATCGCCGCATTGGTACTTGATGCGGCAATCGATTCCTCACGATGAGCAACCCGAACCCGGATTCCAAGACATCGATCCAGGTGATCGAACGGATGATGCGGCTCCTCGATGCGCTCGCCGCGCACAGCGATCCGGTCAGCCTGAAGGAACTCGCGCAGCGCACCGAACTGCACCCTTCCACCGCGCACCGGATCTTGAACGACATGGTGACCTGCCGTCTCGTCGATCGCTCCGACCCCGGTACATACCGGCTCGGCATGCGCCTGCTCGAGCTCGGCAATCTCGTGAAGGCGCGCCTGTCGGTGCGCGACGCCGCGCTGATGCCGATGCGCGAGTTGCACCGGCTGACGGGCCAGACCGTGAACCTGTCGGTGCGCCAGGGCGACGAGATCGTCTACATCGAGCGGGCGTATTCGGAGCGCTCGGGAATGCAGGTCGTCCGCGCGATCGGCGGCCGCGCGCCGCTGCACCTCACGTCTGTCGGCAAGCTGTTCCTCGCGGCGGACGAGACGTCGCGGGTGCGCGCGTACGCAACGCGCACGGGCCTCGCCGGCCATACGCAAAACAGCATCACCGATCTGCCGAAGCTCGAGCGCGAGCTCACGCTCGTGCGCCAACAGGCGTGCGCGCGCGATAACGAAGAGCTCGAGCTCGGCGTGCGCTGCATCGCGGCCGGCATCTACGACGATTCCGGCAAGCTCGTCGCCGGGTTGTCGCTGTCCGCGCCCGCCGACCGGCTCCAGGACGCGTGGCTCGGCCAGTTGAGCCGCACGGCGCTCACGATCTCGGAATCGCTCGGCTATCGCCCGGAAACCGCGAGGGAAGCGGACGCGCTGGCGCAAAAGCAGGCGTAGGCGCGCGCGCATCGCGCTCCAGCGCTCGGCCGCCCCGCGCCTCCGGTGGCCGGCGCACAAAAAAAGCCCCGCATTCGCGGGGCTTTTTGCTGGGCGATGCGACGCTCGGCCGCGTCCGCGATCAGGTCCCGCCCGCCGGCGTGTTCGCCGCCGTCAGGCGCTCGCCGCCGCCGTTGTCGAGCCAGTTGCGCACGCGCGACGCATCGGCGAAGCGCGAGTACTTGCCGAACGAATCGAGCAGCACCATCACGATCGGACGGCTGTGAATCGTCGTCTGCATCACGAGACACTCGCCCGCTTCGTTGATGAAACCAGTCTTCTGCAGGCCGATGTCCCACGAAGGATTGCGCACGAGCGCATTCGTGCTGTTGTACGCGAGCGTCCGCTTGCCAGTGTTCACCTCGTAGCTGCGGTCGGTCGAGAACTTGCGGATGAGTGGGTACTGATACGCCGCGTTCACCATCTTCACGAGATCGCGCGCGCTCGACACGTTCTGGCTCGACAGCCCAGTCGAGTTCTCGAAATGCGTGTCGGACATGCCGAGCGCCTTCGCCTTCGCGTTCATCGCGGCGATGAACGCCGGACGGCCGCCCTGGTAGTAGCGCGACAGCGCGGCCGCCGCGCGGTTCTCCGACGCCATCAGCGCGATGTGCAGCATGTCCTCGCGCGACAGCACCGAGCCCACCGACAGGCGCGAACCCGTGCCCTTCTCGTAATCGCGATCCTCGTCGGTCACTTCGACCTCGTCGGTGAGCTGCGACTTCGAATCGAGGACGACCATCGCGGTCATCAGCTTCGTGATCGACGCGATCGGCACGACCGCGTGCGAATTTTTGTCGAAGAGCGGCTCGGACGTGTTCTGGTCGACGACGTAGGCGACGCTCGAGCGCAGCGCGAGCGAATCGGGCGTGTCGTGCAGGCCGAACGCCTGGCCGACCGACGGCGGCCGCGGCTGGAACGCGACGCGGCGCACGCCGCTGTGGTGACGGCCGTTCGACACGTAGGTCACGCGCTTGCGCGCGCCTTTCGCGCGCGGTTCGGCGCTCGACGACGCGGCGCGCAGTGACTTCTTCGCCGCGCTCTTCTTGCCTTTCGCGCTCTGCGCGGTCTTGGCGGTGGCGGCGAACGCGTCCGCGGGCGCGACGGCGGCCGTCGCCACCATCAGCGAGACGGCGACCGAAACGGCGGTGCCGAGCGCCACGCTCTGCATCATCCTGAGCGGTGCAAACAGTTGGGCTTTCATTGGGGTCCGAACAAAACGGCGGGAGGTTTCCGCAAGTGTAGTAAAAGCTGAAAAAATAAGCAATATTAGGCACTTACCGATCTTCGTTAAACCGAAATGTAAGAATCGATCGTACCAGACCAATCGGCCCCGTCTCTTCCATCGAAAAATACGATGAAGAAAACGAAGCTCCCGACGCGCGCGACACACAAATCACCCACCGGTTGACCAGAATATCGGCGGCGCGACGGACAAGCTGAAGCAGGGGAAACCACGAATTCGACAGGCGAAGCGGGCCGGACGACCCGCCGATAGGCACGGCGGCGGGCGTTGACGCCCGCCGCCGTGCCGAAAACAGCGACCGCTTCGACATGCCAGAATGTTAAACGTTCCGTCACTCCGATCGGTTTACTCGCGTCGCGATGGTGCACTCTCGTGCGTGCGGCGGGCCTCCGACCCGGCTCGGGACACACGCTGAAACCGATCCCACCGAGACATTGCAAACTATTGTTTTGTCTAGAAATTGTCAGGTTTGTGCAATGCACCAAAAGTACTTGACATTCAATTCTGGCGCCCTAAAATAGAATCCATTGTTGCGTTGCACAAAGCAGTTTCAGGTATCTGTTCCCCAAAGTTGTGCCCTTTTCCTTCACGATCCCCGATCGAACTTCAGGAGCATGAACATGTCTTTGCTGACCCCCGAGCAAATCGCCGCTGCCCAGAAAGCCAACATCGAAAGCCTCTTCGGCCTCACGACGAAGGCGTTCGAAGGCGTCGAAAAGCTGATCGAACTCAATCTGCAAGTGGTGAAGTCGACGCTCGCTGAAAGTCAGGAAAACGTGCAGCGCGCGCTGTCCGTGAAGGACGCGCAGGAACTGCTCGCGCTGCAGGCGAGCCTCACGCAGCCGATCGCCGAGAAGGTGCTCGCGTACGGCCGCCACGTGTACGAAATCGCGTCGGCCACGCAAGCCGAATTCGCGAAGGTCGCTGAGGCGCAGTACGAAGAACAGAACCGCAAGGTGCAAGCGCTCGTCGACAACGTCGCGAAGAACGCGCCGGCCGGCTCGGAAACCGCCGTCGCCGCGCTGAAGTCGGCGATCAACGCCGCGAACACGACGTACGAAACGGTGCAGAAGGCCGCGAAGCAAGCGGTCGAAATCGCCGAAACGAACTTCAACGCCGCCGCTGCCGTCGCCACGAAGGCGGCGAATACCGCGGCCGCCGCGTCGCGCCGCAGCACCACCGGCGGCAAGACCGCGTAAGCGCCGGCGGCATCATCTGCTCGTTTGGGGAAAGCCGCGCATCTGCGCGGCTTTTTTCTCGGCCGAGAATGTCCGCCGCGCCGGGCGTCTTGTGCGCCCCCGCAAAATGAAACGGCGCCTCCCCTTGCTGGGGGAGGCGCCGTTTCTTCGTGCGGCCGCTGCGTGACAGCCGCGCCGCTTACTTCTTGCGCTGCGGCGGCAGGTCCGTGCAGACGCCTTCGTACAGCTCGGCCGCCATGCCGACCGATTCGCCGAGCGTCGGGTGCGGATGGATCGTCTTGCCGATGTCTTCCGCGTCCGCGCCCATCTCCACCGCAAGACACACTTCGCTGATGAGGTCGCCCGCGTTCAGGCCGACGATGCCGCCGCCGATCACGCGGTGGGTTTCCTCATCGAAGATCAGCTTCGTGAAGCCCTCGTCGCGGCCGTTCGCGATCGCGCGGCCCGACGCGGCCCACGGGAACACGGCCTTGCCGTACTTGATGCCTTCGGCCTTGCACTGATCTTCCGTCTTGCCCGCCCACGCGACTTCCGGATCGGTATAGGCCACCGACGGAATCTGCAGCGCGTCGAAGTACGCCTTCTCGCCGTGCGCGGCTTCCGCCGCCACGTGGCCTTCATGCACCGCCTTGTGCGCGAGCATCGGCTGGCCGACGATGTCGCCGATCGCGAAGATGTGCGGGACGTTCGTGCGCATCTGCGTGTCGACGTCGATGAAGCCCCGATCCGTCACCGCAACGCCTGCCTTGTCGGCGCCGATCTTCTTGCCGTTCGGGCTGCGGCCGACCGCGACCAGCACGAGGTCGTAGCGCTGCGGCTCCGCCGGCGCCTTCTCGCCCTCGAACGTCACGTAGATGCCGTCGTCCTTCGCTTGCGCGCCGACCGTCTTGGTCTTCAGCATCACGTTGCCGAAGCGCTTCGCGTTGTACTTCTCCCAGACTTTCACGAGATCGCGGTCCGCGCCCATCATCAGGCCGTCCATCATTTCGACGACGTCGATCTCGGCGCCGAGCGTCGAATACACCGTCGCCATTTCGAGGCCGATGATGCCGCCGCCGATCACGAGCATGCGCTTCGGCAACTGGCGCAGTTCGAGCGCGCCCGTCGAATCGACGACGCGCGGGTCCTCCGGCATGAACGGCAGCTTCACGGCCTGCGAGCCCGCCGCGATGATCGCCTGCTTGAACTTGACGATCTTCTTGCCGCCGTCCGTCTGCACTTCGATGTGGTGCGGATCGACGAACGCGCCGACGCCCGTCACCACGTCGACCTTGCGCGCCTTCGCCATGCCGGCGAGACCCGTCGTCAGCTTCTTGACCACGCCGCCCTTGAAGTCGCGCAGCTTGTCGAGATCGACTTGCGGCTTGCCGAACGAAATGCCGTGCGCGGCGAGCGCCTGCGCCTCCTCGACGACGAGCGCGGTGTGCAGCAGCGCCTTCGACGGAATGCAGCCGACGTTCAGACACACGCCGCCGAGCGTCGAATAGCGCTCGACGAGCACCGTCTTCATGCCGAGATCGGCCGAGCGGAACGCGGCCGAATAGCCGCCGGGGCCGGCGCCGAGCACGAGCATGTCGCACTCGACGTCGGCGGCGCCGCCGAAGCTGCCGGCTTGCGGCGCGGGCGCGCTCGCCGGTGCGGCTGCGGCTGCTGCCGGCTTCGCCGGTTCGGCGGGCTTGGCCGGCGCGGCCTCGGCCGACGCCTCGACGAGCGCGATCACCGTGCCTCGCGAGACTTTGTCGCCCGGCTTGATCTTGATTTCCTTCACGGTGCCGGCGACGTCGCTCGGCACTTCCATGGACGCCTTGTCCGATTCGAGCGTGAGGAGCGTCTGCTCCTTTTCGATCACGTCGCCGGGCTGGACGTTGACTTCGATGACGTCGACGCCGGTGAAATCGCCGATATCCGGAACCTTGACTTCGATGAGACTCATGTACCGTCCCCTTCTTGATTAACTGCTGACAGACGGAGGGAAAACTCGCGAATTGAACCTGAACTACGGCCTGACTGGAGAACGGGAGCATGGGCAGGACCACCTTTGCCGTCCGCCCAAGGACGCGCCTTTCTTTTGGTTACTTTTCTTTGGAAGACAAAGAAAAGTGACCGCCGCCCCGCGCAGGAGCGACGCCAGCAGACCGTTAGGAAAGCAAGTTCAACGATGAAACGTGGATAACCGACAAAAAACCCACGCCCCCGCGAGCCTCCCCGCTCATCAAAGAATCACGCGACGGAAGTCGCCGAGAATCGCGCCGAGATACGCATTGAACCGCGCGGCTTCCGCGCCGTCGATCACGCGATGGTCGTACGACAGCGACATCGGCAGCGTGAGGCGCGGCACGAACTGCTTGCCGTCCCACACGGGCTTCGTTGCGCTGCGCGACAGGCCGAGGATCGCCACCTCCGGCGCGTTGATGATCGGCGTGAAATGCGTGCCGCCGATGCCGCCCAGCGACGAGATCGAGAAGCAGCCGCCCTGCATCTGGTCCGGCTTCAGCTTGCCCTCGCGCGCCGCCTTCGACAGTTCGCTCATTTCCTTCGCGATGTCGACGAGGCCCTTCTTGTCCGCGTCGCGAATCACCGGCACGACGAGACCATTCGGCGTGTCGGCGGCGAAACCGACGTGGTAGTACTGCTTGAAGACGAGGTTGTCGCCGTCGAGGCTCGCATTGAACGTCGGGAACTTCTTCAGCGCCGAGACGACCGCCTTGATCACGAACGCAAGCATCGTGAACTTCACGCCCGCCTTCTCGTGCTCCTTGTTCAGTTGCACGCGCAGCGCCTCGAGCTCGGTGATGTCCGCTTCGTCGTTGTTCGTGACGTGCGGGATCATCACCCAGTTGCGATGCAGATTCGCGCCCGAGATCTTCTTGATGCGCGACAGCGGCTTCGCCTCGATCGGGCCGAACTTCGTGAAATCGACCTTCGGCCACGGCAGCAGGTTCAGCTCGCCGCCGCCCGCCGGCGCGGCTGCCGCTGCGGGCGCCGCGCGTTGGCCCGTCATCACGCCCTTCACGAACGCGGTGACGTCTTCCTTCGTGATGCGGGCCTTCGGGCCCGTGCCCTGCACGCGCGACACGTCGACGCCGAGCTCGCGCGCGAACTTGCGCACCGACGGCGACGCGTGGCTCGCGCGATACTCGCCGCTCGCGGCAGGCGCGAGCGCGGCGGCGGGCGCCGCTCGCGGCGCGGGTGCGGCGGCGGGTGCAGGCGCGGAAGCCGCCTGAGCAGGCGCCGGCGCCGCCTGAGCGTGCGCCGCCTGCGGCGCGGCCGCGCCGCCGCCCGCCGCTTCGAGCACGACGATCAGCGAGCCCTTCGACACCGCATCGCCCACCTTCACCTTGATGGCCTTGACGACGCCCGCGGTCGGGCTCGGCACGTCCATCGTCGCCTTGTCCGATTCGAGCGTGACGAGCGACTGCTCGGCCTCGACCGTATCGCCGACCTTCACCGATATCTCGATGACGGGCACGTCCTTGTAGTCGCCGATGTCCGGCACTTTCACGTCGACCGTGCCGCCGCCGCCGGCGGCCGGCGCGGGCGCCGCCGCGGCAGCGGCGGGCGCCGGCTGCGGGATGGGCGCCGCGGCGCCGTTCGCCTGCGCGGGCTTAGCGGCCGCTTGCGCGCCGTCGAGCAGCACGATCAGCGAGCCCTGCGACACCGCGTCGCCGACCTTGACCTTCACTTCCTTGACCGTGCCGCCGACGGGGCTCGGCACGTCCATCGTCGCCTTGTCGGACTCGAGCGTGACGAGCGACTGCTCGGCCTCGACCGCATCGCCCGGCTTCACGAGCACTTCGATGACGGGCACGTCCTTGTAATCGCCGATATCCGGCACCTTGACTTCGATCGCTTGACTCATCTGTTTCAGTCTCCTGTCGATCAGCGTCGCCGCGCGGGCGGCCGACTCTGATCCCATGCAAGGCGGAGCCGCGCCGCCCGCCCCGCCCTCGTCGACGAAAGCGGAAACGGGCGCGCGGCGTCACGCGGCGCGTGCGTTAAACCGTCATCGGGTTGGGTTTGGCCGGGTCGAGCTCGTACTTCGCGATGGCGTCCGCCACGACCTTGCGGTCGATCGCGCCTTCGTCGGCGAGCGCGTTGAGCGCCGCGACCGTGACCCAGTACCGGTCCACTTCGAAGAAATGGCGCAGCGCCTTGCGCGTGTCCGAGCGGCCGAAGCCGTCGGTGCCGAGCACGACGTAGCGGCGATCGACCTGGCCGCGAATCTGGTCGGCGAGCGCGCGCACGTAGTCGGTCGACGCGATCACCGGGCCCTGCGCGTCCTTCAGGCACTTCTGCACGTGCGACAGGCGGCGCTCCTCGGCCGGATGCAGCAGGTTCCAGCGCTCGACTTCGTGGCCTTCACGGGCGAGCTCGGTGAAGCTCGGCACGCTCCACAGATCGGCCGCGACGCCCCAGTCGTTCTTCAGCAGATCCGCGGCGGCGATCACTTCGTTGAAGATCGTGCCCGCGCCGAGCAGTTGAACGCGCGGCGCCTTCTGATCGGTGTCGGCCTTCTTGAACGAGTACATGCCCTTGATGATGTCGGCCGCCACGTGCTCGCCCTGCGGAATCGCCGGGTGCTCGTAGTTCTCGTTCATCACGGTGACGTAGTAGTAGACGTCCTCCTGCTCCTGCACCATCCGGCGCAGGCCGTCCTGCATGATGACGGCGAGCTCGTAGCCGAACGTCGGATCGTAGCTCACGCAGTTCGGCACCGATGCGGCCCACAGCAGCGAATGGCCGTCCTCGTGCTGCAGGCCTTCGCCGTTGAGCGTCGTGCGGCCCGCCGTGCCGCCGAGCAGGAAGCCGCGCGAGCGCATGTCGCCCGCCGCCCATGCCAGATCGCCGATCCGCTGGAAGCCGAACATCGAATAGAAGATGTAGAACGGCACCATGATCTCGCCGTGCGTCGAGTACGACGTCGCCGCCGCGATCCAGTCGCACATGCCGCCCGCTTCGTTGATGCCTTCCTGCAGGATCTGGCCGGTTTCCGATTCCTTGTAGAACATCAGCTGGTCGGAATCCTCCGGCACGTACTTCTGGCCTTCCTGGTTCCAGATGCCGATCTGGCGGAACAGGCCCTCCATGCCGAACGTGCGCGACTCGTCCGGCACGATCGGCACGACGCGCTTGCCGAGCGTCTTGTCCTTCAACAGGATGTTCAAGATCCGCACGAACGCCATCGTCGTCGAGATCTCGCGGCCTTCGCCCGTGCCCTTCAGGAGCGGCTCGAACGCTTCGAGCGCCGGCACCGGCAGCGACTGCGCCTTCTCGCGGCGCTGCGGCAGGTAGCCGCCGAGGTCCATGCGCTGCTTGCGCATGTATTCGAGCTCCTTCGAGCCTTCCTCGAATTTCACGTACGGCACGTCGGCGATCTGCTCGTCGGTGATCGGCAGGCGGAACTGGTCGCGGAACTTCTTCAGTTGCTCGACGGGCAGCTTCTTCTGCTGGTGCGTGATGTTCATCGCCTGGCCCGACTCGCCCATCCCGTAGCCCTTGATGGTCTTCGCGAGGATCACGGTCGGCGCGCCCTTCGAGTTGCTCGCCTCGTGGAACGCCGCGTAGATCTTGTGCGGATCGTGGCCGCCGCGGTTCAGGTTCCAGATGTCGTCGTCGGACCAATCGGCGACGAGCGCCTTGAGCTCCGGCGTGTTGAAGAAGTGCTCGCGCACGTACGCGCCCGACTCCGACTTGTACGTCTGATACTCGCCGTCGACGACTTCCATCATGCGGCGCATCAGCGCGCCCGTCTTGTCGCGCGCGAACAGCGCATCCCAGCGGCTGCCCCAGATCACCTTGATCACGTTCCAGCCCGCGCCGCGGAATTCCGATTCCAGCTCCTGGATGATCTTGCCGTTGCCGCGCACCGGGCCGTCGAGACGCTGCAGGTTGCAGTTGATCACGAACACGAGGTTGTCGAGCTTCTCGCGGCTCGCCATGCCGATCGCGCCGAGCGATTCCGGCTCGTCCGTCTCGCCGTCGCCGAGGAACGCCCACACCTTGCGGCCCTGCGTCTTCGCGATGCCGCGCGCTTCGATGTATTTCATGAAGCGCGCCTGGTAGATCGCCATGATCGGGCCGAGGCCCATCGACACGGTCGGGAACTGCCAGAAGTCCGGCATCAGCCACGGGTGCGGATACGACGAGATGCCGTTGCCGCCGACTTCCTGGCGGAAGTTGTCGAGCTGGTTCTCGGTCAGGCGGCCGAGCAGGAACGCGCGCGAGTACACGCCGGGCGACGAGTGGCCCTGCACGAACACGAGATCGCCGCCGTGCTCGGCGGACGGCGCGTGCCAGAAGTGGTTGTAGCCGACGTCGTAGAGCGTGGCGGCCGACGCGAACGACGCGATGTGGCCGCCGACGTTCGTGTCCTTGCCCGCGCGCAGCACCATCGCGATCGCGTTCCAGCGCGTGTACGAGCGAATCCGGTGCTCGATGTCCTGGTCGCCCGGAATCTTCGCCTGGGCTTCGACGGGAATCGTGTTGATGTACGGGGTGTTCGCGGAGAAGGGCAGGTGCTCGCCGTGCATCCGCGCGAATTCGATCTGCTTTTCGATCAGGTAGTGCGCGCGGCCGGGGCCGACGGAGGAAATCACGCCGTCGAGCGCTTCGAGCCATTCGACGGTTTCCTGCGCGTCGTCGTCGCGTTCGGCCGCAACGTACTTCATCACTTCATTAGGTACAGCGGACATTCTCGTCTCCTGGGTGTCCTGGAATATGAAGATGGCCTTCGCGCGACGACGCATGCCGCCGGCTGCAACAAGCTCCCGCGGATTGTAAAGAGCGTCACACGCAGCGCGCAACAAAATTTTCGAATTATGAGATCATTTCTCGCAATACGAAATATTGCTGCGGCGCACCCATCCGATCGGCGTGTGCGGTTGATCATGCATCGATGATTCCGCTTTCGGTTCAACCTCTCTTGTACGCCTTTTGCGCATGGCGCGCTGAGCTACAATCCTGCCATGTTGACCGATCGGCTTTTCGCACGCTCGGCGCGACCGTCGGGCTCGCCGGCGGAGTCGCAGCCGTCCCGCTGGCACCACGGACCGTGGTGGTCCAACTCTTACCTGCTGACCCCCCTCCTGTCGATCCTGGTCTTTCTCGTGGTGATGAGCCTCATTCTGTGGAGCCTCAACCGCCGCGAGGAGCAGCAGCAGGAAGACACGCTGTTTCGCAACGTCGCGTGGGCCCAGCAGCAGATCCGGCTGTCGATGACGGGCGCGCAGGAGCAGCTTCAGGCGTTCGCGCGCGACATCGCCGCGGGCCGCGTCGACGAGCACGCGTTCCAGTCCACGGTCGGCGACGTGATGCAGGCGCATCCCGAGATCCTCTATCTGAACTGGTACACGGCGCCCGGCACGAAACGATGGCCGACGATGCAACTGCCGGTACTCGGCCAGCGGCTCGCGAAGCCGAACGACGCGCAGATGGACGAAGTCGTGCGCGGCGCGTACGGCGAGGCGCGCAGCACGCGCCGGCAATCGTATTCGCCGCTCGTCTACGACGACTTCGGCAACGGCTATCTGACGCTGCAGACGCCCGTGATCCGCGAGCGCGAATACCTCGGCTCGATCGCCGCGGTGTTCTCCGTCGAAGGGATACTGAAGCACGACATCCCGCCCGAGCTGTCCGCGAAGTACAAGATCTCGATCACCGACGCGAACAACCGCGAGCTCGCGTCGACGTCGTCGCGCCCGCGGCTGCCGCGCGACGCGCACTACGACCTGCCGCTCGATCCGCCCGGCCAGGGCCTCACGGTGCGCGTCTACGCGTACCCGCAGACGACGAACCTGACCAACAACACGCTCGTGTGGCTCGTCGCCGGCCTGTCGTGCTTCGTGCTGTGGAGCCTCTGGAGCCTGTGGAAGCACACGCGCCAGCGCTTCGAGGCGCAGCAGGCGCTGTACGCGGAGGCGTTCTTCCGCCGCGCGATGGAGAATTCCGTGCTGATCGGCATGCGCGTGCTCGACATGCACGGCCGCATCACTCACGTGAACCCGGCGTTCTGCCGGATGACGGGCTGGGACGAGAGCGACCTCGTCGGCAAGACCGCGCCGTTCCCTTACTGGCCGCGTGACGCGTATCCGGAAATGCAGCGCCAGCTCGACATGACGCTGCGCGGCAAGGCGCCGAGCTCCGGCTTCGAGCTGCGCGTGCGGCGCAAGGACGGATCGCTGTTCCACGCGCGCCTCTACGTGTCGCCGCTCATCGACAGTTCCGGCCGCCAGACGGGCTGGATGTCGTCGATGACCGACATCACCGAGCCGAAACGCGCGCGCGAGGAGCTCGCCGCCGCGCACGAGCGCTTCACGACGGTGCTCGAGAGCCTCGACGCGGCCGTGTCCGTGCTCGCCGCGGACGAAGCGGAGCTCCTGTTCGCGAACCGCTATTACCGCCATCTGTTCGGCATCCGTCCGGACGGCCATCTCGAGCTGTCGGGCGGCGGCTTCGACAGCGCGCAGGCGTCGTCGGACTCGATCGACATGGTCGACGCGTACGCGGGCCTGCCCGCCGCCGCGCTCACCGAGAGCACGGCGGACGCGCAAGAGGTGTACGTCGAGAGCATCCAGAAGTGGTTCGAAGTGCGCCGCCAGTACATCCAGTGGGTCGACGGCCACCTCGCGCAGATGCAGATCGCGACCGACATCACCACGCGCAAGAAGGCGCAGGAGCTCGCGCACCAGCAGGAGGAGAAGCTGCAGTTCACGAGCCGGCTGATGACGATGGGCGAGATGGCGTCGTCGATCGCGCACGAGCTGAACCAGCCGCTCGCCGCGATCAACAACTACTGCTCGGGCACGCTCGCGCTCGTGAAGAGCGGCCGCGCGTCGCCTGAAACGCTGTCGCCCGCGCTCGAGAAAACCGCGCAGCAGGCGCTGCGGGCCGGGATGATCGTCAAGCGAATCCGCGAGTTCGTCAAGCGCAGCGAGCCGAAGCGGCAGCCGTCGCGGGTCGCCGACATCGTCGCCGACGCGGTCGGCCTCGCCGAAATCGAGGCGAGAAAGCGCCGGATTCGGATCGTCACCGAAATCCGCGCAAGAATGCCTATTATTTATGTCGACCCCGTGTTGATCGAGCAGGTGCTCGTGAACCTGATGAAGAACGCGGCCGAGGCGATGCAGGAGGCGCGGCCGCAGGCGGAAAACGGCGTGATCCGCGTCGTCGCCGACCTCGAATCGGGCTTCGTCGACATCCGCGTGATCGACCAGGGTCCGGGCGTCGACGAGGCGACGGCCGAACGCCTGTTCGAACCGTTCTACAGCACCAAATCGGACGGGATGGGCATGGGGCTCAATATCTGCCGCTCGATCATCGAATCGCATCGCGGGCGTCTGTGGGTGGTCAACAACGTCGAGCCGGACGGCTTCGTGTCGGGCGCGACGTTCCACTGCAGCCTGCCCATTGGGGAACCGGAGGATCTCGGTCACCGATCCGAGACATCGCCATCACAAACCGTAACGGGAGAGATATGAATAGCCCTGTCACCACCTCTCAGGAAACCGTCTTTGTCGTCGACGACGACGAGGCCGTGCGCGATTCGCTGCGCTGGCTGCTGGAGGCAAACGGCTATCGCGTGCAATGCTTCTCGAGCGCCGAGCAGTTCCTCGATGCCTACCAGCCCGCGCAGCAGGCGGGACAGATCGCGTGCCTGATCCTCGACGTGCGGATGTCCGGGATGAGCGGCCTCGAGTTGCAGGAACGTCTGATCGCCGAGAACGCGGCGCTCCCCATCATCTTCGTGACCGGCCACGGCGACGTGCCGATGGCCGTGTCGACGATGAAAAAAGGCGCGATGGACTTCATCGAAAAGCCGTTCGACGAAGCCGAGTTGCGCAAGCTCGTCGAGCGCATGCTCGACAAGGCGAGAAGCGAAATCAAGAGCGTCCAGGAGCAGCGCGCGGCGAGCGAGCGCCTGTCGAAGCTGACCGCGCGCGAGCAGCAGGTGCTCGAGCGGATCATCGCCGGCCGCCTGAACAAGCAGATCGCCGACGATCTCGGCATCAGCATCAAGACGGTCGAGGCGCACCGCGCGAACATCATGGAAAAGCTCAACGTCAACACGGTCGCCGATCTGCTGCGGCTCGCGCTGTCGAAGAAGCAGGCGTAAGCGCTTCTCTCCCCCTCCGCCGCCCGGCGCGCGCCGGGCGAGCGCGTTCTTTTGCGGCGCGACATTCCGCCCGCCCCAACCGGTTTGCGCTCCCGCTCACCCCATCCTCCGTTGCGCCGCGCCCCGTTTTCCATTCGTCTCGCGCGCCGCACGTGGCGCGATTCGACTCGATCGATGTCGGGTGACGGCAGGCGGGCGGTATAATTCGATGCTTCGCTGCAGCGCAACCTGGCGCCGCACGCCCGCATCTCCAACCTTGTCAAGCAGATTCCCACCATGACAGCCACCCTGATCGACGGCAACGCCCTTTCGAAGACCCTGCGCGCGCAAGCGGCCGAGCGCGCCGCCGCGCTCGCCGCACGCGGCCACCGGCCGGGCCTCGCGGTGATCCTCGTCGGCGACAGCCCGGCGAGCGAAGTCTACGTGCGCAACAAGATCAAGGCATGCGAGGACAACGGCTTCTTCTCGCTGAAGGACCGCTATCCGGCGACGCTCTCCGAGCCCGAGCTCCTCGCGCGCATCGACGAGCTGAACCGCGATCCGAAGATCCACGGCATTCTCGTGCAATTGCCGCTGCCCGCGCACATCGACAGCCACAAGGTGATCGAGGCGATCGCGCCCGAGAAGGACGTCGACGGCTTTCACGTCGCGAACGCGGGCGCGCTGATGACGGGCAAGCCGCTCTTCCGCCCGTGCACGCCGTACGGCGTGATGAAGATGTTCGACGCGTACAAGATCCCGCTGCAAGGCGCGAACGCGGTCGTGATCGGCCGCTCGAACATCGTCGGCAAGCCGATGGCGCTGCTGCTGCTCGAAGCGGGCGCGACCGTCACGATCTGCCACAGTAAGACGCGCGACCTCGCCGCGCATACGCGCGCGGCGGACGTCGTCGTCGCGGCGGTCGGCAAGCGCAACGTGCTGACGGCCGACATGGTGAAGCCGGGCGCGACCGTGATCGACGTCGGGATGAACCGCAACGACGAAGGCAAGCTGTGCGGCGACGTCGACTTCGCGGGCGTCTCGCAAGTCGCGGGCCACATCACGCCCGTGCCGGGCGGTGTCGGCCCGATGACGATCACGATGCTGCTCATCAATACGATCGAAGCCGCCGAGCGCGCCGCTGCGGCGGCCTGACGGCGAACGGCGCCGGGAACCTCGCGGCGCACGCGCCGAGCCGCTTCGATCGGCGATTCCCGTGCGCGGACGGCTCGCCGGCACCCGCCCGTGGCCCGTGCCGGGCGATGCGGCGGCGCAGTAGCGATCGGCGGGCGATGGCGAGCGATGACTGCCGTTGGCCCACGGTGCGCCCGCTGGTAGCCAATGGCCGCCGCGCGACGCCGGTCGCGCCATGCACCAGCGCCGGAACGCCGTCGGCGCCCGCAACCTGCCATCGCCTCTGAGCCCCGCCAAGCGTTCGCCGCCGCGCGGTACGCCATGGCCGCGCCCCCAGTGCCGCCACGCATGCGGCGGCCCTCGTCTCGCGGGGCACCCGAGCGAGGCGCGCCGCGCGGGCGACCGACGGCCCGAAGAAGAGGCGCAATGGCGGATCTCGCGCGCCGCCCCCTCCGCCCTCGCCGCACACATGCCGCACCCGCGCCGCCTGCGCGAATCGAACGGCCTTGCGCACGCCCGCTTCGACGCGCCGCCCGCGCGCGCCATCCGGCTTTCCCCGCTGCGTACGCTCGGTCACCCATCGGCGCCCTGCGTTCCCGCCCCAATCGCTTCGTTAGAAACTATCGATTGGAAAGCGCGCGATGCGCCCCAATAATGTCGACATGAAGCGACGATCGGCGCCGTGCGCCGCCGTCATTCGCCCAACCCGAAACCGAAACCGCCAGGGAGCACTATGTCCGTCAGCGCAAACGCCAACCCGCTTCTCGATTTCTCAGGCCTCCCCCGCTTCGGCGAAATTCGCCCCGAGCACGCGACGCCCGCGCTCGACACGCTGCTCGCGAACGCGAACGACGCCGTCGAGCGCGCCGCGCGGCCCGACACGCCCGCGACCTGGGCGGCCGTCGTCGAGATCATCGAGCATGCGACCGAGCCGCTCGGCCGCGCGTGGGGTGTCGTCGGCCACCTGAACGCGGTCGCCGACACGCCCGAGCTGCGCGCCGTCTACGGCGAGAACCTGCCGCGCGTGACCGAGTTCTGGTCGAGCGTCGGCCAGAATCTCGCGCTCTACGAGAAGTACAAGGCGATCGCCGCGAGCGCCGAATATCCGACGCTGTCCGTCGAGCGCAAGAAAATCCTCGACAACGCGCTGCGCGACTTCCGCCTGTCGGGCGCCGAGCTGCCCGAGGACCAGAAGCCGCGCTTCGCGGAGCTGCAGGAGCAGCAGGCGGCGCTGTCGAAATCGTTCTCCGATCACGTGCTCGACGCGACGAACGGCTACGCATACTTCGCGCAGGGCGAAGACGAGCTCGCCGGCCTGCCCGCCGATGCGATCGCAGCCGCACGCGAGGCCGCGCAGAAGGAAGAGAAGGCCGGCTGGAAATTCACGCTGCACTTCCCGTCGTATTTCCCGGTGCTGCAATACGCTCGGAACCGCGCGATGCGCGAGGCGATGTACCGCGCCTACGTGACGCGCGCGTCCGAGCTCGGCCCGCAATACGGCGACGGCAAGGCCGACTGGGACAACACGACGATCGTCGCCGACCAGCTCGCGCTGCGCCGCGAGGAAGCGCAGATGCTCGGCTATCACGACTTCGCCGAGGTGTCGCTCGCGCCGAAAATGGCGGAATCGCCGCAACAGGTGATCGCGTTCCTAGAGGATCTCGCGAAGCGCGCGCGCCCGTTCGCCGAGAAGGACTGGGACGAGCTGCGCGCGTTCGCGTCGAGCGAGCTCGGCCTCGCGGCGCTCGAGCCGTGGGACGTCGCGTACGCGGCCGAGAAGCTGCGCGAGCAGCGCTACGCGTTCTCCGAGAACGAGGTGAAGCAGTATTTCCCCGAGCCCGCGGTGCTGAAGGGCCTCTTCACCGTCGCCGAGACGCTGTTCGGCGTGAAGATCGCGCGCGACGAAGCGCCCGTCTGGCATGAGGACGTGCGCTTTTTCCGCGTCGAGAATCGCGACGGCTCGCTCGTCGCGCAGTTCTATCTCGACCTCTACGCGCGCGAGGGCAAGCGCGGCGGCGCGTGGATGGACGACGCGCGCTCGCGCGCGAAGCGCGGCGACGGCAGCGTGCAGACGCCCGTCGCCTATCTGACGTGCAACTTTTCGGCGCCGATCGGCGGCAAGCCCGCGTGCTTCACGCACGACGAAGTGATCACGCTGTTCCACGAGTTCGGCCACGGGCTGCATCACATGCTCACGCGCGTCGACGAGATCGGCGTATCGGGCATCAACGGCGTCGAATGGGATGCGGTCGAGCTGCCGTCGCAGTTCATGGAGAACTTCTGCTGGGAGTGGGACGTGCTGTCGTCGATGTCGTCGCACGTCGACACCGGCGAGCCGCTGCCGCGCGCGCTGTTCGACAAGATGCTCGCCGCGAAGAACTTCCAGAGCGGCCTCGGCACGCTGCGCCAGATCGTGTTCTCGATGTTCGACATGCTGCTGCACGTCGACTTCGATCCCACGGCGGACAACGCGAGCGTCAACGATTTCGCGCGCGAGATCAACGAGCGCTTCCACGTGATCCCGCAAGCGCCGTTCTCGCGCTGGCCGAACACGTTCAGCCACATCTTCGCGGGCGGCTATGCGGCCGGCTACTACAGCTACAAGTGGGCCGAAGTGCTGTCCGCCGACGCGTATGCGGCGTTCGAGGAAGCGGCCGGCTCGGCGGGCAGCGTGCTCGACGCGACGACGGGCGCGCGCTACCGGCGCGAGATCCTCGAAGTCGGCGGCAGCCGCGCGGCGATGGATTCGTTCAAGGCGTTCCGCGGCCGCGAGCCGAACATCGACGCGCTGCTGCGCCACAGCGGCATGGCGGACGCCGCGCCGGCGCGCGCGTAACGCAACGCACGCGCCGGCGCGGCGCGCTCGAGCCCGACGGTCGGCCGAGCACGCGACGCCCCACCGCTGCTCCGCTGCTCCGCTGCTCCGTCGATCCGCGATCCGCGATCCGCAAAAGACGGCAACCCGTTGGCATGGGTTGCCGTTTTTTTATCGCCCGTCGACACGGCAAGTGCCGGCCGCTCGATCACGCTTCGGGCGACGCGTCGTCGTCGAGACTTTCGTCCTCGTCGTCGAACAGCGCGATCTGCCCGTGCCGCTCGGCGGTATCCTCGTCGATCCGCACGCCGACGCCCAACAGCCGCACCGCCTGCTTGCGGCGCGCGAGCCCTTTCGCGAGCAGCGCGACGGCGGTCTCGGCATCGGTCGCATCGGCGACGCATTCGACCGTCGTGCGCTGGAAATCCGCGAAGCGGATCTTCACGTACAGCTTTCTGATCGAGCGCGCGGCGCCCGCCCGCTCGATCCGCGCATCGAGCAGCACCGTCAACCGCCGGATCTCGGCCGCGCATTGGTCGAGCGTGGCGAGATCCTGGACGTAGGTCGTCTCGACGCTAACCGACTTGCGCTCCTGGTCCGCGCGCACCGGCCGCTCGTCGATGCCGCGCGCGAGCTCGTAGAGCCGCCGGCCGAACGCGCCGAACTCGTGATGCAGATCGAACAGCGACCAGCCGCGCAGTTCGTCGCAGGTGCGGATGCCGAGCTTGTCGAGCCGCGCCGCCGTCACCTTGCCGACGCCGTGCAGCTTGCGCACGGGCAGCGCGGCGACGAACGCGTCCACTTCGTGCGGCCGCACGACGAAAAGCCCGTCGGGCTTGTTCCAGTCGGACGCGATTTTCGCGATGAACTTGTTCGGCGCGACGCCCGCCGACACCGTGACGCCCACCGTGTCGCGCACGCGCTCGCGGATCTCGCGCGCGATCAGCGTGCCGCTGCCGTGGCAGCGCGTCGCGCGGCTCACGTCGAGATACGCCTCGTCGAGCGACAGCGGCTCGACGTCGGGCGTGTAGTCGCGATAGATCGCCATGATGAGCCGCGACGCCGCGCGGTACTTGTCCATCGCGGACGGCAGAATCAGGAGATCCGGACACTTGCGCATCGCAAGCGCCGACGACATCGCCGAATGCACGCCGAAGCGGCGGGCCTCGTAGTTGCAGGTCGCGATCACGCCGCGCTGATCGGGGCGGCCGCCGACCGCGAGCGGGCGGCCGCGCAGCGACGGATCGTCGCGCATCTCGACCGACGCGTAGAAGCAGTCGCAGTCGCAATGAATGATCTTGCGCGCGAACGGGGCCGCGTCGCCCGAAGGCGGCGAAGACGTGTCGGAGGAAGGCGTCGGCTTGTCCAAGGTGCCGATACTGTACAAAAACACAGTGCGTGTTTCAACTGTGCGGCGGGGCGTGACGCCAAGCGCCCGAAAAGAAACAGGAACGCCGGCTGCAGCGGTTCGAACACACGGCAAGCGCCGCGCCGCGATCGCGACGACGGTCGCTCGATGCATATGCATCGAGCGAGAAGAAACAGGCATGCCAAGCATCGCGCGCACGCGTCGCTCGCGCAACCGTCAAGACCGGACGAGACGAGCACGCCGCCCGATCGAAGTCGAATGAAGCCGAAAACGGGAGAAAACCGGACGCGGAAAAACAAAAACCCGGCTCGAGAGCCGGGTTTTTGTCTTGGCGATTCGCGCATCGGTCACTTGCGCGTGGGACATCGCCGAATTTGGTTGCGGGGGTAGGATTTGAACCTACGACCTTCGGGTTATGAGCCCGACGAGCTGCCAGACTGCTCCACCCCGCGTCAAAGAAATAAAAGTATATGGGTTTTAAGCAGGTACGTCAAACTTTATTTCAAACAATCGTCACACACGCCGCCGCGCACCCGCCGATCGAACTAGTCCGGTCGACCCATCGGCACGCACGCGCCCGTTCTCCCGGCGAATAGGCAAGCGCGCCGCCCGTCCCTACTCTTGAGACGCTCCTCCTCGTCCCGAGAGAATCGTCATGGCTTCAATCTCCGCTCCTCCCGCATCGCTCGACAAGCGCGCGATGCCCGTGCTCGCGTCGAGCACGATTGCGTTCACGCTGTGCTTCGCCGTCTGGATGATGTTCGCGATCCTCGGCATTCCGCTCAAGAAAACGCTCGGCCTGAACGACACCGAATTCGGCCTCATCGCCGCGATGCCCGTGCTCACCGGCTCGCTGATCCGCGTGCCGCTCGGCATCTGGACCGACCGCTACGGCGGGCGCATCGTGTTCTTCATCCTGATGCTCGTCACCGTCGCGCCGATCTGGCTGATCGCGTACGCGACCGAGCTCTGGCAGTTCCTCGTGCTCGGCCTCTTCGTCGGGCTCGCGGGCGGCTCGTTCTCGGTCGGCACGCCGTACGTCGCGCGCTGGTTCCCGAAGGCGCGCCAGGGCCTCGCGATGGGCGTGTTCGGCGCCGGCAACTCGGGCGCGGCCGTCAACAAGTTCGTCGCGCCCGCGCTCATCGCCGCGGCCGGCACGTGGACCATCGTGCCGCGCGTCTATTCGATCGCGATGCTCGCGATGGCGCTCATCTTCTGGGTGTTCTCCGCGACCGATCCCGCGCACCGCTCGACAAACGCGACGTCGCTGCGCGCGCAACTGCGCGTGCTGAAGGACCCGCGCGTGTGGCGCTACTCGCAGTACTACTCGGTCGTGTTCGGCGGCTATGTGGGGCTGTCGCTGTGGCTCACGCAGTACTACGTCGGCGAATACGGCTTCGGCATCCAGTCGGCCGCGTTCCTCGCCGCGTGCTTCTCGCTGCCGGGCGGCGTGCTGCGCGCGATCGGCGGCTGGCTGTCCGACCGCTACGGCGCGTATCGCACCACCTGGTGGGTGATGTGGGTGTGCTGGGTGATGTTCTTCCTGCTCAGCTATCCGCCGACCGACTTCACGATCCGCGCCGCGCACGGCCCGCTCGGCTTCCATCTGTCGCTCACGCCCGTCATGTTCACCGTGCTGCTGTTCGCGGTCGGCATCGCGATGGCGGTCGGCAAGGCGTCGGTCTTCAAGTTCATCGCCGACGAGTTCTCGGACGACATCGGCGCGGTGTCGGGCATCGTCGGTCTCGCGGGCGGCCTCGCCGGCTTCGCGCTGCCGATCCTGTTCGGCGCGCTCGTCGATCTGACGGGCGTGCGCTCGACCTGCTTCATGCTGCTCTACGGCGCCGTCAGCGTGAGCCTCGTCTGGATGTACTTCAGCTTCCGCGCCGAGCGCGCGGCGCACGACCAGCGCGTGCTCGCCGCCCGCTCCGCGTGAGCAGTTCCTTCGTCATCTTCGTTCACTCAACGGATTCGATCATGTCCACTTCTCTACTCGTGCGCTGGGACCCCGAAAACCCGGCCTTCTGGCAAGCCAAGGGGCGCCCCGTCGCGTGGCGCAATCTCGCGATCTCGATTCCCGCGCTGATGCTCGCGTTCGTCGTCTGGTCGCTCTGGAGCGTCGTCGTCGTCAATCTCGATCGCGCCGGCTTTCACTTCAGCAAGAACCAACTGTTCTGGCTCACCGCGCTGCCCGCGCTCTCGGGCGCGACGCTGCGCATCTTCTATTCGTTCCTCGTGCCGATCTTCGGCGGCCGCCGCTTCACCGCGATCTCGACCGCGACGCTCCTGATCCCCGCGCTCGGGATGGGGTTCGCGCTGCGCGATCCGGGCACGGGCTATCCGACGCTCCTCATCCTCTCGCTCCTCTGCGGCTTCGGCGGCGCGAACTTCAGCTCGTCGATGGCGAACATCAGCTTCTTCTTCCCGAAGGCGAAGAAAGGGCTCGCCACCGGGCTCAATGCGGGGATCGGCAATTTGGGGGTGTCCGTCGTGCAGTTCGTCACGCCGCTCGTGATCTCGGCCGGCCTCTTCGGCGCACTCGCGGGCGATCCGCAGACCGTCTCCGCGCACGGCACGACGACGAGCCTGTGGCTGCAGAACGCGGGCTTCGTGTGGGTGCCGTTCATCGTCGTCGCGACGCTCGCCGCGTGGTTCGGGATGAACGACATCGCCGACGCGAAGGCGTCGTTCGCCGAGCAGGCAGTGATCTTCCGCCGGCTGCACAACTGGCTGATGTGCTGGCTGTACGTCGGCACCTTCGGCTCGTTCATCGGTTTCTCCGCGGGCTTCGCGCTCCTCACGAAGGCGCTCTTCCCGAGCGTGAATCCGACCGCGTACGCGTTCATCGGCCCGCTCGCGGGCGCGCTGATGCGGCCCGTCGGCGGCTGGGTGTCCGACCGGATCGGCGGCGCGCGCGTGACGTTCTGGACCTTCGCCGCGATGATCGCGGCGGTCGCGGGCGTGATCGCGTTCCTGCCGTCGGGCAGCGACGCGGGCAATTTCGCGGGCTTCCTCGCGATGTTCATCGTGCTGTTCGCGCTGACGGGCGTCGGCAACGGCTCGACGTTCCGGATGATTCCCGTGATCTTCCTCACCGAGCGGCAGCGTGCGGCGCAGGGCCAGGACGAAGCCGCGCAGAAGCAGGCGGTGCTCGACGCCGGCAAGGAATCGGCCGCGGTGCTCGGCTTTTCGGGCGCGATCGGCGCGTACGGCGGCTTCTTCATTCCGAAGAGCTTCGGCACGTCGCTCGACATCACGGGCTCGGCCGTGCCGGCGCTCGCGTGCTTCATCGCGTTCTACGTGTCGTGCGTCGCGATCACCTGGTGGTTCTATGCGCGCCGCAACGCGTCGATGCCGTGCTGAACGCGCGCTGACGCAGCCCCTTTCCGGACGCGGCGCGCTGCGACACGCCGCCGCACCGGACATGCATTCCGCCAGGGCGCGCCGCGCCCTCTAGTTCTTTCGAACTAGTTCTTCTCCCTCCCCTGTCCCGCTCCATCGGCGAATGGGCGCGCGAGCGCACGCGCCGTAATCTCGGAGTGTCCCCTGACACAAGCATTCGCAGCACCCGAGGGCGACCGCGGATGCCCTTGGAGAAACACACGATGAGTCACTTTCTGGATCGGCTGAAGTTCATGTCGCGCGTGAAATCCACGTTCTCCGACGGCCACGGCGCCGTCGTCGACGAGGACCGGCGCTGGGAAAACGGCTACCGCAGCCGCTGGCAGCACGACAAGATCGTCCGCTCGACGCACGGCGTGAACTGCACCGGCTCCTGCTCGTGGAAGGTCTACGTGAAGAACGGCCTCATCACGTGGGAAACCCAGCAGACCGACTATCCGCGCACCCGAGCCGATCTGCCGAACCACGAGCCGCGCGGCTGCCCGCGCGGCGCGTCCTACAGCTGGTACGTCTACTCCGCGCAGCGCGTCAAGTACCCGATGATCCGCGGCCGCCTGATGGAAATGTGGCGCGAGGCGCGCAAGACGATGGACCCGATCGCCGCGTGGGAATCGATCAGCCAGAATCCGGAGAAGGCGCGCCGCTACAAGAGCGTGCGCGGACTGGGCGGCTTCGTGCGCGCCGACTGGAACACCGCGACCGAGCTCATCGCCGCCGCGAACGCGTACACGATCAAGCGCTACGGCCCGGACCGCGTGGTCGGCTTCTCGCCGATTCCGGCGATGTCGATGGTGTCGTACGCGGCGGGCGCGCGCTACCTGAGCCTGATCGGCGGCGCATGCCTGTCGTTCTACGACTGGTACTGCGACCTGCCGCCCGCGAGCCCGCAGGTGTGGGGCGAGCAGACCGACGTGCCCGAATCGGCCGACTGGTACAACTCGAGCTACCTGCTCGTCTGGGGCTCGAACGTGCCGCAGACGCGCACGCCCGACGCGCACTTCTACACCGAGGTCCGCTACAAGGGGACGAAGACGGTCGCGATCTCGTCCGACTACGGCGAGATGGTCAAGTTCGGCGACATCTGGCTCGCGCCGAAGCAAGGCACCGACGCCGCGCTCGCGATGGCGATGGGCCACGTCGTGCTGAAGGAATTCCACGCGGCGAACAAATCCGCGTACTTCCGCGACTACGTGAAGCAATACACCGACATGCCGATGCTCGTGCTGCTGCGCGAGCGCGACGGCGTGCTCGTGCCCGACCACTTCCTGCGCGCGTCGCACCTCGCCGATTCGCTGAACGAAGCGAACCATCCGGAATGGAAGACGCTCGCGATCGACGCCTCGACGGGCGACATCGTCGCGCCGAACGGCTCGATCGGCTTTCGCTGGGGCGAGGCCGCGCACAACGGCGGCGAGAAGGTCGGCCACTGGAATCTCGAAATGAAGGACGGCGGCAGCGGCCGCGCGATCGATCCGAAGCTTTCGCTCGTCGATGCGCACGACGAAATCGTCGACGTCGGCTTCCCGTACTTCGGCGGCGAGCACGAATCGCTGCTCGCGCGCCGCGTGGCCGCGAAGCGCGTCGCGCTCGCCGACGGCACGAGCGCGCTCGTCGCGACCGTGTACGACCTGCAGATGGCGAACTACGGCGTCGACCAGGGCCTCGGCGGCCCGAACGTCGCGGCGAGCTTCGACGACGACGTGCCCTACACCCCCGCGTGGCAGGAAAAGCACACGGGCGTCGCGCGCCACCTCGTGATCCAGGTCGCGCGCGAGTTCGCCGACAACGCGGACCGCACGCGCGGCAAGAGCATGGTGATCGTCGGCGCGGCGCTCAACCACTGGTATCACAACGACATGATCTACCGCGGCATCATCAACCTGCTGATGATGTGCGGCTGCATCGGCCAGAGCGGCGGCGGCTGGGCGCACTATGTCGGCCAGGAGAAGCTGCGTCCGCAGTTCGGCTGGGCGCCGCTCGCGTTCGCGCTCGACTGGTCGCGCCCGCCGCGCCAGATGAACGGCACGTCGTTCTTCTACAACCACACGAGCCAGTGGCGCCACGAAAAGCTCGCGGTGGACGAGATCCTCGGGCCGACCGCCGATCGTTCGAAGTACGAAGGCATGACGCTGCTCGACCTGAACGCGAAGTCCGAGCGGATGGGCTGGCTGCCGTCCGCGCCGCAGCTCGGCAAGAATCCGCTCGACGTCGTCGACGAAGCCGAGCGCGCGGGCAAGGAGCCCGTCGCGTACGCAATCGAGATGCTCAAGAGCGGCAAGCTCGCGTTCGCGTGCGACGATCCCGACAACCCCGCGAACTTCCCGCGCAACATGTTCGTGTGGCGCTCGAACATTCTGGGCAGCTCGGGCAAGGGCCACGAGTATTTCCTCAAATACCTGCTCGGCACGCAGAACGCGCTCTTCAGCGACGAGGCGGATGCGCTCAAGCCGTCCGAGGTGCACGTGCGCGACGCCGCCGAAGGCAAGCTCGACCTGCTCACGGTGCTCGACTTCCGGATGAGCACCACGTGCCTGTACGGCGACATCGTGCTGCCGACCGCGACCTGGTACGAGAAGGACGACCTCAACACGTCGGACATGCACCCGTTCATCCATCCGCTGTCCGAAGCCGTGCAGCCGCTGTGGGAAAGCAAGACCGACTGGGAGATCTACAAGGCGATCGCGAAGAAGTTCAGCGAGATCGCGGGGCCGTACCTCGGCACGCGGCGCGACCTCGTTTGCACGCCGCTCATGCACGACACGCCCGGCGAGCTCGGCCAGCCGTTCGAGCCGAAGGACTGGCGCCGCGGCGAATGCGACCTGATCCCCGGCAAGACCGCGCCGTCGATGACCGTCGTCGAGCGCAACTACGGCGACATCCACAAGAAGTTCACGTCGATCGGGCCGCTCCTCGACAAGCTCGGCAACGGCGGCAAGGGCATCACGTGGAACACCGAGCATGAGGTGAAGGAGATCGGCGCGCTGTCGGACACGGTCGCCGAGCCCGGCGTGAGCCGCGGCCGCCCTCGCCTCGACACCGCGATCGACGCGGCCGAGATGATCCTCACGTTCGCGCCGGAGACGAACGGCCACGTCGCGGTGAAGGCATGGGACGCGCTCTCGAAGATCACGGGCCGCGATCACACGCACCTCGCGATCGGCCGCGAGCACGACAAGATCCGCTTTCGCGACGTGCAGGCGCAGCCGCGCAAGATCATCTCCGCGCCGACGTGGTCGGGCCTCGAATCGGAGGAAGTGAGCTACAACGCCGGCTACACGAACGTTCACGAGCTGATTCCGTGGCGCACGCTCACGGGCCGCCAGCAGTTCTATCAGGATCACCGCTGGATGCTCGACTTCGGCGAAGGCTCGTGCGCGTACCGGCCGGCGATCGACACGAAGACCGTCGCGCCGCTGCACAAGCGGATGTCGAACGGCCAGCCCGAGCTCGTGCTGAACTGGATCACGCCGCACCAGAAATGGGGCATCCACTCGACCTACTCGGACAACCTGCGGATGCTGACGCTCTCGCGCGGCGGCCCGCACGTGTGGATCTCGGAGGCCGAGGCGCAGCAGGCCGGCATCCGCGACAACGACTGGGTCGAGGTGTTCAACGTGAACGGCACGCTGACCGCGCGCGCGGTCGTGTCGCAGCGCGTGCCGGCCGGCATGTGCCTCATGTATCACGCGCAGGAAAAGATCGTGAACGTGCCCGGCGCGGAGACGAGCGGCAAGCGCGGCGGCATTCACAACTCGGTCACGCGCACCGTGACGAAGCCGACGCACATGATCGGCGGCTACGCGCAGCTCGCGTACGGCTTCAACTACTACGGCACCGTCGGCAGCAACCGCGACGAATACGTGATCGTGCGCAAGATGAACCGGGTGGACTGGCTCGAAGAGCCGCTTAACGAAGGAGCAGAACAATGAAGATCCGCGCACAAGTGGCGATGGTGCTCAATCTCGACAAATGCATCGGTTGCCACACCTGCTCCGTCACCTGCAAGAACGTGTGGACCTCGCGCGACGGCGTCGAGTATGCGTGGTTCAACAACGTCGAGACGAAGCCGGGCGTCGGCTACCCGCGCGAGTGGGAGAACCAGGACAAGTGGCAAGGCGGCTGGAAGCGCAACGACGCCGGCAAGCTCGAGCCGCGCCAGGGCGGCAAGCTGAAGATCCTCGCGCACATCTTCGCGAATCCGAACCTGCCCGCGATCGACGATTACTACGAGCCGTTCACGTACGACTACGCGCATCTGCAGAACGCGCCGCTCTCGCAGACGCCGCCGACCGCACGCCCGGTCTCCGCGATCACCGGCCAGAAGATGGAGAAGATCGAATGGGGGCCGAACTGGGAAGACGATCTCGGCGGCGAGTTCAAGTCGCGCAGCCGCGACAAGCTGTTCGAGGCCGTGCAGAAGGAGATGTACTCGACGTTCGAGAGCACCTTCATGATGTACCTGCCGCGCCTTTGCGAGCATTGCCTGAACCCGGCCTGCGTCGCGTCGTGCCCGTCCGGCTCCGTCTACAAGCGCGAGGACGACGGCATCGTGCTCGTCGACCAGGACAAGTGCCGCGGCTGGCGCATGTGCATCTCCGGGTGCCCGTACAAGAAGATCTACTTCAACTGGCAGACGGGCAAGGCCGAGAAGTGCGTGTTCTGCTTCCCGCGCATCGAGGCCGGCCAGCCGACCGTGTGCTCGGAAACCTGTGTCGGCCGCATCCGCTATCTCGGCGTGATGCTCTATGACGCGGACCGCATCGAGCAGGCCGCATCCGTCGCCGATCCGCAACAGCTCTACGAAGAGCAGCTCGCGGTGTTCGTCGATCCGCACGATCCGGCGATCGAGCGCCAGGCGCTCGCCGACGGCGTCCCGCAAAGCTGGATCGACGCGGCGAAACGCTCGCCCGTGTACCGGATGGCGTGCGAATGGAAGGTCGCGTTCCCGCTGCATCCGGAATACCGGACGCTGCCGATGGTCTGGTATGTGCCGCCGCTCTCGCCGATCCAGGGCGCCGCGCAGTCGGGGCACATGGGGATGAACGGCGTGATTCCCGACGTGCGCAGCCTGCGGATTCCGCTGCGCTATCTCGCGAACCTCTTGACGGCCGGCGACGAAGCGCCGATCGCCGCCGCGCTCGACCGGATGCTCGCGATGCGCGCGTACAAGCGCGCGCAGACCGTGCACGGCGAGCACGACGCGCAGGTGCTCGAACAGGTCGGGCTCACCGCCGAGCAGGTCGAGGACATGTATCAGCTGATGGCGATCGCGAACTACGAGGACCGCTTCGTGATTCCGTCGTCGCACAAGGAAATGGCCGAGGACAGCTTCGACGAGAAAGGCAGTTGCGGCTTCTCGTTCGGCAACGGCTGCTCCGGCGGCACGTCGGACGGCACGCTGTTCGGCCGCAAGAAGGAAACGGCGGTGTCGTACGCGGCGCTGCCGAGCGTCACGCGCAAGAAAGCGAGCGCCGCATGAGCGCATCGCACGAGGAAAACGTCATGTCGATCTATCCGATTCTGTCCGCCCTCCTGACCTATCCCGAGCAGGAGCTGCTCGACGCGCTGCCCGACGTCGAGCGCGCGCTCGACGCGTTCCCCGACGCGCGCGCGACGCTCGCGCCGCTCGTCGAATCGCTGCGCGCCGCGCCGCTCATCGAGCTGCAGGAGCGTTACGTCGCGACGTTCGACCGCACGCCGTCGCACTCGCTGCATCTGTTCGAGCACGTGCACGGCGAGAGCCGCGACCGCGGCCAGGCGATGGTCGATCTGCTCGACGAATACCGCCGCCGCGGCTTCGAGCCCGTCGGCAGCGAGCTGCCCGACTACGTGCCGCTCTTCGTCGAGTTCCTCGGCGCGATCGAGGACGACGGCGACGCCGATCACGCGGCGCGGCTTCTCGGCGACGCGATCGACGTGCTCGCCGCGCTCGGCGAGCGCCTCGCGCGCGCGCAGAGCCCGTATGCGGCCGCGTTCGCGGCGCTGCGCGCGCGCTCGCCCGTCGAGCCGCGGCCCGTCGCCGAGCCGCCGCCGCGCACGATGGACGAAGCGCTCGAGCGCTTCGGCCCCGGCCACGACGGCGTCGAGCCGCTCCTCGCGCCCGCGGCGAACGCGTCGAACGCGCAGCCGATCCGCTTTCATCCGCCGCGCCGCGCGGCGACGCCCGCTCCCCGCGCGTGACGCGGGGGCGTCGCGAACCCGTTTCGAGGTCACGTCATGGATTATCTGAATACGTTCGTCTACGGCATCTATCCGTACATCGCCGCCGCCATCTTCCTGTTCGGCAGCCTCGCGCGCTTCGAGCGCGAGCAGTACACGTGGAAGTCCGACAGCTCGCAGCTCTTGCATCGCGGCGCGCTGCGCACGGGCAACATCCTCTTTCACGTCGGCGTGCTCGGGCTCTTCTTCGGGCACCTCGTCGGGCTGCTCACGCCCGTGGCGGTGTGGGACGCGCTCGGCGTCACGCATCACTTCAAGCAGCTCGTCGCGATGACGGCGGGCGGCGTGATGGGCTCGCTCGCGCTCGCGGGCCTCGCGATCCTGCTGCACCGGCGCCTGACGAACGCCCGCATCGCGGCCGTCACGCGCCGCGGCGACAAGGTGCTGCTCGCGTGGCTCCTCGTCACGCTGGTGCTCGGCCTGTCGACGATCTTCGAATCGGCGAGCCACACCGACGGCCATCTGATGGTGCAACTGATGACCTGGGCGCAGCACATCGTCACGTTCCGCGGCGACGCGGCGAGCTACGTCGCCGACGCGCCGTTGCTCTTCAAGGCGCACCTGTTCATGGGCATCTCGCTTTTCGCGATCTTCCCGTTCACGCGGCTCGTTCATGTGTGGAGCGGCTTCGCGTCGGTCACGTACGTCGGCCGCGCGTGGCAGCTCGTGCGCACACGCCGCTAGGCGCGGTTCGAGCGGGGTCGGAGCAAACGCATCGCGGCGCGCCGGGCGGGTGCGCCGCGATGCCTCACGCGCCGGAATGTCGCATCGGGAGCGCAACATTCGGCAGGACAATTGTCATGTTCAAAAAAATCATGACGTGCTATGACCCCCGCCCTCCCCGACTCCCCCTCCCCGTGGCGGCACCGCCTGTCGACGCGGATCGTCGCGCTCTCGGCGATCGCGTGGGCGCTCGTCCTCGCGATGGTGGGCGGCACGCTGTGGCTGTCGTGGCAGCTCGAAGGCGCGGGCGCGGCGATCAACGACGCCGGCAGCCTGCGGATGCGCGCGACGCGCACGTACGTCGAGATGACGGGCGCGGGCGTCGAGCCGCGCCGCCAGCTCGCGGCCGAGGTCGACACGATCGACGGCACGCTCGCGCGGCTGCGCCGCGGCGATCCGTCGCGCCCCCTCTTCCTGCCGAACACGTCCGTCATCCAGCATCAGCTCGACATCGTCACCGACCGCTGGAGCGGCACGCTGCGCCCGCTCGCCGCCGCGGCGCTGCCGGGCGCGCCTCAGCCTGACGCGGCCGCCGCCTATCTCGTCGCACTGCCGGGCTTCGTCGACGAAGCCGATCTGCTCGTGCGCGAGATCGAATCGGACAACGCGCGCAAGACGACGTGGCTGCGCCTGTCGCAGATCGTGCTCGGCCTGCTCGCCTGCTCGGGCACGGTCGCCGTCATCTATCTGCTGTTCCTGTGGATCATCCTGCCCGTGATGCAGCTGCGCGACGGCCTGAAGCGGATGGCCGCGCGCGAATTCGCGGTGCGGCTGCCCGTGCAGACGCGCGACGAGTTCGGCGATCTCGCGCGCGGCTTCAACCGGATGGCGAGCGAGCTGCAGGAGGTCTACGCGGGGCTCGAGGAACGCGTGCAGCAGAAAACCGCGCAGCTCGCCGCGCAGAACCGCGAGTTGAGCGCGCTCTACGAGATCACCGCGTTCCTGAACCGCCCGCAGGCCGTCGACGAGATGTGCGCGGGCTTCCTGTCGCGCACGATCGCGCAATTCGACGCCGACGCGGGCAGCATCCGCGTCACCGATCCGACGGGCGAGAAGCTGCACCTCGTGATCGCCGAGGGGCTGTCGGCCGAGCTCACCGATCTCGAGCGCTGCATGCCCGTCGACGACTGCTTCTGCGGCACCGCGACGCGCGCCGAGACGGCCGTGCTGCACGACCTGCGCGGCGGCGCCGCGCACTCGCCGACGCCGTGCTCGCGCGAAGGCTTCGCGGCCGTCGCGGTGTTCAGGGTGATGACGCAGGACGCGGTGCTCGGCTCGTTCTCGCTGCATTATCGCGATGCGTCGCGGCTGCCCGCCGACGAGCGGCGCGTGCTCGAGACGCTAGGCCGCCATCTCGGGATCGCGCTCGATCACGTGCGGCTGTCGGCGAGCGCCCGGCAGCTCGCGGTCGCCGAAGAGCGCAATCTCGTCGCGCAGGGGCTGCACGACAGCATCGCGCAGAGCCTGAATTTCGTGAACCTGCAGACGCAGATGCTCGGCGACGCGATCGCGCACGACAATCTCGCCGATGCGCGCGACATCGTGCCGATGCTCAAGCATGGCGTCGAGCAAAGCTACGCGGACGTGCGCGAGCTGCTGCTGAACTTCCGCACGCGCCTCGCGCAAGGCGAGCTGAAGGCGGCGATCGAGGAAACGATCGCGCGCTTCGAGAAGCAGACGCGCATCGCGTGCGCGCTCGACTATCGCGAGACAAGCGGCGCGCCGCTGCCGCCCGACGAGCAGTTGCAGGTGCTGTTCATCCTGCAGGAAGCGTTGTCGAACGTGCGCAAGCACGCGCACGCACGGCACGTCGCCGTCGAAGTCGACAACGGCGCCGCGTTCCGGCTGTCCGTCGCCGACGACGGCTGCGGCTACGATCCGGCCGCGCTCGCCGCGCGCGCGGACACGCACGTCGGACTCACGATCATGCGCGAGCGCGCCGCCCGCCTGCGCGCGACGCTCACGTTGACAGGCGCGCCGCAACGCGGCGCGCGCGTCGAGCTGGTGCTGCCCGCCGACGCGCGACAGGCGGCATAGGAACAAGAACGAGGACCAGCATCATGACCATACGCGTACTGTTGATCGACGACCACACGCTCTTTCGCAGCGGCGTCAAGCTGCTGCTGCAACGCCAGCCGGATTTCGAAGTCGTCGACGAAGCGTCCGACGGCGTGGAGGGCGTGAAGCGCGCGAAGCGGCATCAGCCCGACGTGATCCTGCTCGATCTGAACATGCCGGGGCTGTCGGGGCTCGAAACGCTGCAACTGCTCGTGCAGGACGTGCCGTCCGCGCACGTCGTGATCCTCACGGTGTCGGAGGACGCCGAAGAGCTGACGACCGCGCTGCGCGACGGCGCATGCGGCTTTCTCGTGAAGAACATCGACGCGGAGACGCTCGTCGCGGGCATCCGCAAGGCGGCCGCGGGCGAGCCGGTGATCGCCGAGAGTATGACGGCGAAGTGGATCGCGAGCCTGCGCGCGCCGCAGCCCGCCGCACGGCCCGCGCCGGCCGCGGCGCCCGCCGCCGCGCACGCGTCGGTCGATCCCGACCAGTTGACGCCGCGCGAGCACGACATCGTGCGCGCGCTCGCGCGCGGCACGAGCAACAAGGAGATCGCGCGCGAGTTCGACGTCGCCGAGAGCACGGTGAAGATCCACGTGCAGAACATCCTGAAGAAGCTGAACCTGACGAGCCGCGTGCAGATCGCGGTGTATGCGGTCGAGCGCGGATTGACCGCGCAGCATCCGGCCGAGGTGTGACGCGGCGGCGGCGATCGGGGCACGCCACCGTACGCCGGCGCGCATCGCGCGATTCGTGATATCCGCGGCCGCGGCCGCTGCGGCGCCGAGCGTTCCGCGCTCCGGCGGTCCGGCCTCGCCCCGGCGTTGTCATGGATGTCCATGGCTCGCGGTAAGATGACGGCCTCACGCATCCTGCCGATCCTCCCATGAAAATCGCCACCTGGAACGTCAACTCCCTGAACGTGCGCAAGCAGCACGTGCTCGACTGGCTCGCACAGAGCGGCGCCGACGTGCTGTGCCTGCAGGAGCTCAAGATCCCCGACGAGAAATTCCCGAGCGACGAGCTCGAAGCCGCCGGCTACCGCAGCTGGTTCGCGGGCCAGAAGACCTACAACGGCGTCGCGATCCTCGCGCGCGCGAGCCTGCCGTTCGACGAAACGGACGTCGTGCGCAACATCCCCGGCTTCGAAGATGCACAGCAGCGCCTCATCGCCGCGACGGTCGGCGGCGTGCGGATCGTGTCCGCGTATTTCCCGAACGGCCAGGCGCTCGACTCCGACAAGTTCGTCTACAAGATGCAATGGCTCGACGCGCTGCAGGCGTGGCTGAAGGACGAGTTGCAGCGCTACCCGAAGCTCGCGCTGCTCGGCGACTACAACATCGCGCCCGAGGATCGCGACGTGCACGATCCCGCGAAATGGGAAGGCCAGAACCTCGTGTCGCCGCAGGAGCGCGCGCACTTCGCGCAACTGATCGGGCTCGGTTTCGCCGATGCGTTCCGCCGCTTCGATCAGCCCGAGAAGACTTTCACGTGGTGGGACTACCGGATGCTCGCGTTCCGCCGCAACGCGGGGCTGCGGATCGATCACATCCTGCTGTCGCCCGCGCTCGCCGACACCTGCACGAGCTGCACGGTCGATCGCGTGCCGCGCACGTGGGAGCAGCCGTCCGATCACACGCCCGTCGTCGCGCAGATCGGCTGAGCCCGCTGCGCGCGGCCCCCCGCCGCCGCCGCTCGGCGACGCGCGGCGTTCGCCGCACGCGAGGCGGCGGCGCGCCGCGGCGGACGCCACGCCGATGCCGAACGTCGCGCCGAACGCGACGCAAGCGCCGCGCCGCGCGCATCTGCGAACGCATCGCCACGCCGCCCGATGCAAACGGGGCGCTCGAAGCGCCCCGTTTGCGTCAGCCGACCGATGCGGGCGCCATCCGCGCAGCCCGCATCGCCTCGCGCCGGATCACGATTCGAGATGCAGTTCCTGAATCTTGCGCGTGATCGTGTTGCGGCCGATGCCGAGCCGCTCCGCCGCCTCGACCTTGCGGCCGCGCGTGAAGTCGAGCGCCTCGCGAATCACCGCGGCCTCGAAGCGGCGCGCGAGCGCGTCCATCACGTCCGCCGAATTCTCGCGCAGCAGGCGCGCGACCTCGGTCCGCAGCCCGTGCTCCCACAGCGGATGCCCGGCTATCGTGCCCACGGCCGCGTGCGCGCTCGCGACGACGGGTGCGGCGAGCACCGCGCTCGCCGCGTGCGGCTCCGCCGCGCCGTTGCCGGCGACCGATGCGTCCGCATTCGCCGCCGCCTCCACCGGCGCGGCGCTGCCCGACGCCGTCTGCGTCGCGACGAGATCAGGCGGCAGATCCTTGATCTCGACCGTCTGCGCGGGCGCCATCACCGTCAGCCAGTTCGCGAGGTTCTCGAGCTGCCGGACGTTGCCCGGAAACGGCAGCGACGTGAGGTACGCGAGCGCCTCGTCCGACACGCGCTTCGGCTCGACGCCGAGATCGCGCGCGCTCTTCTGCAGGAAATGCCGCGTGAGGAGCGCGATGTCCTCGCTGCGTTCGCGCAGCGGCGGCAGCCTCAGCCGGATCACGTTGAGCCGGTGATACAGATCTTCCCGGAAGAGCCCCTGCCGCACGCGCGCCTCGAGGTTCTGGTGGGTCGCCGCGATCACGCGCACGTTCGCGCGCAGCGGGCTGTGGCCGCCGACGCGATAGAACTGCCCGTCCGACAGCACGCGCAACAGGCGCGTTTGCAGGTCGAACGGCATGTCGCCGATTTCGTCGAGGAACAGCGTGCCGTTCTCGGCCTGCTCGAAGCGGCCCTGGCGCGTCGTCTGCGCGCCCGTGAACGCGCCGCGCTCGTGGCCGAACAGCTCGGATTCGAGCAGATCCTTCGGGATCGCCGCCGTGTTCAGCGCGATGAACGGGCCGTTCGCGCGCGGGCTGTGCCGATGCAGCGCGCGCGCGACGAGCTCCTTGCCCGTGCCCGATTCGCCCGTGATCAGCACGGTCGCGGCCGAATGCGACAGCCGCCCGATCGCGCGAAACATGTCCTGCATCGCGGGCGCCTGGCCGAGCATCTCGGGCGCTTCGGCGAGCTTGTCGTCCTCGGGCACGCCGCCGCGCAGGCTCTCTTCGACCGCGCGCCGGATCAGCTCGACCGCCTTGTCGACGTCGAACGGCTTGGCGAGATACTCGAACGCGCCGCCCTGAAACGCCGCGACCGCGCTGTCCAGATCCGAGAACGCCGTCATGATGATGACGGGCAGCCCCGGCAGCCGGTCGTGCATCGCCTGCAGCAGTTCGAGCCCCGAGCCGCCCGGCATCCGGATGTCGGATACGAGCACCTGCGGCGTTTCCTGGTCGAGCGCGGCGAGCGCGTCGCGTACGTTCGCGAAGCTCCTCGTCGCGAAGCTCTCGCGTGCGAGCGCCTTCTCGAGCACCCAGCGGATCGATTGGTCGTCGTCTACTATCCAGATCGGCTTCATAGTCGGTCAGAGGTATGGAGAATCGCTGCGCCGCCGCTCAATGATCGAGCGGCAGCAGAATCTGAAATTCGGTTCGGCCCGGCCGGCTGTCCACTTCGATCATCCCGTCGTGCTGCTGGATGAACGTCTGCGCGAGCGTGAGCCCGAGCCCGCTGCCGTCGTCGCGGCCCGACACGAGCGGATAGAAGATCCGGTCGCGGATGTCGTCCGGAATGCCGGGGCCGTTGTCGATCACGTGCAAGTCCAGTGCCAGCTTGTACAGGCGCTTGGCGATCGTCACCTTGCGCGCGATGCGCGTGCGCAACTCGATCTTCGCGTCGCCCTGCGCGATCCGCTCGCGCAGCGCCTGCGCCGCGTTGCGCACGATGTTCAGGAGCGCCTGGATCAGCTGCTCCTTGTCGCCGCGCAGATCGGGCACGCTCACGTCGTAATCGCGCTCGATCGTCAAGCCGCGCGGAAATTCCGCGAGCATCACCGCGCGCACCCGTTCGCACACTTCGTGGATGTTCACGTCGCCGACGATGTGCGGATGGCGATGCGGCTCGAGCAGCCGGTCGACGAGCGTCTGCAGCCGGTCCGATTCCTTGATGATCACCTGCGTGTATTCGCGCAGCTCGCCGCGCTCGCGCTCGCCGAGCTCGAACTCGAGCAACTGCGCGGCGCCTCGAATCCCGCCGAGCGGGTTCTTGATCTCGTGCGCGAGATTGCGGATCAGCTGCTTGTTGACGGCCGTGAGGTCGTGGATGCGCTCCTCGCGGTCGGTGCGCGACTGCCGCTCGTTCTCGAACAGCTCGACGAGCACGAAATCCTGCGCGCCCTCGAGAAAGCCGACGATCGCGTGCACGTGCAGCGGCTCGCGGCCCGGGCGGTCGAGCACGGTGTCGAGATGCGTCGCATGAAAGCGCTCCTCGCCGATCGCGGTGATCGTCGTCGCGAGCTCGCTCGCGTTCGGGAAGATCTCGCCCCACGGCATCTGCGACAGCTGCCGGCGCGAGATGTCGAGCATCGCCTCCGCCGACGGATTGGCGAACGCGATCGTGAGCGTGCGCCGGTCGAGCACGAGCACGACCGTCGGCAACGCTTCCAGCCCCGTGAGGAGCCCCGAGCGCACGAGCCGGTCGTCGTCCGACAAGCGCTCCGGGTGGCCGGCCCTGGCCTTGATCAGATTCTTCAGAACCATCTTGCGTGGATGCCGTGTCAAAAACCGCCGTCGCGGGCGGAGCAAAAAGGGGACGGCGTCCCGCCGTCCCCTTTCAAGGCCCGATGCCTTCGCGCGCAGTTGCCGCGCGAAGGCCGGTGGGCGCCGCGGCGCTTCGTCCGCCGACGAGACGAAGCGCCATCGCCGCTTACAGCGAGTAGTACATCTCGAACTCGATCGGGTGCGTCGTCATGCGGAACTTCGCGAGCTCCTGCTCCTTGAGGCCGAGGTACGCATCGATCATCGCGTCCGTGAACACGCCGCCGCGCGTCAAGAACTCGCGGTCGTTGTCGAGTGCTTCGAGCGCCTGGTCGAGGCCCGCGCACACGGTCGGGATCTTTGCATCCTCTTCCGGCGGCAGGTCGTACAGGTTCTTGTCCGCGGCCTCGCCCGGATGGATCTTGTTCTGGATGCCGTCGAGACCCGCCATCATCAGCGCGGTGAAGCACAGGTACGGGTTCGCCATCGGGTCCGGGAAGCGCGTTTCGATGCGGCGGCCCTTCGGGTTCGACACGTGCGGAATGCGGATCGACGCCGAGCGGTTGCGCGCCGAGTACGCGAGCTTCACGGGCGCTTCGAAGTGCGGCACGAGACGCTTGTAGGAGTTCGTCGTCGGGTTCGTGATCGCGTTCAGCGCGCGCGCGTGCTTGATGATGCCGCCGATGTAGAAGAGCGCCGTTTCGGACAGGCCCGCGTAGCCGTTGCCCGCGAACAGGTTCTGGCCGTCCTTCCAGATCGACTGGTGAACGTGCATGCCCGAGCCGTTGTCGCCGACGACGGGCTTCGGCATGAACGTCGCCGTCTTGCCGTACGAGTGCGCGACGTTATGGATGATGTACTTCGCCCATTGCGTCCAGTCCGCGCGCTCGACGAGCGTCGAGAACTTCGTGCCGATTTCGTTCTGGCCCTGGCCCGCCACTTCGTGGTGGTGCACTTCCACCGGAATGCCGATCTGCTCGAGCAGCAGGCACATTTCCGAGCGCATGTCCTGGAACTGGTCAACCGGCGCGACCGGGAAGTAGCCGCCCTTCACGCCCGGGCGGTGGCCCGTGTTGCCGCCTTCGAATTCCTTGCCCGACGACCACGGCGCTTCTTCCGAGTTGATCTTCACGAAGCAGCCCGACATGTCGGTGTTCCATTGCACCGAGTCGAAGATGAAGAATTCCGGCTCCGGACCGAAGTACGCGGTGTCGCCGATGCCCGTGCTCTTCAGGTACGCTTCGGCGCGCTTCGCGAGCGAGCGCGGATCGCGCTCGTAGCCCTTGCCGTCCGCGGGCTCGACGACGTCGCAGGTCAGAACGAGGGTCGACTCTTCGTAGAACGGGTCGATGAAGGCGGCGTTCGGGTCCGGCATGAGCAGCATGTCCGACGCCTCGATGCCCTTCCAGCCCGCGATCGACGAGCCGTCGAACGCGTGGCCGCTTTCGAACTTGTCCTCGCCGAAGGCCGACACCGGCACCGACACGTGTTGCTCCTTGCCGCGCGTGTCCGTGAAGCGGAAATCGACAAACTTGACGTCCTCGTCCTTCACGAGCTGCATGACGTCGGCGACGGTTTTACTCATAACCTCTTCTCCTGATTGAACAAATCCGGCGGACTGGGACCGCCTCGTTAAGCGAGCTGCTGAGCGCAGCGTTCTTTGCCGCGTACAACCGATTCGAACGGGATCTTTGTAGCAGCTTCCATGCCATGCATGCGCCAGATCGGCGCGAAACGCGCGAGGGCTCGCCCCGTCAGGGCCGGGGCGCGCCCTTTCGGGGCTTCGATGCGCCCGGACGCCGCCCAGCGCGCACCTCGGTTGTGCAATGCATGGTTCCGCACACACGAAAATCCCTATTTTGGTGCTGCTCGAGCATTTTGCACCTTTTCGGTGACAACCGCACATCGAAGCGATCGCCTGCCGGAAATCGCCGGCCGTCGCCGCGCACCCGGCGCGCTAGAATGCTTTTTTGATCCGCAGGAGACCTCCCGCCATGAGTACGCTTGAACAGCTTTACGCGCAAGCCGACACGCGCCGCACGCAAGGCAACCTGAACTACGCGGGCGCGCTCTCGCCCGCCGAGGCCTTCGAACTGCTGCAACTCAATCCGACCGCGCGCCTCGTCGACGTGCGCACCCGCGCGGAGCTCGACTGGGTCGGCCGCCCGCTCGTCGGCGACGGCCAGTACGCGCACATCGAATGGACCCGCTATCCGGGCGGCGTGCCGAACGCGGAATTCATCGATCAGCTGCGCATGGCCGCGCAGCCCGATCAGCCGATTCTGTTCCTGTGCCGCAGCGCCGCGCGCTCGAAGCTTGCCGCGGTGGCCGCCGCGCAGGCCGGCTTCACGAAGGCGTTCGATCTGCTTGAAGGGTTCGAAGGCGCAAAGGACGCGCAAGGACACCGCAAGACCGTCGAAGGCTGGTGCCATCGCGGCCTGCCCTGGATCGGCGCGTAACGCGCACTGCCGCCCGCCATCGTCGGGCCGGCCGATGACACGGCGATGACGTGACGCGCCACGGCGGCGCCGGGGCGCCGGCGTCGGGCGGCCCGGTGTGGGGCGAGGCAGTCGGTCGGGTCGGGTCGGGTCGGGTCGGGTCGTCGGGTCGGGTCGGGTCGGGTCGGGTCGGGTCGGTCGGGTCGGTCGGAG